>NZ_NKHQ01000011.1:0-144295 GCF_014467265.1 Xenorhabdus sp. TS4 | reverse complement strand
CGAATTGCTAGAAAACTTCTTTCTCACACGTTGGGTATTTTTGCCAATTTTAAACAAGGTAAAAGTCAACGCGACTGGCTTCAACAAGCCAACGTTATAAGATGTTAAAGTCGAGCATCGCGTTAACCATAAGTTCTCGGAACCAGGCAATTAAAGGGAGGCGTCTTTTGCTCTTGAGCAATAGCAAAACCTCTGATGCTGCCATTCTCATCTTCTGCAACTAATAAGTGAAACTTATCGTTATTGATATTGGAAGCAATAAAATTCCTGTCTTGTTCAGCCGCTTGCATCCTATCCGGCTGCAATGCCGCCATTTCACTGAACAATACACTATAAAGAGATAAAATATCCTCAATATCCTGCATAGTAGCCGTTCTTATTATCATTAGATTCTCTCGGTTATTTTCAATGAATTAGTATAAATTTCCACCAACAAAATAATATAATTATTAAAACGATCAAGTCCCCCCCACTGAATTCTTCCAATGTGTCAAACCTTCTGGTAAAGACACAAAACTCTCTATTAACAAACATGCAACTGAGAATACTGTTGAGTTATATCTGTTTCACTGCGAAGATGGCATCTCTTAAATAATACGTTGTAACTGAGGTTTTTTTAAATGTCTCTTTCCAAACATCGGGCAGCTTCTTTTCCACTGCTTCCTGTGATTTTATTGTTACTGTC
The DNA here is from genome assembly GCF_014467265.1 of Xenorhabdus sp. TS4. NCBI lineage: Bacteria > Pseudomonadati > Pseudomonadota > Gammaproteobacteria > Enterobacterales > Morganellaceae > Xenorhabdus > Xenorhabdus sp. TS4. The sequence goes on along the minus strand of NZ_NKHQ01000011.1, from coordinate 143,610 downwards.
AATGACATCAATCCAAGCTGGAGCCTCACTGGCTAAAACATTATTTCCTGTCATTGGTGCGCCTGGTGTCACAGCTCTGAGACTTGCATTAGGAACGATTATTCTATTTTTGATTTTTAAACCGTGGCGACTGAAATTTCAGCGTTCTTCATTACTCCCCCTTTTCGCCTATGGCATTTCCCTGGGAGCAATGAACTATCTGTTTTATCTGTCCTTATCCCGAATTCCGCTCGGCATTGCCGTTGCGCTTGAGTTTACCGGACCTTTAGCGGTGGCCATGTTTTCTTCCCGCCGCCCGCTCGATTTTCTCTGGATTGCCCTGGTCATTGCCGGATTAAGCTTCCTGCTGCCAATCGGGAATAGCATCAATACACTCGATCCTGTCGGTATTGTGTACGCACTGGGAGCCGGCGTTTTTTGGGCACTTTATATTATCTTTGGGCAACGTGCTGGTGCGGGCTATGGTGCCGCGACAGTCTCTATCGGTTCACTTATTGCTGCCTTTATCTTCTTCCCAATCGGATTAATACAGACTGGCCCTGAACTACTGTTCGATACTTCTCTGCTGCCTATTGCTCTGGGGATCGCCATTTTATCCACCGCATTTCCTTACACTCTGGAAATGATTGCACTTACTCGCCTGCCAGCCAAAACATTTGGGACATTAATGAGCCTTGAACCTGCATTAGGAGCATTATCAGGCATCATTTTCCTTAATGAGCATTTGACAAAAACTCAATGGATTGCTCTCTTTTGCATTATTTGTGCTTCTATAGGCTCCACTTCGACTATTAAGCGAAAAACTAAAATAGAAAAAATAGAATAATGAATTTAGAAAAATTGATATGATTTATTGAAGCCGGAGAAAGAATTTCATTCTCTGGTTTTTTATTTTCACAAATTATCAATATGTTACCGACCAATATAATAACTATTAATTCGATAGAGATAAGCAATATGACTTCCGGCAGATGATCAACTAAATTTATTCTATCTAATGAGATAACTCATTACTCAGAATTAAAGGAGCATTATGATGAATACAGCAAAATTAATCAAAACCCAACCTTCTGGCCTGATTTATACCCGAAACAATCTTGATGAAGGTATTAAACAGAGAACGATTACTGCCTTAAATCATATGGTAACCCAATTTATCGATCTATCCATGTTGACTAAACAGGCTCACTGGAACATGCGTGGCCGCAATTTCATCGCCATTCATGAAATGCTGGATGATTTTCGTCATTCCATTACGGATCATTTTGACACATTTGCAGAACGAGCTGTTCAATTAAGTGGAACGGCGCTGGGCACTGTTCAAGAAGTGTATAAACGTACCACACTGGAAAGCTACCCAATAGGTATTCATAGTGTACAAGATCATCTAAAGGCACTGGCAGATCGTTATGCTGTCGTTGCTAATGATATCCGTCAGGCGATTGTTGATGCAGAAGATGAAGACACTGCGGATATGTTTACCGCAGCATCCCGTGATCTCGACAAATTTTTATGGCTTATCGAAGCAAATATTGAGCAATAAAATAAAAATATTATTCTTCATTATGTTAAGGCCACATCTGTGGCTTTTTTTCCATCAATGCCCATTATTGATGGAAAAAACATTAAAAAAAGAAGTTATAACCTTAAAAATCCCGCAAGCCTTTAAAAAAATCATTTTTCTCTCTATAATCCCTGTTTGATTTAAAAATAAACATGAGGATTCTATAAGATGGATATCGAAGTCAAAGATTCTAACGGCACATTACTGAACGACGGTGATTCAGTACAGGTTATCAAAGACTTGAAAGTCAAAGGGACTTCCAAAACGCTGAAACGCGGCACGCTGATCAAAAACATCCGCCTGACTCACCGCGAAGATGAGATTGAATGCAATGCCGATAAAATTAAGGGATTAGTCCTGAAAACCTGCTTCCTGAAAAAAATAGATAAATAACAGTTACAATCCTATTCTTGCTTAAAGGATAAATAATATTAATTTTTATATTATTTATCCTTTTTTATTAATGGGATTAAAATCGGATAGTATCGCTCATATTGAGTCAGGAGACTAACCATTACCACTGCCAATTAAGTTTTTCCGCCAAAAAAATAGCAATATCACTTAGAAAATCAATCTATTAAATACATAATTCATAGACGAAGCTCCAGAAAATCACTAAATAGATTGGAATTTCAGCCAAGAGAATTTATGATAAATGGGTTTTTATTCTGATACAGAATAAAAACATTGAAAATATTAAAGTTTATATAGAGGGTACAAGATGAAGACTTCACTTACTCTATGCACAGCTATTCTGCTATTAACATCCTGGAATACATTTGCAACAGAAGCAAAATTGCATAATAAATCTGAACAATGCGAAGCACGCGCACTAATTATATGTTCCAAGCATATTAAACATCATAAAAAATATCAATATTGCCTTAAAGAGGTATATAGCGAATGTATGCACCAATAGATATGATATAACTTCAACGCTATTAAATAAGTGTGATTTCAGAAGTCTGTAAGTTAAATTCGGTGATGTATACCCGTCGTTATTGAAGGTATTTAGTACCTTAATAATGACGGGTATATAGCCTTACTAAAATTAATCTTCAAAAGGGTAGATAATAAAATTTAAAGATATAAATAAAATCAACCAATAAAGTCACTATACCTATCGTAATTGAAGATGCTTGATTTTTCATTCATCTCAGATCATGGACATGTAATTTCATCAGCAAACGCACCTGAATCTGAAGGATTATTTCTCTGAGGAAAAACTCGCTCCTGAAAATAGCGGCTCTGAAAGCCGTTTATCTGCTGAACAAACGACAGAATTAGTTGCATATCTGACGGTAAATTTGATGCACACGACCGCGCAAATTGTTACTCATGTTTGGGCGCGCTGGCAGGTGACGTTCACTGTGGCCGGGATGACAATACATATGGCAAGTAAAAACGTGAGCACAATGTGTGATGATAATGCAAATATCGGTATCTGTACTATCACCGAACCTCTGGCTTTTTAGAACTATACTTCGTGCAGATGCCCGTGTATCCTACACGTGGAATTGATGATGGAGATAAGCCATGACAGCAAAACAAAGAAACACACAGAGCGTAACAATGACTATAGAACGAAGTTTACTGAGTCGGGCACGTGAAGCGGGTATCAATTTTAGTGCAACACTTTCCGCTGCTCTGGATGCTGAATTACGTCATTATGAGGCGAGGAAATGGCAAGAAGAGAACACGGAGGCTCTAGAGGCATTAAACCGTTTCCATGATGAACATGGCTGTTTCAGTGATGAATACAGGACGTTTTAACTATGCAATTCACCGTTTATCATAATATTGGAAGAACTGCCGTTTACCCGCTGTTGCTGGACGTAACGAGCGACATTATAGGACAGTTAAACCGCCGAATTGTTATTCCACTACTGCCTATTGAAAAATATCCAGACAACCGTCGTCCAGATCGAATGATTCCCCTGGTCAGACTTATAGACGACAAAGAATACGCTGTAATGACTCATGAGCTGGCAAGCATATCTGTTCATGTCTTGGGTGCAAAATTTTGCGATGCCACGCAATACCGTAACCGGATTAAGGCTGCAATAGATTTTATATTTGATGGTATTTAAATTTGCTATGAAACACCTGAACTAATAAAGATTATAAGGCGTGTCTCATTACGCCGTCTTGTTTAGGTATACCCATAAAGAACAACAGGCCAGGATCGCCAACACGGCTGACAATAGTTGTGGCGATCACTGGCCCAATACCTGGAATGGTGGCTAGCCGTTGACAGGCATCGTTCTCTTTGAAATACCTGTCAATCATTTAAGCTCTTCCCTTATGCACGGTTTCACCAAATTCCAGTAGCAAACCATGCAACGCATTGATTTGCGAGATTCTGAATTTCACTAACTGGTCGTGCATCCGGTGTAATTATACATAATTCAATAAATTGATATTACGCCCAAGATATTCAGCGTTTACGTAGTGCGCTCAGCCGCATCGTCAGGATGAACAGGGGCACGCCAATAAGTGTGAAACTCAACCCGACAGGGAGAAAGACTCCTGCGGGTGCTGTTTTCGTCATAATATCCGCAGTGACGACAAGATTGCCGCCCACCAAAGCGGAAAGAAACAGTCGGGCGCGGCCTGTGGCCGATGAAATAAAGCTGGCCAGATGCGGCGCCAATATTCCCAGAAAGCTCAATGGCCCTACTGCAGTGACAGATGCTGCGCTTAGCAGGACAGCAAATATCATCAGCAACGGACGGGAATATTTGATAGGCTCCCCAAGGGACATAGCAAGTTCGTTTCCAAGCTCATAGCGGTTTAAAGCGGGGCCAGTGATCAGAATTCCGATAATACTCAATAAGAATAATGGCATAAATGATGCAATAATTGACCAACTGGCCTGAAACAACGATCCTTGCATCCATCCAGCAAGATTCAAGGATAACTCTGTCGGAAGATAGAGAATAAGAAAAGAACTGACAGAACTAAGAACGGATGAGACAGCAATCCCCATCAGTAAAATTGCCAAGCCACTTGCGCGATTATTGCCGACGAGCAAGGTCAAAAACAACGCAACAATCAGTCCGCCAACTAGTGCAGCAAGGACGATCAACATCTTAGGTGCGGAAGGAACAAACGCCAGTAAGACTATGATCATCGTCATAGATCCCTGACTTATGCCAAAAAGGCCGGGGTCGGCCAGCGGATTGCGAGCAATCGGCTGCAAAATAGCACCGGCAAGGGCTGCGCACCAACCTACCATCAGTCCCAATAAAATATGAGGTATTCGTACAACCCAGAGTGCATAAAACTGATGGTGCTCAAGGGAGTATCCGAAAAGCATATGCGTGAATTCACGTATACCAACGTTCGTAATCCCGACGTTTAAAGAAATAGCCACGAGTATGATCGTGATGGTAAATAGGCATAAACCGACTTTTATATCGCGGGTACGCATCTGCAATCCGTTATCGAAACGTAATACCCTTTGTCCATCTGTTGCCTGACCGAAGTTCATAACGATCTCTCCGATGTTGCTGAAAGATAGCGCTTTCTGATAATCCAGATAAAAAACAATCCCCCCAAAAAATCCATTAGAATGCCGGTGTGTATGACATAAGGCTGGAAGAGTGTCTGCGCACAGAGATTGGCAATCAAGCAGATACTTGCCCCCGTTAGAGCACAAGCTGGCAGCGACAGCATAAAATTCTGACCAACCAGAGGCTTGACAATATGGGGTACAACCAGTCCCACGAAACCAATCGGACCGCATATGGCAACGGCAGAACTGGATGCAACTATGGCTGCAATCAGCGCAATGCGTGAAACAAGTGCTGCATTCGCGCCAATCGAAAGCGCCTTTTCGTAACCGAGCAGAATAAGTGTCAGTGGACGTGCCAGTAATAAAAGTACCATCAAGGCCAGTATACCGAACCACCAGAAATGGTGAAGTCTTGTGATATAGGCATGATTGATAGCCCCTGCTAACCAGCTCAAATATTCGGTTCGTAATGCAGGATAGGCAAGAAGAACAGCATTGCTTATCCCAAGATAAAGCATCGCTATTAATGTGCCTGACAGTATCAGTAGCAAGTCGCGAGAAACGCCGTTAACGCCCGCCAGGCGAGATACTGCAAGAGATGACAGAAAGCCGAATAACCCGCCGACAAGAGCTGCTATGCCTTGCAATGTCAGATCGAACTCAAAGCTGATTGCACCTATTATGACAAACAGTGTTGCGCCGGCATTGATTCCCAATGTTGATGAGGAGGCCAGTGGATTGCGGATAAGCCCCTGAAAGACGAGACCACTGCATGCCATCACCGCACCGACATAAACAGAAATCAAAGCCCGTGGCAGTCGCTGGTATAAAATAACTGCCTGCTCATAGTTTTGCGGTTCGGACTGTGTTAATGCCGCATAAATTTGCGAAACTGACGCAATATTCACGCCAAAAGAGAGACTAGAAAAAAAGATCAGCAGCAATACAAAAGACGCGAATATAAAGAACAGACTGGATTTCATCGCCATACTCCGGACTGATTTCCAGGGTGGTTTATGCCCGGATAAGGCTGACAGATAAGGCTACCGTTGTAACTGAAAATATCGGCCGGAATATCGAATACGCGCTGGATATTATCTACCGTTATCGTTTTATTGACAGCACCTGCAGCAATAACGTTGCCAGTATTCAGCATCACAACATCATCGGCAAAAGTCGTTGTTAGATTTAAATCATGTAATACTACAACGATGGTTTTTCCGTGCTGGAGTGAGAGATCGCGAACCAGTTTAAGCACCGTGTATTGATATTTGATATCTAAGTGGTTCACTGGCTCGTCCATAAGAATGATGTCAGTGTCCTGTGCAAGCACCATCGCCACCCAAGCGCGCTGGCGTTGCCCTCCTGAAAGGGAGTTGACTTGAGAGCCTGCCTTATCGGCTAAGCCGACGATTTCCAGTACATCATGAAACAATTTGCGATCCCGCGAGGATGGCCCGCCGAAAAACGAATTACGCCCACAAGCTGCCAGCTCGATCAACTCTCCCAGCGTCATGTAATCCGGGCAGTGGCATTCCTGCGGCAGATAAGAGATTTTTCGAGCCAGCGCTTTGCGACCTATCCCTGTAATCAGTTTACCTTCCAACAGAATTTCTCCACTTTTCAGTGGGATGAAACCCATGATGGACTTCAGCAGTGTCGACTTACCGCAGCCATTAGACCCGACGAGTGCAGTGATGCGCCCTTGGGCAAAGTCTACTGACAAATCATGCAATACGGTTTTCTTGCCGTAAGTTGCGGTGATATTTTTTGCTGTAAGCACCAAAGGCTCCTTCAGTTTATCTTATATAAAATAAATTACAGTGTAATAGTTATGATTTGGCTAGCATACCAAAATCACAAGGTAAGCCCCAATGTAGTTGTTTTTACCTCTCACATGACAGCATCCTGCATTTGGACTATCTGGCGCGATTCAGCAATGACATTATTGATTAATGCATCGATTTTACTACTGTCGTGATGATGTGCCGTGGTGGCGCGGCGCTGCCAATCGGCAAACGAGTGACTGCGAATGGACGCCCACATCATCAGTGGTGTCTGGCCATTACATGAACCTGAGATGATCTTGTCCTGAGCCGAAATGTAATCAACATCGACTGTAATACGTTCAACGTTTTTCCGTTTTGCAACAACAATCCCGCAAGTAATGGAGGAAATTATCATTTTTACCCGGAGACACAGATAGAATCGATATAGTGGGTAAGGATTCTACTAAACAAGATTTGATACGCAGTAATTTGGCGATTTTTGCCACCGAATAATGCGTATATTTTGAATAACAAAGTGTTTCCTCCGGGAATAGTTCTCGCCCAACCCAGCAGGCTGCCTGCATTGACGTTAATTCTCTCATCACTTATTCACTTGATTGAAAAATCCTGATTAATAGGAGCAAGTATAAAAATAAGTTGCATTCACACAGCCTCTGGCGGACGAGATCATTTTATTGCTTTGTCTTAGCCCATTCTCCCACGGCTCTGAGAGTATGTTCCGCACTGGCAAACGTGGGGGTAAAAACTTTGCCTGCATTAAGAAAAATAATCCGTTTTTCGCTAGCGGGTTTCATATAATGAGCCCATCCAGGCACAATCCGATCGAGTGCGGAACGAATAGCGTTCTCATCGTGCTCCTTGCTGCCCCAACTGTTGAGTACTACCAGAACGTCCGGATTGAGTTCGCCTAATTTGTCGGCACTCAACTGTAAAAGTAATTGAGATGAGGGGGCAGAAAGACCGCCTTGTGCCGAGAGATTCAAGCGGGTGAAACCAAGATCTTCCAATGCTTGAGTGAAACCAGTTGCTTCTCCGACGACATTGATCTGATCTGTTACAAGAATAGGTAGATAGGTCTTATTAGCCGGATTTTCCGGCAAAAGTTCGCGCGTTTCCGCTACGCGTTGTAAATACATATCCCGCCGTTCTTGAAAATTCTGCTCACGCCCGGTAAGTCTGGCCAAATTTTCTTCAATATTGAAATGATGGAATTTTCCAGAAAGGAAATTTTGCAGATAAACAGGAGCCACCGTTGAAAGCTGTTTTACCTTGTCGATATCGAATTCTGTTCCAATAATAAGGTCGGGTTTAAGTGCGTAAAGTTTTTCCAGATCGATCTCCCGACCAGCACTGATACCTTGTGGTTTTGTGTATCCTTCACCGAGCACAGCATCGACGAAATCTGCACCAAACTGATAGGTGCCATCTTCCGAACGACCATAACTGCCGACCGGTTGAACTCCCAGTTCCATTAGGGGCAGACCGATAGCTGGCTCGCTCATCACCACAATACGTTGGGGTTCCTCAGGAATAACGACTTCCCGTCCCATAGTATCCGTGACCTGCCGCGTTGCAGCAAAGGCCGATGTCCCCATCAAGCACAGTAATATGACAGTAATAGCAGATCGCATAACGTTTTCTCTTTCAGAGCGGAGTAGGGTTATATGGCTCGGTCAGATAACAAACCGCCCCTGACCGAATCACATCCATAATGGGTGGTTCATTAACATCTTCCATAATTTCGAATTTAAGACCGAACATGGATGCTTTTTTATCGGAATCGATTTGCCAGTAGCGTATATCGCTACCAGGCGGGGTTTTAAGGGCATCATTCAGCACATTATTGGCATGAATCTGAATATAAACGTCGAAGATTAGGTCATTCTCAGGTGTCATCCCCAACGATTGTTGAATAAGATCGAATGGTACATCTGCATACGGCATTGAATTATTGATAGTGTCTCTGGTGTCTTTTTCATGCGCTGCGATAGTCTTCCGGTTGTCAGATACGTGCGATAACTTTCCTGAATCAATATTCAACATGGATTTTCTCGTTTTATCAAACTGAGCTGTCGTTTTTCACAATGCATTAATACGAGCCAATATCCATTAAATGCCACATAGGAGGACTAATGCTGCCCGCAGAATGTGCGTTGCAGTGGCTGCCGTATTTGAAGCGAACTGACAAATATACAATTGACAAATGTGAAGGTTAACATAATATTGGCAGCCTGTGAACGTTAATGATAATGATAATGATAATGAGAATTAAATCTATAAAGACAGTCACGCCTATTGGTATAAAGATGGGGAATCTGCTTTTTTCGCGCAGAAAAGTGTTACTTAGCAGTGCGATTTTGTTTTCCTTATCGTCCTTGGGGGGACAAGCTACCGCTTTGACTCAAGCAGAGAAAAACAAAACGGGGAGCGATGACGCCGATGTCATCACGGTAACGGGTGAAAAAACAGAAAGATCTCTGCAGAGAACGTCAAGCTCAGTCACGGTTATCTCCGGGCAGGAGATACAGAGTAAGCCTGAGGCGACAACTATCGTTGATATTTTGCAGGGTACACCCAATGTGCTTTACACTAGCAGTACAGGTGCGCCGAGTATTCGCGGTATTGAGACAAACGGGCCTCTCGTAGGAGGGAATACTTTTCTTTCCAAACCCATACCGCGAGCGACCATCAGTGTTGATGGACGTTATATCAGCTCCGCTGAATTTAGTTTGGGGAGAGGGCCTGTTTGGGACGTGAATTCAGTAGAAGTATTCCGAGGCCCACAAACGACGACACAGGGGGCAAATAGCATCGCCGGTGCGGTGATTGTCAAGACTAATGATCCCACCTTTACCCCCGAATTCGATGGGCAGATTTTGTACGGAAGCCACCAAAAGAAACGTGCTTCCTTTACTGTCAATGGCCCATTGACAGACGATCTCGCAGTACGCCTCGCCATGGATTACAGCGGCAGAAATACGTTCATTAAATATACCAACCCCAGTTTCTCTGATTCTGATATGAACAAAGATTTCGAAAATCTGGATGTCCGCGTTAAGGCACTTTGGCAACCGCTGGATAGCCCTTGGTTGGCCAAACTGACCTACTCCCATATGGCCGCAAAAAATCCTGACAGTGAGTCGGCGTCATTACCCTACCGTGATTTGAATAACTTGACGCTAAGCACCAACAGAGCCAAGACCAACAGTGATGTCGGCATCTTAGATCTTCAATATACATTCGAAAACGATATGGTGCTCTCCAACCAGCTCCAATATTCTGCATCGAAGTACCGTTACACTTTCACGAAGGCAATTCCAGGTATCGCAAATCGCGATTCGAACAATGTTTCCAACGAAATACGTTTGAATTTTGGTGATGAATATTCAATTTGGAGTGGAGTGACAGGGCTCTATTATTCGCGTGATAAGGCCACGAATGTGCTTGATAATCAGTTGGGCAAGGCAGATGCCGATCTGACTAATACCAGTGTCGGTCTTTTCTCAGAGACTACCAGGCGTTTTGCGGAAAAATGGACTCTGACTGGCGGTTTACGTTATCAATATGACCTGGTTAAGCATAAAGGGGTCACCAGCTATGTGCCCGGCGTTTATCATGAATATAGCAAAGGATTCCATGCTATTCTGCCGAAAGTTTCTCTCGCCTATGACGTTACTGACGATATAACCATCGGTACTCTGATAAGCAAAGGCTATGCGCCGGGTGGTACAGGTGTGAATTTCTCTGGGCATTCCTATTACACCTTCGCTCCAGAGAAGGCTTGGAATTATGAGTTGTTTGCGCGTGGTAACGCGCTCAATAATCGATTACTGGTAACCGGTAATATCTTTTATACAGATTATAAGGGGTTCCAGAGTTCTGTAGAGGATTACACGAAAGACAGACCTAACGGTGGTTCTATCCTTGTCAACGCCGATAAGGCGGTAACCTATGGACTTGAGCTGGGGGCCGATTATCGTGTGCTGGACAATCTTCGCCTACGTGGTGGACTTGGATTGCTTCATACCGAAATCAAAAAATTCGCCGATTATCGAGGTAACTTGTTTGAGGGAAAACAGTTCGCTAAAGCGCCTGGCTACATGTTTAATATCGGTACTGACTGGAACATCACCGAAAAAGTTCGTCTGAGTAGCGATCTTCGTTACGTAGATCGTTACTTCTCAAATGACCAGAACGATCCCGAGTTGCGAGTCAGTTCCTATTTAGTGTCCAATCTCCGTTTATCATATAATCCGACCAACTATCTGGAACTCTTTGCTTACGGAAATAACATCTTTGACAGACGTGCGCCGACACAGAAATACAACGATCGTAAGGCTGGGACTTCAGGATACATGCTGGAGCCGCGTGAAGTGGGTATCGGTATGAAAGTACGCTTCTAAAAATCAGCACATTGACCGCACCGACTGGTAGGTGGTAGGAACAGGGGGGAGCTAATCAGCCGCTCTCCCTACCTCCATCTCAAATCACGCGTAACACTTATTATCTGAATTCACGACCTGACAATTTTTATTAATAATTTATTGGCCTGAATTCGCAATTATATAGGGTTCTATTAATAATAGCTTGGTTAATTCCTTGGACGAAGGCTTACTTTCTTCCCCTTTAGGTACCACAAAAAACTCACCTTGCTTTATTATTACGTGATCATTTTTAAAATCTATACGAAGTTCACCTTCAATAACCATAAACACCTTGTCTTCATCTTCATGTGTGTGCCACATAAAATCACCCTCAGCGAGTAATATGATTATCTTATATTCGTTTGTTTGAGCTATCACCTTCGGTGACCATATTTCTTCTATTAAATCAAATTCTTGTTTTAAATTATTGACTTTTCTCAATGCTGCAATATGGCTCATGTTATATTCCTTTCCTTTAACTAGTTTTTGGTTTAAATTTTTAATACTTACCCATTCCATGGAATTATAGTTTTTCCGTTTTTTATAGTGGCATACAGGTAAACAGATTTAAACATTCGGTTTATCAGGTACCGAGCGTTGCGCTCCCATCAATGACAATATCCTGTAACATTATGTGGCTTGCTTGGTTGACAAAACGTTCATCAGGAAGAGACATGAACTCCTGAGAAGGAAAACGCCATTACGATAATGCAAATAGAAATGATTATCAATATAATTGGCATCATTGATTAATGACATTTTCTTGTAAAAATTTCTATAAATAGGGGGCGGTTCTGGTAGGGGGCAAAATGACACTCTAAGCTTTTCCTTCGCAAGGCCACAAATATTCTCAGGGTTCTTTCTACTCACCTCACTTCACGTAAGGCTGTTGCCAGTTCATTTTGTCGTGGGTAAGAAGCAAGCTTACTCAATAACTGGATTGGTTTGATTTTTCCTGAAGGCATTATTATTGCGCATCGAAAAAGATCCGGCCAGTTTGCAATAATAAGGTCTTTTTCCCGCCAACCAGCTTGCGCAAATCTTTTGGGGTTCTGTCAAGGGTAACTACATGAAATTGCCTAGATAGTAGATGTTGATGTTGATGTTGATGTTTATATTTTTGATGAACCCACCAATGATATTGATTTAAAATTAATCACTTTTTTTAGGGCGCAGATCGAATCCTTTGCCGACAAAAAAATTTTATTTTAAGCCCTCATGATGAGAATTTTTTGCAAGGGTTAATGATCAATGATTATAAGATACATCAAAACCAAGTCATCAGAATGGAACACTGATGCAATGTGATTGGATAAATAACCCATCCTTGAGTTATTTATCCTTTTTCATTATCGCCAATTCCTTTTCCGACGGCACCTTTGGCCGTTCAATTGGAAATACCGGCAAAGAATTCAATAAACGTGAACCATAACGTTTGGTGAATAACCGAGTGTCATAAATCACCACATCACCATAACACTCATGGCTACGAATTAGCCTCCCCACTTGTTGGATCAAGTTAAAGGAAGCGCTGGGTAAACTCTGTACTTCAAATGGATAACGTTTTAAAGATTTCAACCATGCGCTTTCAGTAATAATCACCGGATTAGTTACGGGGGGAAATGCAATTTTATGGATATGGACTTGTGAAAGATAATCGCCTTTTAGATCCAATCCTTCTGCGAATGACTGCAACCCAACCAGAATGCTGGTTTGTCCTTCATCAATACGCTTGCCATGTGTTTCTACTAATCGATAACGAGGCTGATCACCTTGTACCAATAACATCAACCGCAAGTCTGTAACAAAAGTCAGGAACCCTTCCATTGCTCGTTGGCTGCTAAAAAGTACCAACATTCCCCGATGTTTCCCTGCCATCAGTTGGGAACGAAAATAACGTGACATTTCCTCAAGATGCTGCATTTCATGCTGAATGGTCGGCTCTTGTGTCATTTGAGGAATGACCAAACGCCCTTGTCGCACATGTTCAAAAGGTGATGACAGGCTGATAAAACGATCACCATAATTTTGGTGTAATCCGGTAAGTTCTTGAATGCGGGAAAAGCTATTTAGTGAACATAACGTGGCCGATGTCACTACAACATGAGGAATGGTGCGCCATAGTAGCTGAGTTAATTGTTCGCTGACCCGAATTCCGGCACAATGAAAATAAAGATGTGATTGGTTTTTCTCATAGCGGCGCGTTAACCATTTTGATATCGGCGCATGGGAAGACTCTTCTTGTGAAGCCAAACGCCACAGTCTTGTTATATTCTCAAAATAACCCAATATCCGGCTGGATTGCAAAATAGCACGATGCAAGCGGACAATATCTTGTTTGGCTGTCTGATCACTTAAATCATTTAAAATCGCTTCCGCCAAACCACGCAATCCATCAGTGAGTTTAAATAATTGCTGACAGCATAGCAGTAAACTATCCGGTAACTTTCCCAGTTCGAATAGGTATTCTTCCGCTTCACCACGCTCAGGCAATAATGCCTGTGTTATCTCCGCCAATTCCGTAAAGTATTCACGGATTGTTGCACAATGAGTCTGCAATCGAGGGATATTTGCCAAAGCAGGCGGTTTTGTCGGTCGGAATTGAACCAGGTACTGTTCTACATGACGGATAAATGCATCTAACTGCCCATTAAGTTGGAATAAGGTTATTTCCCCTTCAACTTCCAAGGCATCCCTTGCTACTTCGGGAATATGGTGCCCTTCATCCAGAACCAACAACAGATTTTTTGCTTCCGGCAAAACAGATTCACTTTCCAACGCAGCCATAACCAAAGAGTGATTGGCAACGACAACATCTGCATCTTCAATTTCCCTACGGGCAAGAAAAAATGGACAACGGGAGTAAAACTGACAATTGCGTGCCAGACAGTTCATTTTATCCGTACTAATTTTTGTCCACAGAGAATCTGCCAGTGCCAGTTTATGGTGATCACGTAAGCCATCCCAAACAAATGTCGTATAATCACTACGCAATCGACGGCATAGTTCCCGCTCTTCACTATTGGCTATTTCAGTCTGGTCTTCAACCAGAAACATCAAGTCAATCTGCTCCCCTTCTGCGGCGCAAATGGCTTCCAAGTTGCGCGGACAGACATAACGTGCCCGACCAAAAGCGCCGGTAAATTTCAGATCAGGAATAATCTTACGCAGCAGCGGTAAATCCTTGCTATAGATTTGATCTTGTAAAGCAACATTGGCTGTACTGACTACCAATGGTTTCTGTTTTGCCCGACTGATGGCAATCCCAGGGATCAGATAGGACAACGTTTTTCCTACTCCTGTTGGTGCTTCTATCACCAAATGCCGCCCTTCTTCATCCGCCAATGTCTTGGCAACCTCAGCGATCATTTGGCGTTGCGGGGCGCGTGGAATGAAACCATCAATATGAGTAGACAATGATTTATACCACTGACTTATCTGTTTTTTTATTGAACTGGAAAGTGCCATAAGTTTTGCTGCTGAAAAATGAGGAGGCTATTCTCCCATAGAGTTAATCCCAAATCAGCTTCATAAGGCCATTATTGGGAAACGGTTGCCAACTTTTTCTATCAATGCCAAAAGTGAATGCAAGAAAATGGGTTAGTGCTTGTCTGAAATAGAGAAGCCGATATACTTTTGCCTTTCTATCTTTTGGATTTTGATGATTGTTATAATCTTTTTATTAAAACCTTATTGGACACAGAGATGAAAAAAATCCTGCTCATTATCATTATATTATTTTCCATCGGTTCAATGGGTGGGATCTTTCTGGCAGGGATGAATATATATACCCGTTCAACCACACCAGAAGAAACGCCACAACAGACTCAGCAGGAAAATACGCCAACAGGGCCACAATAAATATGTTGGTTTGTATCGTAACACCAGATGAGGAATCTCATGAAAAATGAATATTTTGTCAGTTCACAATGGTTAAACGAACATCTTCATGATGAGAATGTCATTGTCATTGATGCCAGTGCCCCAATGCCCACCCAATCCATTGATTATCACCAACTCTGGTTAGAGAAACACATTCCGGACGCACAATTTTTTGATCTTGATAAAGTTGCCAATCTACAAACCAACCTGCCACACATGCTGCCGGAGCCAGAAACTTTCCGTCAGGCTGTCAGTAAAATGGGCATCAGTGAAGATCATCTGGTGGTAATTTACGATCAAGGCAATATGTTTTCCGCCCCACGGGCCTGGTGGACATTCAAAATCTTTGGCGCCCATCACATCCGTATCCTCGAAGGAGGCTTACAAGGCTGGCAACAAGCTGGTTATCCAACCGAATCAGGAAAAGTTACCCGCTCACCTGAAGTTTTCAATGTGCAGTTTACCCCTGAAAAAGTCTGTTCTCAGGTGCAGATCCTTGATGCTCTCCGTAATGAGGTAGCAGTACAATTTGTGGATGCCAGAGCAGAAGACCGTTTTCAGGCAAAAGTGCCAGAACCCCGTCCTGGTCTAAGAATGGGACACCTTCCCGGCGCTAAAAATGTTCCGTGGACGGCCCTGATTGATAATGGGCGTTATAAGTCAGCAGAAGAAATTGTGGCAATATTTCGCAAACAGGGCGTTGACTTAAACCAACCTATCATTACCAGTTGTGGCTCTGGTATGACAGCCGCTATTTTAGTCTTGGGGCTTGATATGATTGGTCATAAGGAAGCAAGATTATACGATGGCTCCTGGGCTGAATGGGGAGCCAATGATTCACTTCCATTAGAAAAATAGATTATTCGAAATAATCAATCGTAACAAAGGGCATCAAAGTAACATGCCCTGTCTTGTCATTTAGCAAGGATGCCAGCAATGAGGCCAAAGATAATCCATGACAGAATACCCATAGACAACCTCCAAAACTGATGAGTTTATTGGTTTACAAATTCAATTTCTCTTCTACGCCTTAATTTAAGACACCAACGAAAAGAATTGCAAATTGTAAAAGTTGCAATAAATGAACCAACAGGCTAATTAGTGTTGGGACATGGAACATAAAATAAAATTAAGCGCCTAATAGTTAAACTAACTTATATTACAAGTGCAATCTCGCCTCTATTAATGCTGTAAATACCCTAATCTTTGGAATAAAATTATTATTAAAAAATTGAAATGCTGTATCATTTAATAAAATATTGGGCGGGAAATCTGCGGTAGGAAATGCTTCTCGTATCATATAATATAGCCAGTCATTGAGCTTAAAACGAGAAAATCCAGCTTCTTGCCATAACTCTTTCATCGTGTTTATAGTATTGTTATTCATTTGAAGTCCCTCTACTATATGAGATTGCACGATAAGGCGAAGTGTATTGACAGAGTCAACCACACGAGAAGACATATCACCAGTACCTAATATACTGGTATTTGTAAAGTTCAAATATAATGCTTCAAATTGTCCACTCGAGATATCTACTGGACGTTCAACTACATTTCCTAATGGAATCATATTATTAATAATTTCTATAGTGGAATTATCTCCTCTTGGCCTAAAGAATACTCTTCTTAAGTGTCCCACTTCTCCCTCAGGTAATAATCCTTGAGTTTCAAGTCCTATAGTATAAATACCAGTTCCTGCAGGGTTTTCAACGCGCATAACCCTCCCTTCATTTATAGCATTCCTAAACGCGACTACATAATCGCTAGTACTATTTTGTACTCCCCCTGGAAGAGCCAGGTTCATACCACGCTGCTCTCCTCTTCCACTCAATCCATGACTAAAACTTTCCATCAATTGCTCACCTACTTTCCTCATGCCTGTCGCAATACCGCCAAGAACACCAGCTCCCAGACTCAGCGCCCCAAGCCCCAGAGAGATCCATCCGAGCGTTGCTGAGGCTCTGGGATTGCTGTCTTCTGTGGCAGCACTGGCAATCCCCGTGACATCGGCAACAAGCCCCGCAATAATGGCAGTATCACCAGCCAGTGATGCCCCGCCAGTGGGAATAGCCACAACCAAGCCAACAACCAACCCGATGACTCCGCCAATAATCCCAAACAGGCTGCCCAAGCTGATATGCCCCGTAGGATCAATACGATTAATGGGATCACCGAGGCAGTAGGCATACGCATTTAGCCCCCCTGCGCCAAACGGACTACAGCCATCAGGCGCATTAAAACGCATCAAAACCGGATTATAAGCCCGATAGCCATTACCCAAGTGATAAGTTCCCATCACGGGATCAACACGCTCACCATTATAAGCCGGAATATCAGGGTTGCGTTCCTCTTCTGCCTGCTGCCCATAAGGCGAATAGCGATAGCGGGTTTGGGTACCATCACTTTTGTCGCTAACCAACACACTGCTATGTCTATCAGTACCCAATAAATGCGTATGGGTATCCGTAATGGTAGCAACGAGTTCCCCCTGAGCACGTAACAGTCGGGTCGCCATGCCACTTTCGCGCAGAATTTCTGTCATGCGCGTCGCCCCCTGATAATAAAGTTCATGGGTCTTGTCTGTTCCCATTTGTTGCAGCACCAGTCGGTTGGTCGCATCATAAGTATAGGTACTGGTGGTGTCACTTAAACTGGCTGAAATCAACCGCCCCAAGACATCATAAGTTAAATGACGACCAGCCTCATCGTGTATCAGGCGACCCGCAGCGTCATACACCAAAGTGATTGTGGCTGGATAATCTGGGTGCGTATGGGTTACGGTATGCAACTGACAAGGATCTGACGGATTGTAGGTAAATGTCGCTGTATCACAGCTTCCATCATTGAGGGTCGTCACACAAGTGAGGATGTTACCCAAATGGTCATAAGTAAAACGCTGACGGGTAATACTAAAGCCATAGGCATCACGTGGACATTCTGAGCCAGTACAGTGATACACTGTTAGCCAATAACGGGCGGGATCGTACGTGTAATTCTCCTGACGCAACAAACCAGCATTCTGTGAACGGGTCATGCGTGATGCTATTTGTCCTGTGACCGTATAAGTCTGTTCAAGCGTCAGCGTATCCGTTTCCGTCTGGATTTGGCGTTGAGTTTCACGCTCAAAATCATCAAAACTGAGCGTGGTGGTTAATGTTTTGTCATGCTGTTTATCGTGAACGCACCAGCTCTTGACCCGGCTGGCCGCATCATAGGTTAATACAACGTCAATATCAGCATCCCGCGCTGCAATCGGACGGCCAAACTCATCAAAACTGACATGACAATTTTTTCCTGTCACATCCTGATAAGCGGTCAGTCCGCCGACAGGGGAATAGGTATAGTTTGCCTCTCGTGCAGCCCCAGCCTTGGCATCCTCAAAACGGAAGGTTTCCCGCTGCAAACGTCCGGAAGCGGTATATCCCATACTATGAGTAGCCCGTTGGGCGGCACTGGCCTCCGTCATTACCCCAGTCTTGGGATCATACGTAAAGCGCTGCTGTATTTCCCCCGCATCCACCTGTGTCAAGGCCTGACCGAGCAAGGGTTCATAGGTATACAACGTCGTTTGACCCAACGGATCAGTGATCTGGCTGGGATAGGGGTTTTCCCCCTGATAGGAGGAACAGTAGGTACGCCCGCCACTGGTGGTTGAAATCGAGCGATGCAGGCTGTCGAAGCTACGCGTACCCAGCACCTTATCGCCAACCGCAATTTGCGTCACTAAACTGTCTGCCGTAAATGGGGCATAAGATTTTCGAACAACAGTGCCATCACTGTAACTTATCGTCAACAATCGTCCCAATAAATCGTAGGCGTACTCGGTTTTTTGCCCCAATGCGTCAAAGGTGGCCCGCAATCGTCCCAGACCATCATAGTGATGGTACTGCTGGCTATGCTGCTTGCCCTGGCTATCATAGAGCGTTAACGTGACAGGCTGGTGACGTTTATTGTACTTCACCGTACATTGACTAAAAGACAGCCCTTCCGCCTGTCGGGTGATCTGCGCGGTGCGGGTCACCGGATCATAATCGTGTTGGATGCTCCCGCCGGTATCTTGGGTAATCCGATGTGCTTTTCCCCAGTCATCATATTCAATCCGTTGATGGGAGGAAACCTGAACCACACGGGATGCACTGTCAGTGCCATTTTCCACTGGCAGCCAGTCATGCCGCGTTTGGGTCACCACACGTCCCCAACTGTCCCTCTCCATTTCAGACACTAACTGCCAGCGCTGATCGGGCTGCCCCTTTTCCAGTATTTCCTTCTGATAGGCATGTCCCAACCCATTAAAGCGGATACGCACCTGATTGCCCCACACATCGGTTTTCGTTGTCGTCACCGCCCCAATCGCTTCAATGGCATAATCATACTGCACCATTTGGCAATAATCGGTATGGGCATTACTGATATGCTTTGAAATACGTCCAATATCATCATAGACATAATCAGTAGTCCGTCCCTGTGCATCCACTTCATGCCATAACTTGTCGCTGACCTGCGATTGAGTGACTTGGGTTGTGAAGCTAAGCTGGTCATGCCCTGTCCATTCGGTGCTTTTTATCAGTGCCTCACCTCGCAGGATATAACTGAAGGTTTGCTGGCTTGTCCATGTCTTGCCCGCCGCAGCGATCTTTCCTTCCAAGGTGGCATAGCGGGTCTCGTCAATACGGTGAATGCGCCCATGATCGGGAGAATTCACATCATTCACATAGCTGGTCTGGCTTTTATGCAACAACTGGCCTGAGCTATGCCAGCCCTGATAGGTGCAGACCACAGTATAAGCACAGGGTGCACCGGCGAGTGTGGGTAGTGAATCATAACGATAAACCACCTGATATATCGGCGCATCATCATAAACACCTTCAGGAGAGGATTTACCGGGTGTAACGGTCTTGGATTTGACAAAACGCACGAAGCCATGCGGTGAGGCCGGACAGGCACCTTCTTCCCCCTCTACCGGATAATAAACCCAGTCAGTGCGGGTGCCATCCGGGGCAATCTGCATTGTCGGGTTACCCGCTTCATCAAATTCGGTCTGAACAACCTCCACGTCAGAGGCATCATTAAAGCTGACACTGGCCGTTTTCGGCATCTGGAACTGAGGGGGTTGTTTTTCAAACGACAACCCCGTTTGGGCATAATAGTCGGTCTTATGCACCCGCTTGCACCCATTTTGCTCCGTAGATTCGGAAACCAATAGATGGTATTTATTATACTTTCGGGTAATATGGCGTTGCGTTGTGCCGTTGTCCCAGCGTTCGGTCGAGCCATACCAGTAATTGCTTAAGGCACCGTAGAGATAATCTTCATCATCATTCCAGCTCTCGTTACTCCCATAACCCAAAAAATTATATTCGGTATATTTATAGTGCCTGATGATTTCAGGACCTTGCTTTGTATGTTGCGTGTACTGGGTGACATAAGGCAAAGGTGGTAATTCTGCCCCTTTGGGAAACTGATGGCCGTCAAAATCGTAATCAACAAATTCAGTGGCACCTGTCGGAGATGAAACCCGGTTTAAAAAACCGCTGTCTGAATCATATTCCAGCTTCCAAATTAATGTGTGGTTACTCGTCTCATTGCTAATCTGAGTGACTTTATCATTATCAAAGAGTAATCGGATATCATAAGATTCCGATGATTCGGGCCAGACCGTAATACGGGTATAAAAAGCCGTTTTATACTCGATTTTTAACAGCACCCGCCTTTCGTCCGATATAGCAGCAAGACGGGGCATAGTCTCCGTCTTATAAATCCAGTCCAGTTTCAGAGAATGGCCTAGCGGGGTAAATATCTGTGTAGGAACTTTGAGGTGATAGGCATTGTTCGGCCCGGTCAACACTTCAACTGTACCCGATTTATGGATCACCCAGTAAACATTCCGTGCAACGTCCTTTTCAAACCGCACAATATCCTGCTTATACTGTTTCAGATAGACGGCGTCCTTATATTCATCCACTTTATAGCGCTCACCGGTGGAGAGACTTAATAACCGTTGCCAGCTGTCATACTGGGTCAGCCCCAGGGAAAAGCCAATACCAAACCCCTGGTTGTCGGTATTAAGCGGGTTATACGCCAGCGCTATCGTCTGGGTTGGTCCGAGATGATTATTGCCGGTTAACTGGGCAACCAGCATGGTATAAGTAAACAAACCGGTTCGTGGATCAACGCTGCCTGTGGCCGCACTTTGAAAGTTGTGGGCATTTGAGAAAAAATCATATGGCATTTTAGCGCCTCTCTTTTTTATTTATGGAAAAACGTATTTCTCATTTCATAATCAGAGGATGCTCAAGGAAAATTTACTACGGCGACTGACAAAAATATTATAGAGAGAGCAAACATCTTCATTTTTTTAAGCAGTAGCCATTTCAGACTTATTATTCAGGATCCGCACGATAGACTTTGGGTTTTTCTTCGTTGTTATCATGGCAAGATTCTACTTTGTATAAACATTGGCTTTTTGACGCTTGTATGTAAAATCTGATGCATTTATTGCATAAAATAGCAACTATTTTGCATAGAGACGTCATTCTTGCTCATTCACCCCTCCCGTAGGTGAAACGAATCTGCATTGTCCATGATAATTTTTAGAAAGACAGACTCATTACCATAGATATCGCGGAATTTGAATTGTGGAATTTGGTCAGCCTCATCAACCCAAAAATTATCACCCCCCGGGCTTTCGAAATAAAGCCTACTCAAACTAACAACATCGGTGCGTGTTGTTGTGACTATCTCCTCTTGTGGGGTAGCTTCCCTTTTCAGACTGCTACTGAGATCTGGGGAATCATTTATTACGACCCGATAAGCAGCTCCAGCTGTTCTCTTGGCACTATATGTCCCCCAAAGAAACCAAAGGTAAAGATTGTTACTTCTTGTATGATGGGTAAATCTTCGGTAATCATACTTAAAGGTATCTTCATCGTTTATGGTATTTCGAATTTCAACATCATGAATTGCATACCCCTGACCTTTTTTAGGAAAAAGATAATAATTATTTTGAGTCCATTCCGGGTATTGAAACGAAATTTGCGTATGCTCTCCTCCTAATATATCAATTACAGTGATGGTCCGTTTTAATTCATATGTGCCATAGGCGACATTTTCTTCAATTTGTGGTGTTGGCACCAGATCATCAAAATGATAAGTGATTGGTTCATGACCTGTAACAACAATATGTGATCCCTTATAATGAGAATCATCTGATGAATACGTTTCTCCATCCAATGTAACTTTTGCTATTATTTCGATGAGTTCACTTTTTTTTGTTTTCAGCCAATAAATTTTTTTCTGAGGTTCAGAGTCATCACTGAGCGCGTCTTTTCCATATGATAAATTTGTGTCTCTTGTTATACTACGTCCTGGAAACTGGTGACGGTAATCGTTTTCCTCAGAACTGTATTGCCAATCACCAGATAATTTCTCACCTGTTATTTTATTAACTAATTCAATACTATTTAATTGTTCAGGAGATAAGGTTACCACCTCCTCATTATCGGTCGCAGCTTGTATATTAATAATGATACCAACTTGCATATTTCCATTAGCAAACAGATGACCTTCCCTTTTTCCACCAAATAATTCAAGATTAAAGGTGGGTAGCCTCATGATTTTTTTTGAAAAGCCATTTCTTTTTTGTGTGTTCATTATAATTCCCCTTTGAAAAAATAAGAATAAAAAACTCATTATCCTTTTAAGGAATTCTTGACTTCTTCCATTGCGATATTAAAAAACAATAGCGACATCCCATTGTTCAAATTAGGTATATATAATATTATATCCAACACTGAAATATTTCCAGAATAAATTACAAAAATAATATTACATAAATTAAATTACTTAAACAGCCAAATGGAAATTAAAATAAAAATGGCAACAAATTATTATTTAATAATATATTTTTTCATAATATTATTTAATGATAAAAATTCATTAATATATATCCCAGAGACACAGACAGCCCCCTATCTATATAACATCATGCGATATAGCGATGTGTCACTGGGGAAAATAATTACCGTTAAGAATTAAGAAAGTTGAGACTGTGACTGCTCCCCACCCTATCCCTATCGGGCGAGCAACTGTCTTAAACGATAGTATTGGCGATCTCAGCAGATGTTTTTAATACTCTGATTTGCATAAATAACTCATCCGCTTCATTATACTCTTTGCGCAAATACCCCAGCCATTGCTTGATACGGGCAACGTGATAAAGCCCCGTATCACCCTGTTTTTCGAGATAAGTATATTTTTGCAGTAACTTAAGTACATCACTCCATGGCATCTTTGGTTCGTTATATTTAATTACGCGGCTCAGATTTGGCACATGCAGGGCGCCACGGCCTACCATCACAGCATCACATCCTGTCGTTTTGATACACTCTTGGGCGCTCTGCCAATCCCAAATTTCACCGTTGGCAATGACAGGAATAGCAAGGCGACGCCGAATCTCCCCTATCGCCTTCCAGTTGATACGCTCTGCTTTATAACCATCTTCTTTGCTCCGCCCATGCACAACCAGCTCGGTTGCACCCGCTTGCTGGACGGCATCCGCAATCTCAAATTGGCGTGAAGCAGAATCCCATCCCAGACGTACTTTTACCGTTACCGGCAAATGTGCAGGCACGGCTTCACGCATAGCTTTAGCTCCCTGATAAATGAGTTCGGGATCTTTTAATAAGCTAGCGCCTCCACCACTGCCATTTACTGTCTTGGACGGACAACCACAGTTTAAATCGACACCCCATGATCCCAACTCAACCGCCCTGACAGCATTTTCTGCCAACCATTCTGGATATTGCCCAAGGAGCTGGAGCCTGACAGGCGTTCCCGATGGTGTACGGCTCTGATAATGCAGTTCAGGGCACAACCGGTAAAAAGATTTTACCGGCAGTAAGCTGTCAACCACACGCAGGAATTCAGTAATACACAGGTCATAGTCATTGATTTCACTCAACAGTTCTCTAACCAGAGAATCCAAAACCCCTTCCATCGGAGCCAGCAAAACGCGCATGGATTACTCTCCCGCCACCGAAGCACGTGGAGTTTTGGTTGCCCGATTTTTATTTACCCGGTTTTGTTTGGAATGGCTTGGTTTGCCATTTCTGTGTGGGTTATTACCGCGAGGATTATTACCACGAGAGTTATTATCACGGCTATTGCGCCCGTTTTGGATAGGTTCAGCTTTGATAGAAGGATCAGGTTCATAACCCTGAATGGCAATGCGTGGAATTTCTCGCTTCAATAGGCGCTCAATATCTTTCAGGAGTTTGTGTTCATCGACACACACCAGCGATATTGCTTGCCCAGTAGCTTCTGCACGCCCAGTACGACCAATTCGATGCACATAATCTTCGGCAACATTTGGCAACTCATAGTTGACGACATAGGGTAATTGGTCAATATCCAGTCCACGGGCAGCAATATCCGTTGCCACCAACGCGCGGATTTTCCCTGTCTTAAAATCAGACAGCGCACGGGTTCTTGCCCCCTGACTTTTGTTGCCGTGGATCGCAGCAGCAGTCACACCATCTTTGTTCAATTGCTCCGCCAACCGGTTTGCACCATGTTTGGTTCGCGTAAATACCAACACCTGTTGCCAGTTCTGGCTGCCGATCATATAAGAGAGCAATTCACCCTTGCGCTTTTTGTCTACAAAATGGATTGCTTGTTCAATTTGCTCAGAGGCCGAATTACGCCGTGCCACTTCTACGCTTACTGGATCTTTCAGTAACTTATTGGCGAGGCTTTTAATTTCATCAGAGAATGTCGCAGAAAAGAGTAAATTTTGGCGTTTTGCTGGCAGCTTGTTCAACACACGACGAATATCGTGAATAAAGCCCATATCCAACATGCGGTCAGCTTCATCTAGAACCAGAATCTCTACGCGAGAAAGATCTACCGCATTTTGATGCTCCAAATCCAGCAAACGCCCCGGCGTTGCTACCAGAATATCCACACCACCGCGCAATTTCATCATCTGCGGATTAATGCTGACACCGCCGAATACAACAAATGAACGTAATTTGAGATATTTGCTGTAACTACGTACATTTTCCCCCACCTGAGCCGCCAGTTCTCGGGTTGGGGTTAAAATCAACGTCCTGACAGGACGGCGACCTTTTGCCTGAATCGGGGATTCACACAAAAGTTGCAAGATAGGCAAAGTAAACCCTGCGGTTTTTCCCGTGCCTGTCTGGGCACTGGCCAGCAGATCTTTGCCGGATAACACAACAGGAATGGCCTGCTGCTGAATAGGGGTGGGTTCCACGTAGCCTTGTTCTTCAACGGCACGCAAAATATCAGCCTTCAAGCCGAGTGACTCAAAATTCATAAATAAGAAATACTCCAGACTTCACCATGCCTGATATCAATTCAGGGGCAGTTTTATGGGAAGAAAACAGACGCGGTAAAACGCAAAGAAACTACACAAACTGCAATGCACCGTATATAAATAGGGCATGATTATAACAGATATGTCTTTCCACGCAGGCCAAAGAGAGCAATAAATTCGTCTAAAATTGACTAAATCTCTTTAGCCAAGGGAAATGAGCCAAAACTGGACGATTATTTTTTATGGGTGTCTATTAAAAAGACAATTTGTAGCAACTTTACATCTAATTACTTTAGTTTTAAAGTTAATCATACGATTGATATAGTTTTCAGCACTCCCGAAAACTCTTTGTCACAGGAAATATTTTGACATGGTAGCAAAGAAGGCCCAGACATTACGAGGCGAGCACGCCAAACAACAACTTCTGGAAGCAGCAATAGAAATTTTTGGCAAATCAGGTCTGGATGGCGCTACTACCCGCAACATTGCCCAACATGCACAGCAAAATATCGCAGCTATCGCATACTATTTCGGTTCCAAAGAAGGATTATACCTCGCCGTTGTGCAACATATTGCCGATAAGCTAAAAGCAGAGTTTTCACCTCTCATTGAAGCCATTGATCATTTTTTTGAGAAGACACCCAAACCCTATCCAAAAGACCCAATACTGGCATTTATTCATCAGGGAATGGTGAGCTATAACCGCCTGATTTTCGAGAAAAGCAGTATCAATATCAGCCGGATCATGTCCCATGAACAATTGACGCCAACAGAGGCTTACAGTGTCATGCATGAACAGGGACTAGCCCCAATTTATTCGCGGTTGAATAAACTCATCGCCAATTATATCGGAGCCGATGAACGCCAAATTTCCACCCAGATTCACACTCATGCTTTATTGGGTGAAATCCTTTCTTTCCGTCTGGCCAGGGAAGCCTTATTGCGCCAAACCGGATGGGACAATATTGGCGCCAAAGAATACGAATTAATCAATCAGGTTTTATCTCAACACATCAATTTATTGCTTGATGGGTTAAGAGAGAAATCAAAAATACATACCCAATAACTCTTAAGCAATGGCATAACCAACGAAGCCACCACTTGAAAGATAGAGGGTATAAATTGAACAAGGCATAAGGGATGGTATGAACAGTAAAGAGTTTGCTCTTGCCCTATTGGCGCTCATTGTTGTTATCAGTGCGATTGTCGGTATCTACTATTATCAGGAACAAAATAGCAGGGAGCTAACCCTGTATGGCAATGTCGATGTCAGGACTGTCAACCTCAGTTTTCGGGTTGCCGGTAAACTGGCTGATCTACAAGTGGATGAAGGTGATGCCATTACGGTGAACCAGACACTTGGTCGCCTTGATGATACCCCCTTTATTAATGCCTTGAATCAGGCCAAAGCGGCTCGTGATGTCGCCAAGGCCAATCTTGCCAAAGCTGAAGCGGGTTATCGCAGCGAAGAAATTGCCCAAGTACGTGCTGAAGTAAAACAAAAAGAGTCAGCATTCCATTTTGCCGATAGCTTCCTGAAACGCCAACAAGGCTTGTGGCAAAGCAAAACCATCTCAGATAATGATCTGGAAAATGCCAGAACTGGACGCAATCAAGCACTGGCAGCTTACCAGGCGGCAAAAGATAAATTGCGTCAGTTCGAGACGGGTTATCGCATAGAAGAAATTGCGGCAGCAAAAGCCCAACTTACTCAGGCAGAAGCAACCGTAGCACAGGCGGAACTCAACCTGAAAGATACTCAACTCACTTCTCCATCGGCAGGGATGATCCTAACCAGAGCCATTGAACCAGGCACCATGCTGGCGGCGGGCAACACGGTTTTTACCCTGTCCCTCACCAATCCCGTTTGGATCAGGGCATATATTGATGAACCTCATCTCAATCAGGCTACCGCTGGACGGGAAGTTTTGATTTATACCGATGGGCGGAAAAACCAGCCCTATCATGGCAAAATCGGTTTTGTTTCTCCCACTGCCGAATTTACTCCCAAAAATGTCGAAACACCTGATTTAAGAACAGACTTAGTTTATCGCCTGCGCATCATTGTCCTTAATCCCGATAAGGGACTGAAACAAGGAATGCCTGTTACCTTGCGTTTTGCTGAAATAAATTTTACTGAAACAAATAAGTAGGCGATAACATGACCAGTTCAGCTTATACGATAAAACTGAACGGTGTGGAGAAAACTTTTCCAGGATTAGACGTTCCTGCTGTATCCCATCTACAAGCAGAAATTCAGGGTGGATCAGTGACGGGTCTTGTCGGTCCAGATGGTGCTGGAAAAACCACGCTGATAAGAATGTTAGCCGGATTATTGAAGCCTGATAGCGGCAATATTGAAATTATGGGACTTGATCCCATCAAGGACAGTGTTCAAGTACGTTCTGACCTCGGTTACATGCCGCAGAAATTTGGCTTGTATGAAGATTTAACCGTAATGGAAAATCTCACTTTATATGCCGATTTGCGTGGTGTACTGGGCGCAGAGTGCAAAACTACCTTTCAGAAATTACTCACCTTCACGGATTTAACCCATTTTACCGGACGGTTAGCCGGGAAATTGTCCGGTGGCATGAAACAAAAACTGGGGCTTGCTTGCACTTTATTAGGTAGCCCGAAAGTTTTGCTACTGGATGAACCTGGTGTAGGCGTTGATCCCATCGCCCGCCGTGAGTTATGGCAAATGGTTCATGAACTCGCTTCTGACGGCATGTTGATCTTATGGAGCACCTCTTATTTGGATGAAGCCGAATTATGTCGTGATGTTTTGCTTATGAACCAAGGTAAGCTGCTCTATCGCGGCCAGCCACAAGAATTAACCCAAAATATTGCGGGTCGATCTTTTTTGCTTGATGTCAAACAAGATGCGCGGCGCAAAATGTTGCAACATGCCCTCACCTTGCCCCAAGTGACTGATGGTGTAATTCAGGGAAAATATGTTCGTCTGATCTTAAAAGAAGAAGCGGATAAAAATGCATTACTCCAACAAATAGGGTTGCCTGAAGCCAATCTCTTCGAGGCCGAACCACGTTTCGAAGATGCATTTATCGACTTATTGGGTGGTGGCCCATCCCATCGTTCCGAATTGGCAGAAATAATGCCTCAAATCCCACCAAACCCAACGGAAACCGTGATAGAAGCCCGTAGCCTGACTAAAAAATTTGGCGATTTTGCTGCCACTGACCAAGTCGATTTTCAGGTGAAACGAGGGGAAATATTCGGCCTATTGGGGCCAAATGGAGCCGGAAAATCGACTACCTTCAAAATGATGTGTGGTTTAATGATCCCCACTTCAGGCAAAGCGCTGGTTCTGGATATGGATTTAAAAACCGGTTCAGGCAAAGCCCGCCAACACCTTGGCTATATGGCCCAAAAATTTTCACTTTATGGCAACCTGACTGTTGAGCAGAATCTTAAGTTTTTCTCCGGTGTTTACGGCTTGAAAGGTCGCCATCAACAAGAAAAGATGTCTGATATGATCCGAGCGTTCAATCTTAGGCCAATCTTACATCAAAAGACTGATAGCCTTCCGCTCGGGTTTAAGCAACGACTTGCCCTTTCCTGCGCATTGATGCACGAACCTGATATTCTGTTTTTGGATGAACCCACTTCGGGTGTGGACCCGCTGACCCGTCGAGAATTTTGGTTACATATCAATGGCATGGTAGACAAAGGGGTAACTGTGATGGTCACAACCCACTTTATGGATGAAGCCGAATATTGTGATCGTATCGGGCTGGTATTTAGAGGCAAATTGATTGCAGCCGGAACGCCCGATGAACTGAAACAACTGGTTACCACGGATAAGCTCCCTAACCCTTCCATGGAAGATGCTTTTATCGATCTCGTGTTGAACTACGATAAGGAGCCGCAATGAGTCATCCTGAACATATAACATCCCAACAAGCGGTCAGTTTCTCATGGCGTCGATTGAAAGCACTCTGTATCAAGGAGACTAAGCAAATTGTCCGTGATCCCAGCAGTGCTTTGATTGCGGTAGTTATCCCTTTGATGTTGCTCTTTATTTTTGGTTACGGCATTAACCTGGACTCCAGCAAGCTTCGCCTTGGTATTCTAATGGAACAGCAGAGCGAGGACGCCAGAGAATTGGTGCATGTATTTACAGGATCGCCCTATATTGATGCCACCATCAGCGACAATCGCCAGCTCTTAATCAAAAAAATGCAGGAAAACCAAATTCGGGGCATTATCGTCATCCCTGTCAATTTTGATGCCCAGCTTGCCCGCGCAGACGGCCATGCCCCCATCCAGGTTATTACCGATGGCAGTGAACCTAATACCGCCAATTTTGTGCAGGGCTATACCAAAGGTATCTGGCAAATCTGGTTACAACAGCGAGGGCAAAATCGTGGGGTTGCAACGACTCCCTTGATTGATACACAAATCCGCTATTGGTTTAATCCCGCCGCCATTAGCCAGCATTTCCTTATTCCTGGTGCTGTTTCAATTATTATGACCGTGGTAGGCGCAATTCTTACCTCGCTCGTCGTCGCCCGTGAATGGGAACGCGGAACCATGGAAGCACTACTTTCGACCCAAGTTACCCGCACCGAATTGTTGCTCGCTAAATTATTACCCTATCAAATGCTGGGGTCTTTTGTCATGGTACTTTGCATGTTATTCACAGTGTTTGTACTGGGAGTTCCCTATCGCGGCTCACTCTGGATATTAGCATTAGTCTCCAGCCTTTATCTCGCTACTGCCCTGGGTATGGGGTTACTAATTTCCACCCTAACACGTAATCAGTTCAATGCGGCGATGATTTCTCTCAATGCAGCTTTCTTGCCTGCCATTATGTTGTCTGGTTTTGTTTTCGAGATAGACAGTATGCCCGTACTTATTCAGGCTTCGACTTATGTCATACCGGCTCGTTACTTTGTCAGCAGCCTACAGACGCTCTTTCTGGCTGGGAACATTGGTACTGTGTTGATGACAAACCTGCTCCTGCTAATTGCCAGTTCCATTGTCTTTATCGGCCTGACCGCGTGGAAAACCCGTCGGCATCTGGAGTAAATAAGGAAAGAGCATGTTTTATCGTCTGTATACACTCATCATGAAAGAGTTACAGTCTCTTCTGAGAGAACCGCAAACACGGAACATTTTGATTTTAACTGTGATTATACAAATGATCCTGTTTCCGTGGGCCGCAACGCTGGAAGTCAAAAATGCCACCATTGCTATTTATAATGAGGATAAAGGACATGCATCAATTGAATTGACCCAACGGTTGGCAAAATCAAAAGCATTTCCTGATGTTATTTTGCTAACTAGTTCGCAAGAGATCCGCCCTACTCTGGATAACCGCAAGGCATTATTGCTGGTGCGCTTTCCACAAAATTTCAGTGCTGATCTCGCCAACCATAACCCGACATCAATTCAAGTTTTGTTGGATGGGCGTAATTCAAACAGTGCCCAAATTGCAGCCAACTATATCCAGCAGATTGTGATGGATTACCAAAAACAACTGTTGGGAAATGCCCCTAATTTCAATAATAGTGAACTCATTGTGCGTAACTGGTATAACGCCAATTTGGATTACAAGTGGTTCGTCGTACCGTCGCTGGTTGCCATGATTACTACGATTGGTGTTCTCATTGTCACAGCATTGTCAGTCGCCCGTGAGCGGGAACAAGGAACGCTGGATCAGTTGCTGGTCTCTCCACTGGCAACCTGGCAAATTTTCCTTGGCAAAGCCATTCCGGCATTGGTTGTGGCAACGATGCAAGCAAACATTGTTTTGCTGATTGGAACACTGTTCTATCAAATTCCTTTCGCGGGTTCATTGCTGCTATTTTATGGCTGTATGTTGATTTATGGCTTATCCCTGGTGGGTTTCGGTTTGCTGATTTCTGCTGTCTGTTCCACCCAGCAACAAGCATTTATTGGTGTATTTGTGTTTATGATGCCCGCTATTTTGCTTTCTGGTTATATCTCTCCGGTCGAGAATATGCCCGTTTGGTTACAAAACATCACCTGGATTAACCCAATCCGGCATTTTACAGATATTACCAAGCAGATTTATTTGAAAGGGGCTGATTTATCCGTTATTTGGCCAAACTTATGGCCTTTATTGGTGATTACTGCAACAACTGGGGGGATCGCTTATCGGCTGTTTCGAAGTAAGATTGCCTGATAAATTTAAAGCAGATTCGAAAGATTAAATGACCTTTTAAAAAACCCTGACAAGGCAGGGTTTTTATATCAAAAAATAATTCAATATATCAGTGACTATCGACGATCACCCAAAATACGCAACAGCATCAAGAACAGGTTAATGAAGTCCAGATACAGAGTCAGTGCACCAGTAATTGAATACTTGCGCAGGTTTTCTTTATCGTTAACATCCAATTGTTCACCCATTTCTTTCAGTTTTTGGGTATCGTATGCCGTCAAGCCAGCAAAAATTACAACACCAATATAGGTGATTGCCCACATCAACGCTGGGCTTTTCAGCCAGATATTTAGCAAAGAAGCCAGAACAATACCAATTAGCCCCATAAACAGGAAGCTACCCAGACCACTCAAACTACGTTTGGTGGTATAACCATAGATACTCAATGCACCGAACATACCCGCTGAAACAACAAATGTGCTGGCGATAGAACTACTGGTATAAACCACAAAGATACTGGAAAGTGTCAAACCCGTTAGCATAGAGTACAGCATAAACAGCCCTGTCGCCATTGCCCCACTCATTTTATGAACCAAACCAGACAGCACAAATACTAACGCAAGCTGTGCGATGATTAAGCCATAAAAAACAATAGAGCTACTGAAAATGGCGTATAAAATTTCAGGGGTATTTGCCACATACCATGCAACAAATGCAGTTAACAACAAGCCACAAGTCATCCAACCGTAGACTTGTGCCATGTAAGTTTGTATACCAGAACCAGTTTTCTGGACAATCGAATCATTAGAACGTTGATATCGATCCATGATGATTACCTTTTCATGACAATGTTTAAGGATTAAGAATGTTTAAAAATAAACAATCTATTCAAAAGTTATACATTAGCATAGAACATTAATAAAACCATCCGCCAATTAATGGCAATTTCAGTGACATATTATTTATTTGTCCAGTTTCCGAGATAGTCCGCAGAACGAACCCCCAAAAGCTGTTTTACCAGCGACTTACCGCATCCCAGTCACTCTGCCTCGCCTCTACCCAGCGCTCTCCCTCCGCAAGTGATTCTTTTTTCCAGAATGGAGCCTTAGTTTTCAGATAATCCATAATGAATTCAGCCGCCATAAAAGCCATATTGCGGTGAGAGCTGGTGACACCAACAAATACGATCTCATCTCCAGGGTACAATTCACCAATGCGATGAATAATGCTGACCCGTTGCAACGACCAACGTTGGCGGGCTTCATCAACAATTTTCTGCAACATCTTTTCTGTCATGCCAGCATAATGCTCCAGTGTTAGTGTCTTAATGGTGTCTCCTAAGTTATGGTTACGAACTTTTCCGGTAAAAGTCACAACAGCACCATCTTCATCACATTGCGAGAGCCATTGATACTCTTCACCAACACCAAATGTCTCCTGTTGGATACTGATCCGCGTATTTTCCATTTTTATCCCCCCGTAACAGGTGGGAAAAAAGCCACTTCATCATCATTATTCAGAGCATGTTCAGCGTGGACAAAAGATTGATTGACAGCAGACAACACTTTGCCTTCTTCCAATGCCAGTGCCCATCGTTCTCCCTTTTCAGTCAGTGCATGACGAAGATGCGCTACAGTTGGGTAATCATTAGGTAGTTCAAGTGAATCCGTTCCTACCAGCTCGCGAACTTGAGCAAAAAATAGTACCTTTATCATACCCCCACCTTAAAATTTTCTGATTTGCCACCACTTTTTTCCAACAAACGCACAGGCCCGATGACCATATCTTTTTGTACCGCTTTGCACATGTCATAAATTGTCAAAGCAGCCACAGATACCGCCGTCAAAGCTTCCATTTCCACACCTGTTTTCCCTGCCAAGCGGCAACAGGATTCGATTCTGACACGATTGTGTTCTGTTTGCGCTTCCAGCCGGACTTCCACTTTACTAAGCAACAGAGGATGGCACAGCGGGATCAATTCCCACGTCCGTTTCGCCGCCTGAATACCTGCAATACGAGCAGTAGCAAAAACATCTCCTTTGTGGTGATCACCAGCAATAATCATGGCCAAGGTTTCAGCCTGCATTTCAACAAATGCTTCTGCCCGTGCTTCACGCACAGTTTCTGATTTGGTAGAAATATCTACCATATGAGCTTCACCCGAAGTATTGATATGGGTTAATTGAGACATTTTACATTCCTAAAAATAGCACCTAAAACGGCTTCCGAAAAATACAGGCTAACCGCCAATAAAAGAAAGATTAGGAGTGATCCCGCTGTCTCCTTGATGTAAAAAGTGAGTTTCACGCTTATGGTGCAACCCACCTTGAATACGTAGTTTCAGGGCATCAAGCGATACGTTATCAGACAATAAATCACGCAATGGAATACCCTGTTCACCAAATAAGCACAAATGCAGATTGCCAATTGCTGATACCCTCAGACGGTTGCAGCTTTGGCAAAAGTCTTTTTCATACGGCATGATAAGGCCAATTTCTCCCTGAGAATCGGGATGACGAAAAACTTGCGCCGGCCCATCACTTCGCGCACGTTGCTGTTGTTGCCATCCCTGTTGTAGCAGTTTGCGGCGGATCACTTCTCCAGAAAGATGATGACGATAAAAAATGGCACGACCTTCCCCCGTTTCCATCAATTCAATAAAACGCAACTGGATAGGACGATGTTTAATCCAATCAAGAAAGGCTGGCAGGTTGGTATCATTCACATTCTTCATCAACACGACATTGACTTTCACTGTGTTGAACCCCGCCTCAAAAGCCGCGTCAATGCCACGCATAATCTGGAAAAATTTATCTTGTCCGGTAATAGCGTAAAATTGGCGGGGATCCAAACTATCAACACTCACATTAATCACTGTCAGGCCAGCCAATTTCCATTGAGAAACATCCCGCTCCATACGGTAACCATTCGTTGTGACAGCAATTTTTTTGATTTGTGGATTTTCATGAACCGCAGCGATGATGTCGCAGAAATCACGGCGCATGGTTGGTTCTCCTCCAGTTAAACGAATTTTTTCTGTGCCAAGTTCAGCAAATGCCCGGCTAACCCGACGAATTTCTGGCAGGGAAAGGAATGATTTATGGCCATGAGGCCGGTATCCATCAGGCAGGCAATATGTGCAACGGAAGTTACACACATCGGTAATAGACAATCTCAAGTAATAGAACTTGCGCGAGAATGCATCTACGAGTTGTTCCACAATAACACCTTCCAAGTACGGGAGATGCTGGCATTTCTACCTTGCATCCTGGTGACTCAGGAGCCACGGCCAGAGCATCATATCAATGTGATATCCATTTGATAGAACAGCGACTTAGACACAGAGGCTAGGGGTTAATATCAGTTAAATTTTATATGAACCTAAAATAAAAAGCTAATTCCTGATCCGATATATACCTTATTATACAACGAGTTAACTAAACGCGATAACATCAGCGCCCTACAGTGTTTCCAGGCTATCTATTCGCAATGATCGCATAGCATCGCATCAATTTCTGGAAGCATCATATTTTGTGATAAATTACACGAGATTTATTAAAGCCCCTATGTTTAGCCAATAACAGGAATCCTATGCGAAATCGCACATTAGCTGATTTGGATCGCGTTGTCGCCCTCGGCGGCGGTCATGGACTCGGACGCGTTATGTCTTCCCTTTCTTCTCTCGGAGCACGCCTGACAGGAATTGTAACGACAACGGATAATGGGGGTTCAACTGGTAGAATACGGCGCTCGGAAGGCGGGATTGCATGGGGAGATATGCGCAATTGTCTGAATCAGTTAATCACGGAACCGACCATTGCTTCTGCCATGTTTGAATATCGGTTCAGTGGCAATGGCGAATTATCTGGACATAATTTAGGCAACTTAATGTTGAAAGCCCTTGATCATTTAAGTGTCCGTCCTCTTGAGGCAATTAACCTGCTCCGCAATTTACTGAAAGTCAATGCACAGTTGATTCCTATGTCAGAACAACCGGTTGATTTAATGGCTGTCGATGAGCAAGGCAATACTGTGTATGGTGAAGTGAATATCGATCAACTTAATTGTGTACCACAAGAACTATTGCTTTACCCTCACGTCAATGCCACTAAAGAAGCACTGGATGCTATTGAGCAAGCAGATTTGATTTTGATCGGCCCAGGCAGCTTTTTCACCAGCCTAATGCCGTTGTTGCTATTGGAGGATTTAACACAATCCTTACGACGCAGTAATGCAAACATGATTTATATCGGTAACTTAGGGAAAGAACTTAGTCACGCTGCTGCCAATCTATCATTAAAAGATAAACTTACCATCATGGAGAATAAGATTGGTCGCAAGATGATTAATGCGCTGATTGTCGGCCCGCGTACCGATATCAGCCCTTTCAGTGACCGCATTGTGACACAACAGGTTTTGGAAGCGCAGGATATCCCTTACCGTCACGATCGTGAATTATTGCGCCAGGCAATTGAGCATACTCTGCAAAAATTGGGTTAGCATTTCAATCCACTGACAAACTCTATTTAAAATAATGGGGTTTGTCTTTATTTATGATAAATACTGTTATCCATCATTAATCATGTTAAATAGTAATTAATTTATCATCAATGACCTGATAAACAAGCCTAAAACCAGAAGCACGTAATTTTACTTTATAACAATTGGGCATTCCACTGAGTTTAAGAGAAGGAATATGTGGATTTTCACATAACTTCTTTAGTTTCTTAACAAATTGTCGCGGAATATAGTGCTATCCAGTCTAGCCCACTCTTTTGCAGCATCTTCCCTAAATTTGACCGTATAAATCATCAATACTGATCCAAATCCACATCAATTAGAGGCTGATTTTCACGCTCCTGCACTATCTTGACTAATTCCCGATCATCCAAAGCATCCAACATTTTTTCATACAGTTCCGCAGGAACACAATAAAATGCAGGTTGATTTCTATTCAATATAGCAACTGGAGAGCCCCCTCCAGCACTGACAATCGCCATGGGGTTACGTTTTAACTCACTAACACTGGCCCTCATGTCACTCAAAATAATAGCAGCCATAATCCCTCCAAAAGACCAGTTAACAAGTCACGATGAATCACATAGACACGGATATACATTTTCAGGAATTGGTAATAAATTGCGCCCGCAATGCCTGAACCTGGTCACGAATATTGGCTGCTTGTTCAAATTCGAGATCCCGTGCATGTTGGTACATTTTCTCTTCCAGCACACGGATTTTTCTCTCCAGCTCTTTCGCCGACAGGTTGCGGTAATCATCTGTATCCAAGGTAACTTTACTTTTTCCTTTGGCCTTCCCTTTGCCATTAATCGGCTGACCAATTTTCAGGATATCACCAATTTTTTTCTTCAAACCTTGCGGAACGATGCCGTGCTCTTGGTTAAATGCCTGCTGTTTGGCGCGACGGCGTTCTGTTTCTTCAATAGCCCTTGCCATCGAATTCGTAATTTTGTCACCATATAAAATGGCCTTACCATGCAGGTTACGTGCTGCACGACCAATGGTCTGGATCAAGGAGCGTTCTGAACGAAGGAAACCTTCTTTATCTGCGTCCAAAATTGCCACGAGGGAAACTTCCGGCATATCCAGGCCTTCACGCAATAAATTGATACCAACCAAAACATCAAATTCACCAAGACGAAGATCACGGATAATTTCCACTCGCTCTACGGTATCAATGTCAGAATGGAGATAACGCACTCGCTCGCCATGCTCTTCCAAATACTCAGTCAAGTCTTCCGCCATGCGTTTGGTTAAGGTTGTGACCAACACTCGCTCATTGTTTACCGCACGGATACGAATTTCAGACAGCAGATCATCGACCTGAGTTGCCACCGGTCGAACTTCAACTTCAGGGTCAATTAACCCCGTTGGACGCACAACTTGCTCAACAACTTCGTGGCCAGATTTTTCTAATTCATAATTGCCGGGCGTGGCTGAAACATAAATGCTCTGCGGAGCCAGGGCCTCAAATTCCTCAAACCGCAACGGGCGGTTATCCAGCGCTGACGGCAAACGGAAGCCATATTCCACCAATGTTTCCTTGCGTGAGCGATCCCCTCGGTACATTCCACCAATCTGTGGAATAGTGACGTGGGATTCATCCACCACCAGCAAACCATCTGCCGGCAGGTAATCAAACAGCGTTGGGGGGGGATCACCAGCAGAACGTCCAGACAGATAACGGGAGTAGTTTTCAATACCAGAGCAGTAGCCCAATTCATTCATCATTTCGAGATCGAATTGTGTTCGCTGGGTGACACGCTGTTCTTCCAATAGCTTGTCTGACGCTAACAAAATCTTGCGCCGTTGTTCCAGCTCAATCTTGATCTCCTCCATCGCCTGAAGGATACGTTCACGCGGTGTAACATAATGGGTCTTGGGATAGATGGTATAACGCGGCACATGGTACTCGACCTGTCCCGTCAGCGGATCAAACTGGGACAGGCGTTCGACTTCATCATCAAACAATTCTACGCGCAAAGCACGTTCATCCGATTCTGCGGGGAAAATATCGATGACTTCACCACGTACCCGAAATGTTCCGCGCTGGAATGCCTGATCATTACGGGTATATTGCAGTTCCGCTAAACGACGCAAGATGGCACGCTGGTCAATTAACATGCCCTCAGTTAAATGAAGCATCATTTTCAAATAACTATCAGGATCACCTAAACCGTAAATCGCAGAGACAGAAGCCACGACGACGACATCACGACGTTCCAGCAAGGCTTTCGTTGCGGACAGCCGCATCTGTTCAATATGTTCATTCACTGACGCATCTTTTTCAATAAAGGTATCGGAACTGGGTACATAGGCTTCTGGTTGGTAATAATCGTAATAGGAAACAAAATACTCCACTGCATTCTCAGGGAAAAACGCTTTCATTTCACTATAGAGCTGTGCCGCCAGTGTTTTATTGGGGGCAAGGATCATAGTGGGTCGATTTAAGTTTGCGATAACATTGGCAATCGTGAAAGTTTTACCCGATCCCGTAACTCCCAGAAGGGTTTGATGGGCCAGTCCATCTTCCAGTCCTTCCTGTAACTGCCTGATGGCCGATGGCTGATCGCCTGCCGGCTTAAAATCAGAATGTAACTTAAATACCTTATTTATTTCTTTGCTCATTTTCCCCACGCCATCCATACATCGACAAAATTCTTTTTATCATACTGGATAAAAAACCAGCTTCAAGTAAGTTGGCAAAATAATGTTATTGCTCGGATGTTATTAATCTTATAATTTTAACCTTTCATTAACATTAAAGGTGGCTATTTTTATCCCCAGATAATGATCTTACTTTTTTCTATTTTTGTATTAATGACTGAAATGATAAAGCACTGAATAGCAAAGAGATACAAAAAGGATTTGATTTTATTTAACGTATTGATTTTGATTATAAAAAAATCCAAGTAGAGAATAACAACAAATCTGGCGCAAGCCGCGTATTGCCTTGCACGAGGATACTTTTCTAAAACTAATACACAAGGTTATCCACAGGAATAGTGGATAACTCAGCAAAACCTATTAAGCATGGGTAGTTGCGGAGTTATCCCCACTTATAAATTTTTTCAATAGTGGAATATTTTTATGCTGCTTTGGGATTGACTCACGCTATTTGTTGATCAAAATTGGCTCAATCGTTGTTGAAATAAAACATCTTCTACGTAAGAACATCGATTAAAGAACAGCTCTAAACATCAATTTTAACTAACCCAAAGTAAACAATTAGTTAACCAAAGAATCAATAGTAATATATTTTCCTAGGTTATTTTTATCATATGATCCACTCAGATGAGGAATAACGCCTAGTAAAGGTGCGGGGATCATGCGCTCCAGTGTCTCCAGATAGGCAACCTGATGCTTGCCGGCTGGTTCAATTTCATTGGCAACCCAGCCTGCTAACTTTAGTCCAGCATACTGAATTGCCTTTGCGGTTAATACAGCATGGTTGATACAGCCCAATTTGACACCAACTGTCAAAATTACCGGTAAATTCTCCTGGATCACCCAATCGGCAAAAGTCGTATTTTCCGATAATGGCGTATACCATCCTCCTGCGCCCTCAACCAAAACCCAGTCAGATTTTTTTACCAGTACAGCCAAACCTTCCGATAAAACGGAAAAATCTATTGGTTGATTAAGTTCCGCACTTACAATGTGTGGCGATGTCGGTTCCATAAATACCAGAGGATTCACTTCCTGATAAGTTAGTGACACCGTGCTATTACGCTGTAAGGCCAGTGCATCACTATTACGAATTCCTTCTGATGTCATTTTACTTCCTGATGCCACAGGTTTATAACCGGCAGTCAAATATCCCTTCTTATTAGCAGCTTGCAGCAGAGCACAACTCACCACTGTTTTACCTACTTCAGTATCAGTTCCTGTAAGAAAATATTTACTTGTCACAATAAATGACTCCAAAAACAATTTGATAGCTTAATGGGTAATCCCCATTGTTTCGCGGGTATGCTTCTGCAAGGGTATTTAGACGTTTTCTCGTCATCAATCCCTGCTGACGACCATGATGAAGGTGTGTTGCACCAATCCCTTTTAGAGAATTCAGTAAGGGCAACAGTTGTGGATAGCGCTGGTAATATTTCCGATCAATAACTTTATGTCGATAGGGTTGACATGCCTGGATAATTATTTGCAATGGCAGAAATTGATTAATATGCCGATAATCATCCACTCGCGCCCACGCAGTTGCTAATTCATTCAGTGAACCCTGTGCAAGCGTGGAAAATACAATCAGCCCACCGGGACGGGTAACACGATAAAATTCGCGCAACGCACATGACAAATCATTGCACCATTGTACCACCAGGTTGCTGAAACAGATGTCGACGCTGTTATCCGCTAACCCCAAATGTTCAATATCTCCTTGCAAATAATAATCAGCAACGTGCTGCCCTTTTGCCTGGCCCAACATACCGGAAGCCAGATCCAGTGCGATAACTTGTTTACCCTGCTGTTTCCAACGAGCACTGAAAAAACCGGTTCCGCACCCTGCATCCAATACCCGCATACCGATATCTTCCGCTTGTGCCAATCCCATCAAATACTCACCGGTTTGCTGTTGCAACTTAGCCACAGTGTCATATTTGGCAGCCGCACGTCCAAAAGCACCGGCGATCGCTTCCTTGTCAACGGCTTTAACAACCAGAGCCATGCAACGCCTCCAGTAATGCATCAATGTCGTGTCGGGTATGGTTTGCTGTCAATGTAATACGCAATCGCGCACTGTCAGTGGGAACAGTGGGTGGAAGTATCGCTTTAACCCACACTTTTTGTTGCTTAAGTACATAAGACAGTGCGGTACAACGCTCATTGTCACCAACGATCAACGGCTGAATGGCCGTTTCTGAATTCATCAATACAAAAGGCAGATGCTGTGCTTCGCGACAAAAATAACGGATGTTGCTTTGCAACCGCTGACGCAATTCATCCCCAGCCCTGATTTGTCGTACTGCTTCGGACAGGGCCACTGCCTGCGCAGGTGGCATTGAGGTGCTGTAAATCAGATGCCTGGCATATTGGAGCAGGTATTCTGCGGTTTGTTCATCGCATAAAATTGCAGCTCCACTCAATCCAAATGCCTTGCCAAAAGTGACAATCAGAATCTCCGGTTTAACATTTTGCATCCAGCAACTGCCGCGCCCTTCATCACCGTGAATGCCGATACCGTGAGCATCATCCACCATCAACCAACTTGCCGTCGATTTCGCTTGCTGTGCAATAACGTTAAGTGGTGCATAATCTCCATCCATGCTAAAAACCCCTTCCGTGACCACCAGCGTTTTACCGAGACACGCTTTTGTCAAATGTTGCTGCAAAGATCCCATATCATTGTGCAAAAAACGCCGAAGTTGTGCAGGAGAGTGCATTGCTGCTTCGAGCAACGACGCATGGCTCAGGCGATCAGCAATAATGCGATCTTCCCTTTCCATCAAGGCCGTAATCACCCCCTGATTAGCGGCATAACCGGAAATGAAAAGTAAAGCGCAAGGGTATCCCAACCATTCAGCCAATTGT
Source organism: Xenorhabdus sp. TS4 (assembly GCF_014467265.1). Classification (NCBI taxonomy): domain Bacteria; kingdom Pseudomonadati; phylum Pseudomonadota; class Gammaproteobacteria; order Enterobacterales; family Morganellaceae; genus Xenorhabdus; species Xenorhabdus sp. TS4. The sequence goes on along the minus strand of NZ_NKHQ01000011.1, from coordinate 101,884 downwards.
TGCTCCAGAGTATGATGTGCCGCAGTGTAGCCCGTAACATGCCCTGAACCGCCACTGCCTACACCATATTGCTGGGCGCCTTGCTGCCAGGCAGCAATAATCTGGGGATGTTGGCTCAGCCCAAGATAATCGTTACTGGAAAAATTAAGATATTGGCCGTCCGAAGTGGACAATAAACGTCCATCAGATCCGTAATGGACTTGCCTGTTACGCCATAGCGGGGTGCCCTGACGTTTGGCCAAACGTCGGGAGAGAAAGTCTGACCAACTCATCATATTGCCGCATTATAGAATTGTTCGTTATCAGCATCATGAATGATGGCTTCTGTCAAATTTTGCTGTTGTTGATTGTCACCAAATGCCGTCTTTGTCTGTTGAGGATTGATACCCAAACGGCGGAACAGTTGCAAATCTTTATCTTCATCCGGGTTTGGTGTGGTCAACAATTTACAACCGTAGAAAATAGAGTTAGCCCCTGCCATAAAGCACAGTGCCTGGGTTTGTTCATTCATCTGTTCACGTCCTGCGGATAAGCGGACGTGAGATTTTGGCATCATGATCCGTGCCACAGCAATGGTACGAATAAAATCAAAAGGATCGACATCTTCATTGTCTTCCAGTGGTGTTCCTTTGACTTTTACCAGCATATTAATTGGTACACTTTCCGGCGGCTTAGGTAGGTTTGCCAATTGCACCAATAATGCTGCCCGATCGCGAATTTGCTCACCCAAACCAACGATACCGCCGGAGCAGACTTTAATACCTGCATTTCGGATATTACCTAAAGTGTCCAGTCTGTCCTGATAACTGCGAGTGGTGATGATATTGCCGTAAAATTCTGGCGAGGTGTCCAGGTTATGGTTGTAATAGTCCAGACCTGCCTCCGCCAAACGCTGTGCCTGAGATTGGTTCAGCATTCCCAACGTCATACAGGTTTCCATTCCCAATGCCTTGACTTCCCTGACCATTTTTTCCAAATACGGCATGTCACGTTCATGCGGGTTTTTCCAGGCCGCCCCCATGCAGAAACGGGTTGAGCCCGCATTTTTCGCTTTGTACGCTGATTCAATAACTTTTTCCACTTCCATCAACCGCTCTTTTTCTAAGCCAGTTTTGTAACGGGAACTTTGTGGACAATATTTACAGTCTTCTGGACAAGCCCCCGTCTTTATCGAAAGCAGTGTACTGACCTGTACTTGTTGTGGGTCAAAATGTTCGCGATGTACCTGTTGTGCCTGAAATAATAATTCAAAAAAAGGTTTATCAAACAACGCCTGTGTTTGTCTAATTGTCCATTGTTGACGCTCGCTCACAATAACATCTCCGATGTAAAAAATGTTGTCAGTTTAAATAACCCCGTTATCATGTCAACCAAAATGAACCAAAAAAGGTTTACATCAAAGTTATTATGACTCCTTCAGATCTTGAATTTGACCAGCGCCATATTTGGCATCCGTATACCTCAATGACGGATCCACTTCCCACTTATCCTGTCGTATCAGCCACAGGTGTAGAGCTGGTTTTATCAGACGGGCGTACATTGATTGATGGTATGTCTTCATGGTGGGCGGCTATCCACGGTTATAATCATCCTGCCCTCAATGAGGCAGCAAAATCACAAATCGATAAGATGTCCCATGTTATGTTCGGTGGCATAACTCACCCTCCCGCGATTGCACTGTGCAAACAATTGGTGGCAATGACACCTGATTCTTTGGAGTGTGTTTTTTTGGCGGATTCAGGCTCTGTCGCTGTAGAAGTCGCCCTGAAAATGGCATTGCAATATTGGCAAGCCAAAAGGAAAAAACGCCATCGTTTCCTGACCCTGCGTCATGGTTATCATGGTGATACTTTTGGAGCCATGTCTGTCTGCGATCCAGACAACTCCATGCATAATCTGTACAAAGGCCATCTCCCCAATCATCTGTTTGCCGATGCTCCGCAATGCCAGTTTGATGATGAATGGCAAGCAGAGGATATCGATTCTTTAAAACGATTATTGCTGCAATATCATGATGAAATAGCCGCTGTGATTTTAGAGCCTATTGTTCAGGGTGCTGGCGGGATGCGGATTTATCATCCTGAATATCTACGCCAGGTTCGTCAGCTTTGTAATGAATATCAGATATTGTTAATTGCAGATGAGATAGCGACCGGATTTGGACGGACTGGCAAGCTATTCGCCTGTGAACATGCACAGATCGAACCCGATATATTGTGCTTAGGCAAGGCATTGACGGGGGGATATATGACATTGTCCGCAACACTGACTACCCGCCACGTTGCTGAAACTATCAGCCAAGGTGAAGCGGGCTGTTTTATGCATGGCCCAACTTTTATGGGAAATCCTCTGGCTTGTGCCGTCGCCAGTGCCAATCTGAAATTGCTCGCTGATAGCCCGTGGCAACAGCGTATTCAATCAATTGAAACTCAATTAAAAGCAGAACTATTTCCCCTCAAATCACACAGTTTAGTCAAAGATGTTCGGGTGTTGGGCGCGATAGGTGTGGTTGAAATGAAACAGCCCGTAAATGTCGCTTCATTGCAACGCCATTTTGTTCAACATGGTGTATGGATCAGGCCATTTGGTCGGTTAATTTACCTGATGCCACCTTATATTATTCAAACAGAACAGCTAGCAAGACTGATAAAGGCAATTACTGATGCAATAAATTAAATAAGAATATATCCAGTCATATATCTCATTATATGACTGGAATAAAATTCATTTCCAAACGTCAATCACTGACAAATATTAATTACCAAAACAGAGGCTATTACATCACCTAAAAATAAATTATTTGGTATATTCATGACGTCACCACACTTATTTAAATAAAGAGGAAAATATCATGAATACAGAAAATTTAATCACACCTTCTAATGAAGAAATGCAAGATGTATTTGAACTATCTAAAAACAGGTATGAACAAGAAATTTTACATTATGAAAATCTGGCAAAAGAAAAGCCTGAATTAGCCCATCTGTTTGCAGAAACTGTCAAACCAGATTCATTAACCAGCTCTGCCCTGCAACAAACAGAATTTATCAGTGGGCATTTTAACATTAACACATATCATCAATATGGCAGTTATCCCTTTATACAGGTATCTTCTTACCCTGCCATCATTGGACATCAACCAAATATAGGTAAAAAAACCAATTTCAATGGCTATATTCAGGGAGGATATAATACACCACTATTGAATTTTAATAATATTCATCTTGGCGGCGTCGTAAAATATCCTTATTCCATTATCAACACTCCATTAAATATTCAACTTTATATTTATCCAAGAAATATTATATTACGTCTTTTAAAAGGAAATGTTTATTTGGGAGATTTATATTCTGTACAACAGAATCACATATTAATCACATATCCTATTGTTTTATCTGGTATCGGAACTTTTAATTTGATCCAACATCAATAAATTTTATTAATTTTTTATCTTAAGTGGCAAAGGCGTATTCTCCAGTCACATAGGTTGCTATGTGACTGGAATCCTAAGTTTATAGTGACAATACCGTCACCCACATCGGGCCTTTGCCAACCGGATAGCGCGCCAGTTGCGTTAATTCCCCCGAATATTTGTCAATACGCGATACTGAAATATGGTCCGATTTCTGCCCCGATGCAATCAGGAAACGACCACTGTGATCAATGGCAAAACCACGAGGCTGAGTCTCTGTCGGATAATGCCCGACTAATGTCAGGTGATAACCATCTTCTGAAACGCGGAAATGGCTGATCAGGCTCTCTGAACGCTCACTGGTATAAAGGTGCCGACCATCCGGTGTAATGTGAATATCAGCCGACCAACGAACGTTGGAAAAATCTGTTGGTAACGAATCAATTGATTGCACAATACGATATTTTTCCCATTGACGCAGAACATCAACAGTTGAATCCAATTCATTAATGCAATAGGTGGCCTGTTTTTCCGGATGGAATGCCATATGACGGGGGCCTGCACCTGCTGCGGCCGTAATTTCATCTGTCCGGCTTTCTGTCAGATAACCCTGCTCATCCAAATTAAAAATACGAATATGATCTTCTTTCAGACAAGGAACCAACAATTGACGATTTTCCCGATCAATATTAGCAGAGTGTGGCGCTTGCAAACCTTCTACAATTTGGCCTGGTGCTTTAACGATCCCATGTTCATCAATAGGATGGACGCTTAAGTTATTGAAGCTGTAAGAAACAGAAAATAAAAAACGCCCTGTTCTGTCAGTGGATATATGAGTTGGGCTACCCGGCAATGGTGCAATGGCTTGCTGTTCAAGACATCCATCTACCCCAATTGCATAAGTTACGATACTAAATTGAGGACGAATTCCCACATATAAGTGCTTGCCATCAGGATTGACAACCATTGGCTGTACTTCACCTGGCACATTTACGGTCTGGAGAAGCGAAAGTTCCCCTGTCACATTAAGCGACCATACGTGAATTTGTCGGCTATTTGGGCTGGCTGTATAAACCACCTGTTTCATGTTCTCTCCTTAATGCTTCATTGCCATTTCATTGATCTGTAAAGATTCTGGAAAAATCTTAACTACTAAACTGCCTATATGACGGTTTAACTATATTCAACTAACGTATAATATTTTGTTGATATCATAGACAACTTAGAGGCCAACCCATGTCGTATCGCGTTATCGCACTGGATCTAGATGGAACTCTGCTCGATCCACAAAAACGTATTCTGCCAGAATCACTGGCAGCCCTAAATGAAGCCAGCCAATCAGGTATCAAAGTTTTGATTGTAACCGGACGCCATCATGTCGCCATCCATCCTTTCTATCAAGCATTGCAACTCGATACGCCTGCCATCTGCTGCAATGGGGCTTATTCATATGATTATCATGCAAAGAAAGTATTGGCCTCTAATCCACTCTCCGCTCAAGAAGCTTCGCAAGCACTTTCCTATCTGCAAGGCACGGAAGTTCAGCATCTGATGTATGTTGATGATGCCATTTTATATCAATTTCCTCACACTGTAGTCCGAACCCTTGCATGGTCGGATTCCTTGCCTGAACACCAGCGCCCTAATGTCCACCAAACAGATAATTTTCAAGATGCAATCCATAATGTGAATTCGATTTGGAAGTTTGCCACCAGCTCATCCAATTTAGTGAAACTGCGCGAGATTAGTGACCAAATTGAGGAAAATGTTGGCCTTGAGTGTGAATGGTCATGGTTTGATCAGGTTGATATCGCCAAGAAAGGCAATAGCAAAGGCATGCGGTTACAACAATGGGTGGAATCGCAAGGCATGAGTATGAAAGATGTGATTGCTTTTGGTGATAATTATAACGATCTCAGTATGCTGGAGAACGTTGGGTTGGGCGTCGCGATGGGTAATGGCGTTGATGCCGTCAAAGAACGCGCAGATATTGTCACACGGGACAATACCCAACCCGGCATTGCTGAAGTTCTGAGAAAATACGTACTGTAATTCAATCCAACGGGAGCAAATCAGTCCACTGCTCTGCTCCCTATATATAACGTCCTATATATTTATAAGTGACGATTCAACGAAACACTTTTTATCTGTGCATACAACCATTGCCCTGCCCGCAGATTAAGCTCTTCCCGCGCCCACGGCGTAATTCTTGCCCATAGGCAATGTTCACTCAGTGCTAATTTGATATCAACCTGACCATTATCTTCGAAAAACTCAATGACTTTGACTTGCAAGGTGTTACGGATGCTACTGGCTTTTGGTGGCTCCAAGACCAACGAAACATCGGATGCATCAATACGGATACGCAGATCAGTTCCTGGAGAAACATTAACTTGTGGCAACCAAAGAAGTTTGTCAGCCACCGCAACTGCGGTCATTTGATAACGTTGATGATGTTCCATCACAGAAACTTTCAGTATGCTACCTAGACTCTCTTTTTGCAGCCACGGACGCAGTGCACTGCTCGACCAGACTTCTTCCAAGGTTCCTGTTGCCCTGATTTTTCCGTTGTCCATGACAATAACATTCTCTGCCAAACGTAAAATTTCATCCAAACTGTGACTGACATAAAGGATCGGGATTTTGACGTCTTCGGACAGCTTTTCAAGATAAGGTAATAACTCGCGTTTACGCGGTAAATCTAATGATGCCAGCGGTTCATCCATAAGCAGGATTTCAGGAGCAGTCAATAATGCACGGCCAATCGCTACTCTCTGTCTTTCTCCACCAGATAATGTGATGGGGAAACGTGACAGTAAATGTTCAATTCCCAACAGGCCAATGATGCTGTCAAACTGGGGTTTCATCTCTGGTGCCATGCCGTACTGTAAGTTTCCCTTCACGCGATAATGCGGGAAAAGGCGCGCATCCTGAAAAACATAACCAATTCGGCGCTTCTCTGGTGGCACAAAGATATTTTGCTCTGTATCCACTAAGGTAGCGCCGTTTAAAACAATGCGACCTTTTTGTGGACGGCTCAATCCCGCAATCACATTGATCAGTGAGGTTTTTCCTGCCCCCGAAAGACCAAATATGGCAGTGATACTTTCCGTTGGTAAAGTAGTATCCACCTGCATGTGCAGCTCACCCAAGCGCTGCTCAAAATCCAGCTCTAACATGCTGCCCCCAAACGTTTTCTGCCCCAACGTGTCAACCACTCGGAAAGCATTAATGAAATCAGTGCCAAGACAATAGCAATGACGCACAAACGGGCTGCGGCGGTTTCAGCGCCTGGCGTTTCTATCAAGGTATACATGGCAAGAGGAATGGTTCGGGTCTCCCCCGGAATATTGGAAACAAAGGTAATGGTGGCACCAAATTCTCCCAATGAACGGGCGAACGCCAATACCGCACCAACAATGATGCCAGGTAATGACAATGGCAAAATAATGGTGAAAAAGACTTTAAACGAACCTGCCCCCAAAGTACGGGCAGCCTGTTCCAGGCGCCGATCAATGCTTTCCAATGACAACCGAATGGCCCTGACCATCAGCGGAAAAGCTACCACAGCCGAAGCTAATGCCGCCCCTGTCCAATTAAATGCAAAACTGACACCAAACCAGTCATAAAGGAATTCTCCTATGACCCCGCGCCGCCCCATGCTGATGAGCAACAGATATCCCACCACTACTGGTGGTAATACCAGTGGTAGATGAATAATGCTGTCAAGCAGGGATTTACCAACAAACTGGCAACGAGCCAGCATCCATGCCATTAAGATCCCAAATGGCAAACTGAATAGCACAGCAATCGCTGAGATTTTTAAGCTCAATAAAATTGCCTGCCACTCATATTCACTTAACATCTCCAAAAGATCAGTTCCTACAGTGGACTAAAGCCGTAACGTTTAAAAATGGCAGCGGCTTCAGGGGTTTTAAGGTAATCATAAAAATCGCGAACCGCCTGTCTTTCATGACCTTTGATTATTGCCATCGGATATTCCACCCGTTTATGGCTTTCAGGTGGGAAAACACCCACAACTTTCACCTTATTGCTGGCAACGGCATCAGAGCCATAAACAATGCCCAGCGGGACTTCGGCTCGTTCTACCAAGGCCATACCACTACGCACATTGTTAGTACGTGCCATCAGTGGATTAACCGTATCCCATGCATTCAAATATTGCAGCGATTCTTTAGCATAAATACCAACTGGTACATGATCAGGATCGCCAACCGCTAATCGCCCTCCTGCCAGCAAAGATTTCCATTTTGTTTCTCGGTTGATCTCAACTTGATCCAAGTTACTTTCTTTAGGGGCAATCAGGACAAGCTGGTTACCCAACAAGGTATGACGAGTATTTTCGGCAATTAATTGTTTGTCAGTAGCATAATTCATCCACTGCTGATCGGCAGAAATGAAAATATCCGCAGGTGCTCCCTGCACTATCTGACGTGCCAGTGTTGATGATGAAGCATAGGAGGCAACAATATCGCCCCGTTTCTCTTTTTTATACTGTGCCGCAATATCATCCAATGCATTGGTTAATGAAGCAGCCGCAAAAACCGTCACCTTATCTGCGGCCCAGACATTCCCGACAAGCGCAAAAGTGACCGCAGCCCCTGCCAGCAACTGATAAACTTTATTTTTCATTTTACACTCACCTAAGATAATCAATATGGTGCGTTGTATATAACAAGATACAACGTTAAATGAAAACGCCATTCTTAGATTAATCGGCAAGTTGTGAGTTAGTTTTAGTTTTTATGTTGATCTCAATGCAACAATTACATATGAAAAGTTGCATATGAAGAGAAGACAGGAATTGATGATTACCCGGATAACCGGGTAATAGAAATTGTAAAGCTCAAGACTATCGACTGGTATTTTCTGTTTTGGAGATAAGATTGAATAATCCTCCAAGCCCGTAAATCAACGCCAAAATAGCCGCCATCACCACGGGGACCATGATCAGCGCAAATCCCATACTTTTAAGCAATTCAAACATGCTAACCTCATATCCTGAGTGACTAACAAATTAACTGTGTCATATCTGAATCTGACATAACACAGACGTTAATTGGGTTATTCTAGACAATAAAACAGTAACAGTAACCGACGAAACGTGCGATTCTTATGGTTCTGTTGTAAAAACTTTCAAATAGTTGCCCTAAATAAACCACTATGCAAGCCCAAATATTATTAACACTAAAATTGCAACAACGTCTGTTCGCTGATCCCCGACGAATTGCGTTGCTTAAGCAAATTAAAATCACGGGTTCTATCAGCCAAGGCGCAAAACAGACTAGGATCAGCTATAAAAGTGCCTGGGATGCCATCAATGAAATGAATCAGCTCGCCGATGAAATCCTGGTGGAACGTGCCACGGGTGGAAAAGGCGGCGGCGGTGCCCAACTTACCCATTATGGCGAACGTCTGTTGCAGCTTTATGATTTGCTGGAGAAAATTCAACAAAAAGCGTTTGATGTTTTAAAAGAGGATTCCCTGCCTCTGGATAGCTTGCTTGCGGCTATATCTCGTTTTTCGTTACAAACCAGTGCCCGAAATCAATTTTTTGGTACGATCATTGAACGTAGCCACGCAAATATTCAACAACATGTTCGGGTTCTGCTGGCAGATGGTAAAACATCAATCTATGCGGCTGTCACGGAACAAAGTGCCAATCGGCTGAATTTAGTTACCGGAAAAGAAGTACTGGTGTTAATTAAAGCGCCGTGGATAACCTTAACTAAACATGCTCCTTCTGTCCCATTCGATAATATCCTATCCAGCCAGGTGAGCCATATTGAAACAGGAACAGAATACAGTGAAATTATTCTGACACTTGATGGCGGTGAATCCCTTTGTGTTACGTTATCTAATCAGGAAGTAACCCATTTGCAACTCCAGCCCCGCGATTCTGTCACCGCACTTTTCAATGCCGACAAAGTGATTATTGCTACCCTATGTTAAATCGATTGCAAAAATGATTAACTCTCAATGAATAACAAATAGCTACACATTGACATTGAACATTATTCCGCTTATTTCTGATGATCCTTTAATTGATGTTGCTTAAAAAGGAAGAAAAATGTCTGAATTGCAAATAACGCAAGGTAGTTTCCGTTTAAGTGACACCCGTACCCTACGGCTACCGTCGCTGAAAATTATTTCTGGGGAAAGTTGGGCTTTTGTTGGCGCAAATGGCAGTGGAAAATCTTCATTAGCTCGTGCACTGTCGGATGAATTAATCCAACTGGCAGGTGACCGTCATTGTTCGTTTCGCACACCAATACGTCTATCTTTCGAACAATTACAGAAACTGATTGATGAAGAGTGGCAACGCAACAATACAGATTTGCTCAGTGAAGGAGAAGAGGATACTGGGCGTACTGCCGCAGACATCATCCAACTTCACCATAAAGACAATGAATTGTGCCTTGAATTAAGCGAATATTTTGGTATTAAGGATCTACTCTCACGACGATTCAAATACCTTTCAACAGGGGAAGTTCGTAAGGTTTTGCTATGTCAGGCATTAATGGTAAACCCAGATCTGCTTATCCTTGATGAACCTTTTGATGGGCTAGATAATTATGCCCGCAATCAACTTTCCCAATTGTTGAGTTCTCTGGCTGCAAAAGGCATTACTTTAGTTTTAATCTTAACCCGATTCCATGAAATTCCTGATTTTGTCGAACAAGTCGGTGTATTGGCGGATTGTCACCTGACGCTGGCCGGAAAGAAAAAACGCATTTTAGCAGAGTCTCTCGTGGCACAGTTAGCACACAGTGAAGGGCTAAAAAACATTCGTCTTCCCGAAACAGATGAATACCGGACTGATGGACAACTTCCAGCTGATCAACCGTTAGTGTCAATGCGTGATGTTATTGTCCAATACAATGATAAACCCATTTTGCACGGCTTAAGCTGGCAAGTGAATCCTAATGAACACTGGCAAATCATCGGTGAAAATGGCGCTGGAAAATCGACACTCCTCAACCTGATTACGGGCGATCACCCCCAAGGTTACAGCAATGAGTTAATATTATTTGGCCGCCAACGGGGAAGTGGTGAAACGATTTGGGACATCAAACGTTATATTGGTTATGTCAGTAACAGTATTCATCTGGGGTATCGTGTCAGTACCAACGTTCGGAATGTTATTCTATCGGGTTTCTTCGATTCAATAGGACTCTATCAGGCCGTTTCAGATCGGCAGCAACAGTTAGCCGATGAGTGGCTGGATTTATTGGGGCTATCGGGAGCAACAGCAACTAGCCCCTTTCATAGTTTGTCATGGGGGCAACAGCGGTTAGTTTTGATTGCCCGTGCTCTGGTGAAGCATCCCGCTTTATTGATCTTGGATGAACCTTTACAAGGGCTTGATCCTCTAAACCGCCAGTTAGTCCTGCGCTTCATTGATATCATGATTGCTCATGGTGATACGCAGCTTCTGTTTGTTTCTCATCATCAAGAAGATGCGCCACAGTGCATTACCCATCGCCTGCGATTTATTTCTGACGGTGATATTTATCGGTATGAAACTGAAAATATTTCCTTAGAATCGCTGTAATTTTCATTCTTCGCTCAATATATGACTATGATCCCTCTCTTGATGGAGAGGGGTTCCTGTTACCGTTCTATTTAATCACTCTTTAATAAAATCAAGTCATATTTTTTTGATATTTTTTATTATTATTTTTGAATTTTTTAACCATTACTATAAAATCACCGTCCATTTTTAGACTATTTCATTGGTTTTTTTAAAGATAATAGGGAATTATATGGCTTGGGCATTACTTGCCATTGCATTGGCGCTTTTAGAGAGTCGCCAGAAAATTGCTTTTTTCGTCGCGCTCTTCGCTATCATTGTTGGGATCAGCACTAACGTACTTACCTATCCCGCTATAATCACGCTGACAGTGATAACTCTTTTAGGTATGGCATATATTTATTGCCAAAAAAACAGCAAAAAACATTTTGTCCCCAAAATCGTTATAGAGCTGTTATTGCTCATTGGTGGTATTTTACTGTTTGTGCATTACATTCCAGGATTCCATAACCTCAAGTATCTGGATAAAGTGCAGGCAGGCCCGCTCAGCGCTCCTTTTTCAATGTATTTCAACTTTGACAAAGCGCTGCTACCATTTATCCTGATATTTTGTATGCCTACTCTGTTCACCAGAAAACCTTTGGCTAATGCACCTGCTCATGGATGGGCATTATTGATCGCAGCTATTCCAGCATTATTATGGCTTGCAACCGTATTAGGTGGATTGTCCGTTGAACTCCATTTACCTAATTGGTTCCCTGCTTTTGTTATTGCTAATCTTTTCTTTGTCTCTTTGGCTGAAGAAGCGCTGTTTCGTGGCTATATTCAGCAGAAGCTCAGTCAATGGATGAATCCTTACTTAGCCCTTGTCATTACCTCCCTGCTGTTTGGCGCTGCCCATTTTGCGGGCGGTGGTTTGCTGGTGATTTTTGCTACGCTGGCAGGATTAATTTATGGCCTGACCTGGCTGTGGAGTGGGCGTTTATGGGTGGCTGTTGCTTTCCATTTTTCACTCAATCTGATGCATCTGCTATTTTTCACCTACCCAATAAAATCAGTAGTCATGCACTAAACTGAATTCCATTTGATCTGAATTGTCTCCTTCTATTCGGGGACGGTTCAGATCATAAACTCCCCGCTATCCCCTTCTTTCCGGATATATAATCGCCGTAATTATCACCAAACATGATTTAAAACAGGAGATACGAGACTATTGTTTGCCGTTTTAGCCTGTCGCGCCATATAATGCCCGCAGCGATCTTTTCATTTTGTATTAAAAAGTACTGATAGGAGTTTAAGCTATGGCTGTAACTAAACTGGTTCTTGTAAGGCACGGAGAAAGCGAGTGGAACAAAGAGAACCGTTTTACTGGCTGGACTGACGTTGAATTGTCCGACAAAGGCCGCTCTGAAGCACAACAAGCTGGTCAACTATTGAAAGAAGAAGGTTTTACTTTTGATTTCGCCTATACTTCCGTTCTAAAGCGTGCTATTCACACTTTGTGGAATATTCTGGACCAAGTTGATCAGCAATGGCTACCTGTTGAGAAAAGCTGGAAACTGAATGAACGTCACTACGGCGCATTACAAGGTCTGGATAAAGCAGAAACCGCAGCCAAATACGGCGATGATCAAGTTAAATTGTGGCGTCGTGGCTTCGCTATTACTCCTCCTGATTTGACCAAAGATGATGAACGTTACCCAGGCCACGATCCTCGTTACGCCAGCCTGAAACCAGAAGAACTCCCAGTCACTGAAAGCCTTGCTACTACTATTGAGCGTGTTATTCCTTATTGGGAAGAAGTTATCAAGCCTCGTGTAGAAAAAGGCGAAAAAGTCATTATCGCTGCTCACGGTAACTCCCTGCGGGCATTGGTAAAGTATCTGGATAATATGAGTGAAGAAGAAATTCTTGAACTGAACATTCCAACTGCTGTACCACTGGTTTATGAGTTTGATGAGAACATGAAACCTATCAAACACTATTATCTAGGCAACGCTGATGAAATCGCGGCAAAAGCGGCGGCAGTTGCAAATCAGGGTAAAGCGAAGTAATCCTCAACGGTCGCATAAAAAGAATGTTAAAAGCCGGATTGATTTCCGGCTTTTTTATGGTATTTTTGCGATAAATTAACTTCTGCGGCTCTGGACGGCCTGAGACAACTGGAACAGTAACGCTTCTGTATCTTCCCAGCCAATACAACCGTCAGTCACACTTTGACCATACACCAAAGGCTTATCACTCTCCAGACTTTGGTTTCCTTCAACCAGATGACTTTCAACCATAACACCAATGATCGCATTTTCACCACCCGCAATCTGGCCGCAGACATCAACACCGACATCCATTTGTCTTTTGAACTGCTTCGCGCTATTTGCATGGCTGAAATCAATCATCACGCAGGGAGCCAAACCCGCTTTTTTTAACCCTTCTTTAACGGCACTGACATGTTCGGCACTGTAATTAGGCTCTTTGCCACCACGCAGAATAATGTGGCAATCTTGATTGCCTATTGTATTCACAATCGCGGAGTGACCCCATTTCGTGACAGACAAGAAACAGTGCGATGAACTCGCTGAATTAATCGCATCAATAGCGACTTTGATCGTTCCATCTGTGCCATTTTTGAAACCAACCGGGCAGGACAACCCCGATGCCAACTCGCGATGAATTTGAGACTCCGTTGTACGTGCCCCTATTGCGCCCCAGCTCATGAGATCTGCTAAATACTGAGGAGTAATCATATCCAGGAATTCGCCTGCCGCAGGTAACCCCATATTATTAATATCGAGCAATAACTTACGGGCAGTACGTAATCCGCCATTGATATTAAAACTGCAATCCATGCTTGGATCGTTAATCAACCCTTTCCAGCCGATAGTTGTGCGGGGCTTTTCAAAGTAAACCCGCATGATAATTTCCAAATCGGCTTTCAATTCTTCACGTAATTTATTCAAGCGCGCTGCATATTCTAACGCCGCTTGTGGATCATGAATTGAACATGGACCAATCACTACCAATAGACGATCATCTTCACCAATTAAAATATTATGAATAGATTCACGTGCCTTACGAACAGTAATAGCACTCTCTTCTGTGGCCGGAAATTTTTCGAGTAATGCAACTGGTGGTAATAATTCTGTTATTTTTCTTATTCTTATATCGTCATTCTGGTAATTCATTATCCTTTCACCTAATACGTTTACAGTTATTTAAAATAATTTTGTGATCTCAATCTAACTGTTAGGCGTTGTTCTGTAAATAATCTTTGTGAGTAAAAATAGAATACTTTTTTATGGAAAATGCCATTGAGAGTAAAAATGATGTTAATTCAAATAAATAGACAAATAAGAAGAAAGTGTTTTGTAGAAAAATATCAAATAACAGGCCATAGAACGTTAATTATCTATGGCCGATGATCGCTTTTAATTTACATTTTCTTTTGGTTGTTATCCGCTTGTTTCGCTGCCTTGATCCACAGGCGAGCACCATTTAATGCAATACCTGTCAAAATAATATATTGCAGCGACATCGCCAAAACACCTTGATAGTAATAAATCACGACACTGATAACATCTATGATGACCCAAATCAGCCAGTTTTCTACATACTTACGCGTCATCAGTATCATTGCCACAATGGATAATACTGTCATCACTGAATCCCAGAATGGGAAAGCATCAGGCTGTAAATCAGGCATGATGATATTAAAGCCTATTCCCTGTAGAGCAAGCACCACCACTTTTGCCATATAACCAAATAATTGATCGATATTAAATGTCATGATCAATATGGCAAAAATGGAAACCGCGGCAACAACAGCCATCTGTTTAGGGTTGAGCCACCGGATTTTAAGCTCTATTTGTTTTTGCTCATTGACTCGGCTCCATGCATACCAACCATAGATATTGGCCGCGAAGAAAAAGATTTGCAGAATGAGGCTAGCGTAGAGTTGAATTTGAAAGAAGATGACAGCGAAGAGTGAGACATTAATTAATCCAAACAGGTAATTAATGATTTTCTCCTGACTAGCGAGCCAAATACATAACAGCCCTGCTATCGTACCAATCGCTTCAATATATGAAAGGTTATAGCCGCCCGTTCCTAGTGGTATATGCACTAATATGTTATCAATGTTGAAAAAATCCATACTTTCTTATCCTTACCATAAATAATGTTTAGTATATCAATACAAAAAACATGAAATTACGAGATAATTAGGCTATTTTGCTCTTTTCTGTTTTATATACTAAACAAGATAGCGAATTTAAGAAAAAAAGTCTTTAATTATTTTAAAGATTTAAAAACGATAAGGAAAAAATGTGAAGTCGGTAATCAACTTATTAAGCTATCTGCTGCGATCAATTGATTAAAAGTCAACTGTTCTACTGACTGAGTTAACGACTTATCTAAGGAGTGTTTGAGTTAAGAATCTAGATGGTGGGTCGTGCAGGATTCGAACCTGCGACCAATTGATTAAAAGTCAACTGCTCTACCGACTGAGCTAACGACCCATCTAAGGAGTACTTGAGTGAGAGTTTAGATGGTGGGTCGTGCAGGATTCGAACCTGCGACCAATTGATTAAAAGTCAACTGCTCTACCGACTGAGCTAACGACCCATCTAAACCTGTTTGGCAGTTATCTTTGCCAACGGCGGCATATATTACTGATTTCTCAGTGTGACGCAATGTTTATTTTAGAAAACTTGTTTAAATGCTTATTAAGCAGTCAATCATCCCCCAAAAGACCGATATCTGACCTTTCGGGGATAATTATTACATCCCGGAAAGCTTTTTCCCGGCCATTTTTGCTGCATTAGTACCAGGATATTGCTTAACCACCTGCTGATAAACCGCCTTCGCTTTATCCTTTTGCCCCTTTTCCTGCATGATTAAACCAACTTTATACAGGGAATCACTGCTTTTTTGTGACTTGGGATAGTCTTTCACGACAGTGGCAAAATAATAAGCCGCATCGTCTTTCTTGCCTTTGTTGTAATTCAACTGCCCTAACCAATAATTGGCATTCGGCAAATATTTAGACTTGGGATAGGTTTTAGCAAAGTTTTGAAATGCGACAATCGCTTTATCATATTCTTTGGTGTTGATAGCCAAAGAAACGGCAGCATCGTAATCACTTTTTTCACTTCCTGTACTCGCTGACACAGCAGATTGTTTATTCCCAGCAGGTGCCGAAGATACAGCATTACGATTTTCTGGCTCTGAACTCTCTGCACTGGATGGATTGGTGATTTTATCCAATTGCAGATAAAGATCTTTTTGGCGTTCAATGATCTGATTTAATTGATACTGGTTTTCCTGAATTTGACCACGGAGTGTATCGATATCACGTTGAGAATCAGAAAGCTGTTGCTGGAGCTGAGTTAATAATTGACTATGAGCGTCAGAAATACGCTCTAATTGGGAGAGGCGCTCATCGGTGGAGCCTGAGCCGACATTACTGATTGGCGCTCGGGCGGTAGCGGCCCAAGGAGCCGCTACGCCAACCAATAACGACAGACCCAACATATAACGTCTGAAGTTACTGTTCATGCATTACTCTTAGTATACGATCACAGCGCGACGGTTTTTCGCATATGCTGCTTCGTCATGGCCAAGTACAGCTGGTTTTTCTTTACCGTAAGAAACGATAGCAAGCTGATCAGCGGAAACGCCTTTGCCTTGCAGATACATTTTCACTGCGTTCGCACGACGCTCACCCAGAGCAATGTTGTACTCTGGAGTACCACGCTCGTCCGCGTGACCTTCGATAGTCACTTTAACAGATGGGTTAGTACGCAGGAAGGCAGCGTGTGCATCCAACATCTGAGCAAATTCGCTGTTGATGTCATACTTATCGAAACCGAAGTATACGATGTTGTTGTTTTGCAGCTCTTGCATCTGCTGACGTGCTAATTCTTCAGCAGACAGAGTCTTAGAAGAATTATCAACAGTGCTTACACCAGACTGATCATTATTGCCAGTTTTGTTAGAACTACACGCTGCTACGGCCATGATTGGTAAAGCTAACATCAGCCCTTTTAGCACTTTGTTCAGTTGCATCTCTTTGATCCTTTTATAGTTTGCCATACATATTATTATGCATCACAGATACGGCGACCAGGCAGGGAATTTTACCTGTCCATCGGTAGCCGGAAGACGCGATTTGAAACGCCCATCAGTCGAAACTAGCTGCAATACAGTTCCCCACCCTTGAGTGGAGCTATAAATCACCATAGTGCCATTAGGTGCGATGCTCGGCGTTTCATCCAGAAACGTATCTGTCAAGACTTGGACAGATCCCGTTGCCAGATCTTGTTTGGCGATATGCTGACTGCCACTCGCTGAGCTAACCATCACAATAAAACTACCGTCAGGGCTAACATCTGCATCTTGGTTTTGTGGTCCTTCCCAAGTTAGGCGTTGTGGAGCACCGCCATTAATATCGATTTTATACAATTGTGGACGCCCACCCTGATCTGAGGTATAGACCAGTGTCTGGTTATCTGGCATCCAGCTTGGCTCAGTATTATTACTGCGGCCATCAGTGATCTGACGGATTTGGCCAGACGCTAAATCCATCACGTAAAGATTCAAACTGCCGGTTTTAGATAATGCAAAAGCAAGTTTAGTTCCATCCGGAGAAAATGCGGGAGCTCCGTTATGGCGAGGGAACGAAGCTACCTGACGAACAGCACCTGTTGCCAGTGTTTGAATAATCAGCGTAGAGCGACCACCTTCAAATGTAACATAGGCAAGTTTGGAAGCATCTGGCGACCAGGCTGGTGACATCAATGGGTCCGGTGAGCTATGTACGGTAAATTGATTATAACCATCATAATCAGAAACACGCAGCTCATCTCGATTCTTACCCGCACTGTTATTTTTAACGACATAAGCTATACGAGTAGTAAATGCACCTCTAATACCTGTCAGTTTTTCAAATACCTGATTACTGGCTGTGTGTGCCGCGAAACGTAACCATTTCTTTTCAACTGTGAATTGTTCTTGCGCCAAGACCGTTCCTGGCGCACCAGCAACGTCAACAAGCTGATAAGAAACCAGGAATTTACCATCTGCACTGGGTTGAATATGTCCAACAACGACTGAATCGATCCCTAACGCCGCCCATGCCGCAGGCGTCACCTCTGATGCAGTAGTCGGTTGTTGCGGCATACGAGCAGAATCAATCGGATTAAATTTCCCACTATTTCTCAAATCCGCGGCAATAATTGAACCAATATTTTCAGGTGACTCGCCCGCTCCAGTCCATTTAAATGGGACAATCCCAATAGGACGAGCAGAATCAACACCCTGCGTAATTTCAATGCGAACCTCTGCATGAGCAAGTGCTGCCCACATCACCAGAAAGCCCAGTATGACTTTAAACATCTGTTTAAAAGTTTGCTTCATCATCTCTCCCTTATCGCGATCTTTTATCTGCCGCAATAATCCGCCGGATTCTAACAAACGCCAACAAACAAAACTAGATACCTAAATAAAATCTAATAATTTTGTTTGTACATCTAAATTATTCGAAAGTTTGCTTAGAGCATAACGATTATCTACCAAACATTTAACTTACTGCGGTTTAAATTCTAGCGTGAAATTCTTAAAATATTCATAAACCTCTTTGCTTGGTGGAGGCGGCATTTTTTTTGCCAAATTAGCGGCGGTAATTGCAGCTCGACATAACGCCGGATCACCCGCTCCTGCTTTGATATCAATCAGTAATCCATCTGGCGCCAGCTTTATATTTAAATCACAAGTACGACCAATATACAGGTTCGAATCGTAAAATTTACTCTCTATTGCAGCCTGAACTTTCCCCAGATAACTATTAATATCTTGTTGAGAAAGACCACTTTTCTTACCGCCACCTTTTCCTGCCGCAGCCGCTCCCCCCAGCTTAGGTGTATTAGACGTTAATCCACCTAACAGATCATTAACCGTTTGAGCTTGTTTTGCTGCTTCTATCTTGGCTTTTGCTTTTTTAGCCTCTGCTTCTGCCTTAGCTTTCTCTTCTGCTGCTGCCTTGGCCTTAGCTTCGGCTTCCGCTTTAGCTTTTGCCTCAGCCGCCGCTTTACGTTTTGCCACCTCTTCCGCTTCTTTCTTCGCTTGGGCTTCCGCTTTCTGTCGGGCTTCAGCTTGCTCTTTTAGAATTCGTTCTTTTTCTGCCAGTGCTTTTGCCGCCGCTTCTTCTGCCTGCTTTTGATCTTCACGCGCTTTGGCAGCGGCGGCATCAGCCTGCTCCTGCTCTTCACGTGCTTTAGCAGCAGCAACTTCAGATTGTTTTTTCTGCGCTTCAGCTTCTTGCAATGCTTTAATTCGCTCTTCTTCAGCCGCTTTCAAGCGTTCCTGTTCTTCCGCCTGTCTTGCCCGCAATTCAGCCGCTTGTTGCTCAGCTTTTTTCTTCCGCTGTTGTTCAGCTAACTTTGCATTGGCCTGTTGCTGTTGCTGCTGGTTATATTGCTGCACGACCGCATTCGGATCAACCATAACTGCATCAATGACAGTACCACTTTGTCCACCGCCCCCCATTTCTGTTTTTTGCACCAAAGAACCCCAAATCAGAAATCCGATCAGGATAATGTGCAATATTACCGAAATGATAATAGCGCGATTCAGCCTATTATTTTGCTCGCTTGTCTTTCCCACACTCGACATCCAGAAACTTTAAGTGACAGCCGTTGTCAGGCGCCGATAGGCTGAGTCATTAAGCCCACCGATTTAACACCTGCCTGACGAAGCATATTCAACGCTTTGATAATTTCATCATAAGGAACTTCCTTAGAACCACCGATCAAGAAAATCGTTTTCGGATTGGCTTTCATCACGGTTTGAGCTTCTGCAACGATTTGCTGTTCAGGTAATAATTCCAAGCGTTCCTGATTAACAATCATGCTGTACTGCCCTACCCCAGAAACTTCCACAATGACCGGCGGATTATCAGTGCTGGAAACTGTCTTTGAATCCACCGAATCAGGTAAATCAACTTCCACACTTTGCGTGATAATCGGTGCTGTTGCCATGAAAATAAGCAGCAATACCAGCAACACGTCCAGCAAGGGGACGATATTGATCTCGGATTTTAGCTCACGTCTGCGACTACGAGTGCGCGCCATTCGCTGATTTCCCCTTACGATTTATTACGACTTATTAGTATTGGAAGCAAAAGCCTGACGATGCAGGATAGCCAGGAATTCTTCCATAAAATTATCGTAAACTTGTTCTAGTTTGTTAACCCTCTGGTTCAGGCGGTTATAGGCCATCACCGCAGGAATTGCCGCAAACAAGCCGATAGCTGTTGCAATCAAAGCTTCAGCAATACCAGGCGCAACCATTTGCAGAGTTGCTTGTTTGACCGCTCCCAACGCAATAAAGGCATGCATGATCCCCCAAACCGTACCAAACAAACCAATATAAGGGCTGATGGAACCTACCGTACCCAGAAATGGAATATGATTTTCCAATACTTCCAATTCACGATTTAATGAAATACGCATGGCACGGGAAGCCCCTGTGATAACAGCTTCTGGAGCATGGTTATTTGCCTGATGTAAACGAGCAAATTCTTTAAACCCGGAATGGAATATCTGCTCAGTACCACTTAACGAATCACGGCGTGACTGACTTTCTTTGTAAAGGCGAGATAATTCAATACCAGACCAAAATTTATCTTCAAATGCTTCTGCCTCACGGCTTGCGGCATTAAGGATTTTTGTTCGTTGAATAATGATTGCCCAAGAGACGATAGAGAAGCCAATCAAAATCAGCATGATCAGCTGCACTAAGAAACCTGCCTTAAGAAATAAATCAAGGATGTTCATGTCAGTCACTGCTTAAACTCCGCGACAATAGACTTTGGAAGCGCAATTGGCTTCATTTGAGATGAATTCACGTAGACAACCAGGCATTCTGCGCTGCTGACAACTACGCCATTACAATCGACAATTCGTTGAATAAATGTCAGAGAAGCACCACGGATATTCGTAACTTCGCTTTCAACAACCAGTTGGTCATCCAGTTTTGCTGGTTTCCGGTAGTCAATCGTCATGCGACTAACAACAAAGCCAACTTGTTCATCTAGCATAGACTGTTGGTGGAAACCTCTTTCCCGCAACATCTCTGTACGAGCTCTTTCGTAAAAACCCAAATACCGAGCGTGATAAACCACACCACTAGCATCTGTGTCTTCGTAGTAAACACGGATAGGCCAACGGAATAACATATTACTCATATAATCCTAATTAGGCGAATTGACGCTGTCACTATACTTAAGACAATAGCGCTTTGGAATGACTTGTCAGTAAAAAAAATTTATAGGCCGACGGCCTATAAAATTACAATTAGTTTACTTAAAGAAATGATATAAGCCAAAAAGAAGAATGAAAAATGCAGGTAACGGATGAAAAAATAATTGCCAGATAATACGCTTAGGATGAAAACCAACACCAAAAGTAACGCCAGAACAAACTCCCCAGATCAATAAACTACCTTGCCATATTTGTAGTGAACTGGTATTGGCAGCAAAACGTGCAGGATCCCAAAACACACATGCAGCAAGTGTTAAGGCGATAATGAGGATAAGAGCCCTCAATAGGCTCTTATCCATAAGTTGGTAGCATTTATCAGCCAACATTATTTTTTGTCACTCTCAGAAGCGTTCTGTGATTCGCTATGCTCAAGTGCCAAAGCAGCAATGACCGCAAAGCTACAAGCCAAAAGCGTTCCGAGAATCCAAGCAAAATACCACATGCCTATGCTCCTTAGTACAGTGAGTGTTTGTTGTTATCAATATAGTTCTTATCCAAACGCCCGAAGGTTTTGTAATAACACCAAATGGTATAAGACAGCACGATAGGAACGAAGATAAGTGCAACAACGAACATAATTTGCAACGTCCACTGACTGGATGTCGCATCCCACATTGTCAGACTGACATTCGGATCAATGCTTGATGGCATCACGAACGGGAACATAGCAATACCTGAAGTCAGGATAATACAAGCTACTGTCAGTGATGAGAACAAGAATGCCCAGGCACCTTTATCCATCCAGGTAGCCAGCATAGTCAGCAGAGGAAGCAATACGCCCAACACAGGTATAGCCCACAGAACCGGATAGTTATTGAAGTTGGTCAGCCATGCGCCTGCCTGCTGGATGACTTCTTTATGTAATGGATTGGATGCCGCATTAACATCCAAGCCTCCCGTTACAACATAGCCATCAATGCCATAAATCAGCCATATCCCTGCCAACAGGAATGCAATTGCCGTTATCGCTGCACAAACATGGGTTGCAGTACGGGAGCGCAGGTGCAGTTCGCCTGTTGTACGCATTTGCAGATAAGTTGCACCCTGCGTCACAATCATCATCAGGCTAATCACCCCGGCCAGCAATCCATAAGGGTTCAGCAATCCAAAGAATGAACCCTCGTAGGAGACACGCAGGTAAGAATCTACCGCCAGCGGTACGCCCTGCAGCAAGTTACCAAATGCCACCCCGATAACCAATGCAGGTACGAAGCTACCGATAACCAGCCCCCAATCCCACATATTGCGCCATTTGCTGCTTTCCAGTTTTGAACGGTAATCGAAGCCAACCGGACGGAAAAACAGTGCTGCCAAGACCAGAATCATTGCCACATAAAAGCCAGAGAAAGCGGCTGCATATACCATCGGCCATGCGGCAAATAGGGCCCCCCCCGCGGTAATTAACCAAACTTGGTTACCATCCCAGTGCGGGGCAACTGAGTTAATCATGATGCGGCGTTCGGTATCATTTTTACCAATGAGCCGCAGCAGGATACCAACTCCCATGTCGAAACCATCAGTCACCGTGAAACCGATCAGTAACACACCAATCAGCAGCCACCATATAAATCGTAATACATCATAATCAAGCATAAGTGGACTCCTGCTTACTCAATATTATTCGCTGAAGCAGCGGTTTTTTGTTCAAAATGGTAACGTCCAGTCTTGAGGCTGCTTGGGCCAAGACGGGCAAATTTGAACATCAAGAACATCTCTGCGATCAAGAACAAAGTGTACAGACCACAAATCAGCACCATTGAGAAAATCAGATCGCCTACACTACGTGTTGAAGTCGCGACAGCAGTTGGCAACACTTCACCAATCGCCCATGGCTGACGGCCATATTCTGCGACAAACCAACCAGCCTCAACGGCAATCCATGGCAATGGAATACTGAACAATGCAGCACGAAGCAGCCACTTATGTTGACCGATACGGTTACGCAGAACACTCAGGAACGACAGACCGATAACCAGCAGCATAATAAAGCCAGCAGCAACCATGATACGGAATGCAAAGTAGAGCGGTGCTACGCGTGGAATAGAGTCTTTCGCTGCGGCTTGAATTTGCTCTTCTGTGGCATCAGTTACGTTTTGGGTATAACGCTTCACGAGCATGCCATAGCCAAGATCTTTCTTACTTTCATTGAATGCACTGCGAACACTTGGATCAACATTACCTGCACGCAGTTCTTCCAGTAATTCATAAGCCTTGATGCCATTACGGATACGCTGCTCGTGCTGGCTCATCAAATCCCGCAGACCAACGACCGGTGTATCTGTAGAGCGGGTAGCAATCAAACCTAAAACGTAAGGAATTTGGATGGAATATTTATTTTCCATTTTGTCCTGATCAGGAAGACCAATCAGCGTAAATGAAGCCGGAGGCGGCTGAGTTTCCCACTCTGCTTCGATTGCTGCCAATTTGGTTTTCTGCACGTCCCCCATTTCATATCCAGATTCATCACCCAGAACGATGACAGACAGTACCGCAGCCATGCCAAAACTTGCTGCAATCGCAAAAGAACGTTTGGCAAACGCCAAATCGCGCCCTTTAAGCAGATAGTAAGAGCTGATACCCAATACAAAAATGGCACCAGTAACATAACCGGCTGCAACAGTGTGGACAAATTTCACCTGTGCAACTGGGTTAAGTACTAGTTCGCTGAAGCTCACCATTTCCATTCGCATGGTTTCGAAGTTAAAGTCAGACGCAATCGGGTTTTGCATCCAACCATTCGCAATCAGTATCCACAATGCAGAGAAGTTAGAGCCTAATGCAACCAGCCAAGTAACCGCCAAGTGTTGTTTCTTACTCAGTCGATCCCACCCGAAGAAAAACAGACCAACGAATGTGGATTCGAGGAAGAATGCCATCAGACCTTCGATGGCCAGAGGCGCACCGAAAATATCACCAACATAATGTGAGAAATATGACCAGTTGGTTCCGAACTGGAACTCCATGGTCAAGCCCGTTGCGACACCCAAGGCAAAGTTAATACCAAATAACTTACCCCAGAATTTTGTCATATCTTTATAGATTTGTTTGCCAGAAAGGACATATACCGTTTCCATGATCGCAAGCAAAAACGCCATACCGAGCGTCAATGGTACGAACAGAAAATGGTACATAGCAGTTAAGGCAAACTGTAATCGTGACAGTTCGACAATATCAAACATCTTGACTCCTTGCTCCTAGCAGGAAGACACCGACTTGCGGCAACCCGACTTCGTAAAACGAAAGTCTCGTAACTACCAGCAATAAATGCCTCAAACACAACAATGAATTATTACAAAATCAAAAATTCAATAGATACCACAATAATATTACGCCTATATTCACATACAATAAATAGCTTTTACGTGACTCAGCTTAGAATTCTGAATATAGGTCAACAATACCATACATTCTCAGGTTAATACCTATATATACTAGATCAATTTAATCAAGTTTAGCGAATACAATCTAGAGTAATAAATTGATTTTAGTCAATTTTTTCCTTATTTTGTTAAGCTTTACAGTTATTATTTCATTATAGTTTACTTCGTGTTAATAAGTTGTTATTTGCCATGGTTTGTAATTTATTTTTTGCTGTAAAATTCGTTAGAAAATTAACTTTTCGTTTTCATTCTTTAAAAAATATATTTTTCCGATATTTCCAATTTCATTAATCAAATAAATAGATTTTCCTAAAATCCAATTCAATTAAATTGAGAAATAACTTATCTTATGAATGAACTAACCTACTGTTAATATTATAAATAAAAACAAAAGGCCACCCTGAGGCAGCCTTTTTCTATAAAAATAGTTTATTTTGTGATTGTTATACCAATAACGCTTTTACAGCATCGCCAATGTCTGCAAGGCTACGGACAGTCTTCACACCCGCAGCTTCCAGTGCAGCAAATTTCTCATCTGCTGTCCCTTTACCCCCTGCGATAATCGCTCCGGCATGGCCCATGCGCTTACCTTTAGGTGCAGTCACACCAGCAATATAAGCAACAACCGGTTTAGTCACATGTTCTTTGATATAAGCCGCAGCTTCTTCTTCGGCTGTACCACCAATTTCACCAATCATGACAATTGCTTCTGTCTGTGGATCTTCCTGGAACAGTTGCAGAATATCAATGAAGTTTGAACCTGGGATCGGGTCACCACCAATACCAACACAGGTAGATTGCCCTAACCCAGCATCTGTGGTCTGTTTAACCGCTTCATAAGTCAGTGTGCCTGAACGGGAAACAATGCCCACTTTACCTGACTTGTGAATATGACCAGGCATAATGCCGATCTTACACTCGTCAGGAGTAATGACACCCGGACAGTTGGGACCAATCATACGAACACCTGCTTGATCCAGCTTTTCCTTAACTGTCAACATATCGAGTGTTGGGATGCCTTCTGTAATAGTGATGATCAGTTTAATGCCTGCATCAATCGCTTCCAGAATGGAATCTTTACAGAATGGTGCCGGAACGTAGATTACAGAAGCGGTTGCCCCCGTTGCTTCAACGGCTTCACGTACGGTATTGAATACAGGTAATCCTAAATGCTCAGTGCCACCTTTACCCGGTGTCACGCCACCCACCATTTGAGTACCGTAAGCTATCGCCTGTTCGGAGTGAAAAGTGCCCTGACTGCCAGTAAAACCCTGACAAATCACTTTGGTGTTTTTATCGATTAAAATAGACATTATTTATTCCCCGCTGCTGCTACTGCCTGTTTAGCTGCGTCTGTCAAACTGGTAGCTGCAATGATGTTCAAACCGCTATCCGCCAGTTTTTTAGCACCCAGTTCAGCATTGTTTCCTTCCAGACGAACGACTACCGGTACGTTAACACCCACTTCTTCCACCGCACCAATAATGCCGTCAGCGATCAAGTCACAGCGGACGATACCACCAAAAATATTAACCAAAACAGCCTTAACATTTTCATCTGACAAGATGATCTTGAATGCTTCGGTAACACGCTCTTTTGTTGCACCGCCGCCTACATCAAGGAAGTTGGCCGGTGCACCACCGTGCAATTTGACAATGTCCATCGTTCCCATTGCCAGACCTGCACCATTCACCATACAACCAATGTTGCCATCCAGCGCAACATAGTTCAATTCCCATTGTGCAGCTTGGGCTTCACGCGGATCTTCCTGTGTAGGATCGTGCATTTCACGCAGTTCAGCCTGACGGAACATAGCATTACCATCAGCGCTCAATTTTCCATCTAAACAAACCAGATCACCTTGCGTTGTGATCACCAAAGGGTTAATTTCAACCAATGCCAAATCACGCTCTAAGAACAGGTTCGCCAATCCCAAGAAAATCTTGGTGAATTGACCAACTTGTTTACCAGTCAAACCAAGTTTGAATGCCAATTCACGGCCTTGATACGGCATAGGGCCAGACAGTGGGTCGATAATGGCTTTATGAATTAGCTCAGGCGTTTCTTCCGCCACTTTTTCTATTTCGACGCCACCTTCAGTAGAGGCCATGAATACTACACGACGTGTACCGCGGTCAACAACAGCCCCCAGATACAGCTCCTTGGCAATATCAGTTGCCCCTTCCACCAAGATCTGATGGACAGGTTGCCCCTGTGCATCTGTCTGGTAAGTTACCAGTCGTTTACCCAGCCATTGTTCAGCAAAAGTGCGGATATCTTCCTTACTATTGACGACTCTCACACCACCAGCCTTACCGCGGCCACCTGCATGAACCTGACATTTAACGACCCAAGGGCCTGAACCAATCTTGGATGCTGCTTCTTCTGCTTCGCGCGGAGTGGTACAAGCATAACCAGCAGGTGCTGGTAAACCATACCGTGCAAAAAGTTGTTTTGCCTGATACTCGTGTAAATTCATGATGTTCTATCCATAATTTAATTTAAGAAAGGTAAATTACCTTCTATTTTGTTGCTCTGGATATGACCAGCCCAAAAGGGCTGGCCTGCATATATTTTTACATCAACGTCGTACTACTTCAGACTGGCGGAGTTAACACCCTCCGCCGATAGTGATGCTATACATCCAGCAACAAACGTGTTGGATCTTCCAGCATTTCTTTGATGGTCACCAGGAAGCCGACAGACTCACGACCGTCAATCAGACGGTGGTCATAGGACAGTGCCAAGTACATCATCGGAAGGATCTCAACCTGACCATTTACAGCCATTGGGCGATCTTTAATGGCATGCATACCAAGGATAGCGCTTTGTGGTGGGTTAATGATCGGGGTGGACATCAGGGAGCCGAAAACACCGCCGTTGGTAATGGTGAAATTACCGCCAGTGAGTTCTTCAACAGTCAGTTTACCGTCACGGCCTTTGATAGCCAGCTCTTTGATGCTTTTCTCAATATCAGCCATGCTCAATGCATCTGCATCACGCAATACAGGTGTAACCAGGCCACGTGGTGTAGATACAGCAATACTAATATCAAAATAGTTGTGGTAAACCACATCTGTTCCATCAATGGAAGCGTTCACTTCTGGATAGCGTTTCAACGCTTCAACAACCGCTTTCACATAGAAAGACATAAAACCCAGACGTACACCATGACGTTTTTCAAATGCATCGCCATACTGCTTGCGCAATTCCTGAATTGGCTTCATGTTGACTTCATTGAAAGTCGTCAGCATTGCTGTATTGTTCTTCGCTTCAAGTAAACGTTCTGCAACACGCTTACGCAAACGCGTCATTGGGACACGTTTTTCACTGCGGTGTGGCAATAAGGATGGCTGTTCAGCAGATGCAGCAGGCTTATCACTCTCTTTTTTATTCGCAGCGACATATTTTTCAATGTCTTCACGGACAATACGGCCACCAACACCACTGCCTTTAATGGCAGCAGGATCTAAATCATGTTCTGCAATCAGACGACGAACAGCAGGGCTTAGTGCATCGTTGCTTTCTTCTTCCAAAGACGCAGTCTGCCGCTGTGCTGGCGTTGCCTCTGTTTTAGCTTTTACTTCGGCAGGTATACCCGTGCTGTCACCTAAACGGATACGACCTAACAGTTGTTTGGACAGAACAGTGGCGCCCTCTTCTTCCAAAATGGATTCCAAAACACCGGCTTCACTTGCTGGTACTTCCAAAACAACTTTATCCGTTTCAATTTCAACCAGCACTTCATCACGCTCTATGGTGTCACCTGGTTTTTTATGCCATGTTGCCACAGTGGCATCTGCAACAGATTCAGGAAGGTCTGGGACCAGAATTTCTACGCTACTCATTTTCTATCCTTAATTTATTCAACATTCAGTGCGTCATTAACCAGTGCTTGCTGTTGCTGCTGGTGAACAGACGTATATCCCACAGCTGGGGAAGCAGATGCCGGACGACCTGCATAACGTAAAGAAGCCCCAAATGGGATCGCTTCACGGAAATTATGTTGACTGCAATACCAAGCCCCTTGGTTCAGTGGCTCTTCCTGACACCAGACGAAGTCATGAACATGGGCATACTGCTCAAGCTCAGCTTGCAAGTGCTGACGTGGGAATGGATACAGCTGTTCAATACGCACAATAGCAACGTCAGTCTGTTCGTTCTTACGACGCTGTTCCAGCAGATCGTAATAAACTTTACCGGAACAAAGCACAACGCGTTTAACACCTTTTGGCTCCAAGGCGTCAATTTCACCAATCACTGGTTCAAATTTGCCGTGCGCCAATTCATCCAGAGTAGACACTGCCAATGGATGACGCAGTAGTGATTTTGGTGACATAACGATGAGCGGACGGCGCATACCACGCAGAGCCTGACGACGCAGCATGTGATAAACCTGAGCTGGAGTCGATGGTACGCAAACCTGCATGTTTTGTTCAGCACACAGTTGCAGATAACGCTCCAGACGTGCCGATGAGTGCTCTGGTCCCTGCCCTTCATAGCCATGTGGCAGCAGCATAACCAGACCACACATACGGCCCCATTTCTGTTCGCCAGAGCTGATAAATTGGTCAATCACAACCTGAGCCACGTTGGCAAAGTCACCAAATTGGGCTTCCCAAATCGTCAGGACACGAGGTTCAGTTGTTGCATAACCGTACTCAAATGCCAGTACAGCTTCTTCTGAAAGGACAGAATCCCATACATTAAATACACCCTGTCCATTGTGGATATTCGCCAAAGGCACATAAACAGAAGCATTGTTTTGGTTATGAATAACGGCATGACGGTGGAAGAAAGTACCACGTCCCGCATCTTCACCAGAGATACGGACAGGAATACCTTCATCAACCAAAGTCGCGTAAGCCAGTGTTTCCGCAGCACCCCAGTCAAACAATTTATTGCCATTCGCCATTTCTGCACGGTCGCCATAGATTTTCGCAACACGTGAGTGCATTGCCACTTCGGCAGGAACAGTGCTGATGCTTTTGCCAAGATCTTGCAGACGTTTCATATCCATCTTATGTGGATACTCTTCATCCCATTCGTGATTCAGATAGGGTTCCCATGTGAATGAGTGCAACCCCATTGGGCGCCATTCATCGACAACGCATTCACCATGATCCAGTGCATCACGGTACAGGTTCACCATCTCAGTAACGTCATTGGCCTCCAGCAAACCTTCCGCTACCAGCTTATCTGCATAGATTTTACGTGCAGTTGGTTGTTTTTTGATTTGCTGGTACATCAGTGGCTGAGTTGCACTTGGCTCATCAGCTTCGTTATGACCGTGGCGACGGTAACAGACCAGATCGATCATCACGTCACGTTTGAAGGTATTACGGAAGTCAAGCGCCAGACGTGTGACGAATGCAACAGCTTCCGGATCATCTGCATTAACGTGGAAAATCGGTGCCTGAACCATTTTCACAATATCAGTACAGTATTGTGTTGAACGGGCATCTTTCGGGTTAGAAGTGGTGAAGCCAATTTGGTTATTCACTACGATACGAACAGTACCGCCAACTTCATAACCGCGAGCCTGAGACATGTTCAACGTTTCCTGAACAATCCCCTGCCCTGTGACTGCGGCATCACCGTGGATGGTGACAGGCAGAACCATGTTACTGCGACCTTCATCAAGGCGATCACGGCGGGCACGTACAGAGCCGATAACAACAGGGCTGACAATCTCAAGGTGAGAGGGGTTAAAGGCCAGTGCCAAATGCACCAAACCGCCTTCGGTTTCAAAATCAGAAGAAAAACCTTGATGGTATTTTACGTCACCTGTACCCAGATGCTCTTTATGTTTACCCGCAAATTCGTCAAACAGATCAATCGGTTTTTTGCCCAAGAGATTGACCAGAACGTTGAGGCGACCACGATGAGCCATTCCTAATACCACCTCGCGGGTACTTTGTTTACCTGCGTGACGGATCAACTCTTTTAACATAGGGATAAGTGCGTCGCCACCTTCCAGGGAGAAACGTTTCGCCCCTGGGAACTTGGCACCTAAATAGCGTTCCAAACCTTCCGCTGATGTTAATTCTTTCAGGAAACGGCGTTTTTCTTCTGCACTAAACTGTGAACTTACTGTCACTGACTCCAGACGTTGCTGGAGCCAACGTTTTTCTTCCGTATTGGTGATGTGCATATATTCCGCACCAATTGAACCACAATAAATGCGTTTCAGCGCGTCATACAGATCAGCCAATTTCATGGTCTCTTTGCCAATGGCAAAAGAGCCTACATTAAACGTTTCTTCAAAATCCGATTTTGTTAAATTATGGAAAGCAGGATCAAGATCGGGTACAGGTTCCTGTTTCCATAATCCCAATGGATCAAGGTTTGCATGTTGGTGTCCGCGGAAGCGGAATGCATTGATGAGCTGCAAAACTTTGACTTGTTTTGCATCCATTGCTGGATCGCTGACTGAAGTGTGGTAACGCGTGGCATCCTTTGCCAGACGACGGAAATAATCGCGTGTCTGTGTGTGAAGCTGTTCGCCGCTAAGTCCTGCATCCGGTAATTGTTGGAAAATTTCTCTCCAACTTGCATCAACAGAATTAGGATCAGTTATATAGTCTTCATAGATTTGCTCTATGTAAGACTGGTTTGCACCAGCCAGAAAGCTTGAGTCCAGCCAGTCCTTCATTGCGCCGTTCTGCATTGTGAGCCCTTAAGCTTTAAAAGCTTTAGTTTTCGCCGTGGTTAACAAATACCGCTTAATTAGCGGTGTTGATAAAAGGTTCATTTGGACGTGCTTAATGCATGTTCTTCTTTGGGTTTTCCTACCCATCAAGGAACCTTTAAAAACCGAATATCAGTTTTTAAAGATCCCTTTATTTGGAAACACATTTCGTCTTTAGCAGTAGGCAATTTATCATTTTTCATTCTTTAATGCCCTCCACTGATTTGATATTTATTTCAAAATTGTGGAGGGCAACATTATATGCACTATTTACACACTATTTATGTGTTATTTATGCACAAATTTTTATTTTGCTATGCGCTATGTTTCAGCAACATAGATTTAATATGACCAATCGCTTTTGTCGGATTCAATCCCTTAGGGCATACGTTGACGCAATTCATAATTCCGTGGCAACGGAAAACACTGAATGCATCATTCAGATTATCCAATCGTGAACTTGTTTCAGTATCACGGCTATCAATCAGGAAACGGTATGCCGCTAAAAGACCCGCTGGACCGATAAATTTATCCGGATTCCACCAGAATGATGGGCAAGACGTTGAGCAACAAGCACATAAGATACATTCATACAAACCATCCAGCTTTTCACGCTGCACTGGTGATTGCAGGTGCTCACGTGCGGGTGGATTTTTACCATCATTAATCAGATAAGGACGGATTTTTTCATATTGCGTGTAGAACTGCCCCATATCAACAACCAGATCACGAACCACTGGCAAACCAGGCAATGGACGAATAACAATTTTCTTATTGCCACGACGCAACGCTGAAATGGGTGTAACACATGCCAAACCGTTTTTACCATTCATATTCACGCCATCAGAGCCACAAACACCCTCACGGCAAGAGCGGCGGAATGACAAGGTTGGATCTTGCTCTTTTAGCTGGATGAGCGCATCCAGCAACATCATGTCACGCCCTTCCTCTGCTTCCAGTGTGTAATCCTGCATACGAGGTACATCATCGACATCTGGATTATAACGATAAATTGAAAATTCAAGTTTCATAATCTATTTCTCCGCAACTGGAACATCAGCAATGCAATTAGTAAGAACGCACTTTCGGCGGGAAAGCTTCACGCAACGTTGGCTGCATATTCACTTCACGACGAGTCATGCTCTCAGTTTGCGGTAAGTACAGGCTATGGCACAGCCAATTAGCATCATCACGCTCTGGATAGTCAAAGCGGCTATGGGCACCACGACTTTCTGTACGGAAGTTTGCAGAAACCGCAGTTGAATAAGCCGTTTCCATCAGGTTATCCAATTCCAGACATTCGATGCGTTGAGTATTGAATTCCGATGAAGTATCATCCAGACGAGCATTTTTCAGACGTTCGCGGATCACTTTCAGCTCTTCCAATCCTCTTGCCATCGCATCACCTTCACGGAATACCGAGAAATTATGCTGCATACAAGCTTGCAATGCTTTGCGGATTTCCACTGGATCTTCACCTGAACGGGTATTATTCCAACGGTTCAAACGTTGAAGTGCTGCGTCGACATCAGATTCGCTGGCATCACGGCTAGTACCTTGTTCCATAAGACATTCTTTCAGATGCAGACCCGCAGAACGACCAAATACCACCAGATCAAGTAGTGAGTTACCACCCAGACGGTTTGCGCCGTGAACAGATACGCAAGCAATTTCACCCACGGCAAACAACCCAGGGAGCACCACATCTTCGCCTTTCTCATTTACTGCCAGCGCCTGACCCGTAATCTTAGTTGGAATACCCCCCATCATATAGTGACAGGTTGGGATAACAGGGATCGGCTCTTTTACCGGATCGACGTGAGCGAAAGTACGGGATAATTCAAGGATACCTGGCAGGCGAGATTCCAATACTTCTTTACCCAGATGATCCAGTTTCAGTTTGACGTGCGGACCCCATGGGCCTTCGCAGCCGCGGCCTTCACGGATTTCGATCATCATAGAACGTGCGACCACATCACGACCAGCAAGGTCTTTAGCATTTGGTGCATAACGCTCCATAAAGCGTTCACCATCTTTATTCAGCAGGTAACCACCTTCACCACGACAGCCTTCTGTAACCAGAACACCTGCGCCAGCAATACCCGTTGGGTGGAATTGCCACATTTCCATATCCTGAACAGGAACACCTGCACGCAATGCCATTCCCACGCCATCACCGGTATTGATATGTGCATTCGTTGTGGATTGGAAAATACGGCCAGCACCACCCGTTGCCAGAATAGTCGCCTTAGCTTTAAAATAGACCACTTCACCGGTTTCAATGCAAATAGCGGTACAACCGACAATGGCGCCATCCTGATTCTTCACCAGATCCAACGAGTACCATTCAGAGAAAATAGTCGTGTGATTTTTTAAATTCTGCTGATACAGAGTATGCAATAGAGCGTGACCAGTTCGGTCAGCAGCGGCAGCAGTACGAGCGGCCTGCTCACCACCAAAATTTCTGGATTGCCCACCAAATGGACGTTGGTAAATACGGCCATCATCCAGACGGGAGAATGGCAGCCCCATGTGTTCCAGTTCCAAAATAGCTTCTGGGCCAGTCTTACACATATATTCAATGGCATCCTGGTCACCAATATAATCGGAGCCTTTCACCGTATCATACATGTGCCATTCCCAGTTATCTTCATGGGAATTGCCCAACGCAACAGTGATCCCTCCCTGTGCCGAAACAGTGTGGGAACGAGTTGGAAATACCTTGGAAATCAAAGCACAGGATAAACCCATTTGTGAAATTTGCAGTGCAGCACGCATACCTGCGCCACCAGCACCAATAACAACAGCGTCAAACTCTCTTACTGGCAGTTTCATTTATGCACCCCACACAACAATTGTTCCGTAAATCAAATAAGTTAACAGCGCTACAATAATCACCAGTTGCAAAACCAGACGCAGTACGAGTGGCTTGACATAATCTGTCAGTACCTGCCACATTCCAATCCATGCATGAACCAGAATAGAAAACAGAGTCAATATGGTGAACACTTTAGTGAGGGATGAAGAAAAGAAACCACGCCAAACTTCATAAGTAATATCCGACGTTGTTGCGACAAAACCAACGAGATAAAGGACATACAAAACAATAATAATTGCGGATGCGCGCAATAGCAGCCAATCCTGAATACCTGTACGACCCAAAGCGGATGCGTTGCTTACCATAATAATACCCCAGCCAGAATAGACAGAATAACCGCGATTGCTATTGCTACTTTGGCAGATGCGCTACCGGTAGCGAGATTTTCTTCCAGGAAACCAAAATCCATCAACACATGGCGAATGCCTCCACAGATGTGGTAAGCCAGCGCCGTCAATATCCCCCACAGGATAAATTTGGCGAAGAAGCCAGTCATGATTTCAGATGCTTGCAGGAAGCCCTCTTGCGAAGACAGAGACATCCCTAGTAACCACAGTAGAATGCCAACTGCGATAAAGGTGATGACGCCTGAGATACGGTGCAAGATCGATGCTATCGCGGAGACGGGTTGGTTAATCGTCCGCAGATCAAGGTTGACAGGTCTTTGTTTTTTCACAATTTTGCCCACAAAGCTTTTTTTATTTTCCATCCTCCGGTCCTGGGCGGGAATCAGACAGCGCGAAGAGGATACAAAGACACAACATAATTAACTTAAACAATCCCTACTGTTCATCAAAAGTTGTGATTTGGTTACGCTGGGTGCTCCTACATCAGGATAATCCGGAGACCTCCCAGAAGTATAAGTACTTCACATTGTTATTACAATTGCCACACAATATGATTATTAACATTTAGCTTGAACAGTGAGAAAGATCACGCTTCAAACATTTTTCATAAAATTAACAATCTTATTTGACAAAGATTAAACATTTATCTTACATATATGTCGTTATATATTATTTGCCATCATTTTATGATGCAAAATTAATCTTAACGAAAAATAAAAGTTATGCAAAAGTATCATATAAGCACAAAATGATAACATTTTATGTCAATAATACTTTAAACATAACTTCCAAAAACTTTTTAACAACCTGAAAACCATTGTCGTCCGTAATGAGATTTCAGCGTTAAATGTGATACCAGCCTGATTTTAAATTCTCTCCGGTAGCACAATGCTTTCGGCACAGTATAAATTGCGCCTATCTGGTTGTTAGGGGTTATAAAAATAAGCGCTAAGGAGATATAAATGGCTGATAAAAAGGCTACGTTGAACATAAATGGTTCAGCTGCTATCGAACTAGACGTACTAACGCCAACCCTAGGTCCTGAAGTGATTGACGTTCGTACCCTCGGCTCAAAAGGCTTCTATACTTATGATC
This sequence comes from Xenorhabdus sp. TS4, assembly GCF_014467265.1. Taxonomy (NCBI): domain Bacteria; kingdom Pseudomonadati; phylum Pseudomonadota; class Gammaproteobacteria; order Enterobacterales; family Morganellaceae; genus Xenorhabdus; species Xenorhabdus sp. TS4. Next base: position 66,210 of record NZ_NKHQ01000011.1, on the reverse strand, counting down.
CAGGTTTTACTTCCACTGCTTCCTGTGAGTCGAAAATCACCTATATTGATGGCAATGAAGGCATTTTGCTACACCGTGGTTTTCCCATCGATCAGCTTGCAACGGAATCGACCTATCTGGAAGTCTGTTACATTCTGCTATATGGCGAACCACCCACTCCCGAAGAATACGAAAAATTTAAAACTACGGTGACTCGCCATACTATGATCCACGAACAGATCACTCGTCTGTTCCACGGTTTCCGCCGTGACTCCCATCCAATGGCCGTACTTTGTGGTGTTACAGGCGCACTGGCTGCCTTCTATCATGATGCCCTGGATGTCCATAATCCTCGTCACCGTGAAATCACTGCTTACCGTCTACTGTCCAAAATGCCAACTGTTGCGGCAATGTGTTACAAATATTCCCTTGGGCAACCTTTCGTTTATCCACGCAACGATCTGTCTTATGCTGCTAACTTCCTGTACATGATGTTCTCAACACCGTGTGAAGAGTATAAGGTTAATCCAGTATTAGAACGCGCCATGGATCGCATTCTCATTCTGCATGCAGATCATGAGCAAAATGCTTCAACTTCAACAGTACGTACTGCGGGCTCTTCTGGTGCCAACCCATTTGCTTGTATTGCTGCGGGTATTGCATCCCTCTGGGGACCAGCACATGGTGGAGCAAATGAAGCCTGCTTGCGGATGCTGGAGGAGATCCAAACTGTCGAACACATTCCTGAATTCATCGCTCGCGCCAAAGACAAAAATGACTCTTTCCGCCTAATGGGCTTTGGTCACCGTGTTTACAAAAACTATGATCCTCGCGCGACAGTGATGCGTGAAACCTGCCATGAAGTGCTAAATGAGCTTGGTCTGAATGACAGTCTGCTGGAAGTGGCCATGGAGTTAGAACGCATTGCCTTGCATGACCCATACTTCATTGAGAAAAAATTGTATCCAAACGTCGACTTCTATTCAGGCATTATCCTGAAAGCCATGGGTATTCCGTCAACCATGTTCACCGTGATTTTCGCTATGGCCCGTACTATTGGCTGGATTGCACACTGGAATGAAATGCACGATGAAGGCTTGAAGATCGCACGTCCACGGCAGCTTTATACTGGTCACACGAAACGCGATTTCAAGAGCCAGTTGGAAAAGTAATTTGATCAATAACACTATTCATATTCTGGCACATGTTGAATAGTGTATTTCTGCACCTCTTATGCCAGTTTTTATTCTGAGATTAGGGGTGTATTTTTGCTTTATCTCTCTGAGCCAGCCATATATTCCTTTGGCGGTTTCCCCATGATTTTGCGAAAAAATGTCACAAATGCACTATCGTTGGCAAAACCGAGTTCCTGTGCAACATAGGATAACGTTTTATTCTGCGCCAATAACTCTATCGCCTTTACCAATCGCCATTGTTGCCGCCACTGTTGATAGTTCATTCCTGTTTCACGTTGAAATATCCGGGTAATGGTTTTCTCACTGGCACCAATATAAGTAGCCAGTCTGTGTAATGGTGATGGCAACTGATCAAATGGCAAATGTGTTAACCGCCGATCAGACGGCAGCGGCAATAAGGTTGGTTCCCTACGCGCCTCGCGAATTTCATCAAAAAATAATGCCAACAAATTTGCTCCTTTTCCCTGCTCCCAATCAGAGTCAAAAGAAGACACTGCGATACGCTCTAAAAGAGCCTGTAATAGTGGTGTGGCTTCCAATACTTCACTTTGTGTCGAAAGTAACTCCAATTCATGAGATTTCAAGTAATTAGAATTTAAATAAATAGAACGGTAACCTACTGAGCCACGCATTTCTGCCCGATGCCGTGTCTTTGGAGGGAGCCATGCCACTCTGGTTGGAGGCAGAACAGAAATCTGGTTTGCCAATGTGATCTTGATACAGCCCCGCTGGGTAAACAATAATTGCCCCATATCATGTTGATGAAAGCCAGAATCGTGTTGCCCCATCTCTGCTGCGATCCCTATCACAGGCATATCCAAGCTATCAGGATCAAAATAATCACTTTGTTGCAACCATGCCATGCTCATTCCTACTGATTTAATGTCCGATTAAATAAACAAATAGTCTTTATTATCATAAAAAGACAAAAATTATAATGCTAATCTTTCAAGTCATTACTTATCAGCAAAAGAAAAAAATCATGCAAACTAAACCATCACTTTGGCTTGCTATTGCCTTGATGATGTTCCCGCAGATCGTAGAAACCATCTATAGTCCCGCATTAACCAATATTGCCGCTGGATTTTCCGTCAACCCAGAGCAAGCTGCTCAAACATTATCACTCTATTTTTTTGCTTTTGCCCTTGGTGTTGTCGTATGGGGACGTATGTGTGATGTCATTGGCAGACGCCCAACTATTATTGCTGGTCTATCACTCTATGGCCTCGCTTCCCTGCTGGCATTATTGACACCACAATTTTGGTTATTACTCGTTGCCCGAATGCTGTCTGCTTTCGGGGCCGCAGTTGGCTCTGTCGGCACACAAACCATTATGCGTGATACTTATCGTGGGGAAGAGTTAGCACGTGTCTTTTCTGTCATGGGAATTGCCTTAGCAATCAGCCCTGCCATTGGCATGCTCAGTGGTTCAACATTGAACTATTTTGCTGGCTATAAAGCAGTCTTTGCTGGGTTAATTATTCTGGCGATTATCCTGATCTATTGGTCTATTGCCCGATTACCAGAAACCAGGCCGACTGACGTAACAAAAGTGGCTTTATTCAGCACAGTAATTATGATGCTTAAAGATATTTCAATTTGGCGAAATGCGTTTTTGATCGCATTTTTCAATATTTGTTTATTCAGCTATTACCAATTAGCGCCATTTCGTTTCCAACAATTTGGGTTATCACAGAAAATATTTGGTTATACTGGCTTGTTATTAACTTTCGGCGTTGTATTAGGCTCGCTATTAAACAAATATCTATTAAAGCAACAATGGATATCAACCCAATTAGTTGCCCTTGCCTCATTAATCAGTTTATTCAGTGGGATCGGTGTATACCTGCTCGAAAATAGCTGGCTCTTTATTTTTCCGATATTGGGAATAGTTATCGCTTATGGGCTGGCGATCCCGAATATTTTAGCTTCTGCATTGACCAACTATTCAGATAGGCTAGGTACAGCCGGTGCTTTACTTGGGTTATTTTACTATTTGCTGCTGGGACTTGGTTTGGCATTGGCAGGCTGGAGTCAGGCATTAGGCAGCGTATTAATATGTTGTGGGATCGCAATGATTGTTTTATCTCTCTTGCAAGATAAAAAGCCCCAACTCCCAAAATGGAAATAAAATCCAGGGGCTATATAGATTAGCTAAAAAATCAAGCCGGATTGGGAATATCGATAAAAGTCACATCCAATCCATAATTATTTGCCAGCCATTCACCGAGCGTTTTGATGCCATAGCGCTCTGTCGCATGGTGCCCTGCCGCAAAAAAATGCAGTCCCATTTCACGGGCAACATGGATCGTTTTTTCTGATACCTCTCCTGTCACAAAGGCATCAACACCAAACTCTGCCGCCTGTTCAATAAAACTTTGACCACCGCCTGTACACCATGCCAGTGTGCGGATCTCTTCTGGTGCATTATCACCACAATGCAGTATCTTTCTCTCCAGGCTTTTTTCAAGACGTTCAATCAATTCTGTCGGTGTAATAGGCTGATCAAAAGCACCATGAGGAAGAAGAGTATCAATCTCGCCGATAACCTTTGCTCCCATCTGACGCGCCAATTGGATATTGTTACCCAAAGCAGGATGGGCATCTAACGGAAGATGATAGCCATACAGGTTGATATCATTGCAAAGCAGTGTTTGCAAACGGCGACGCTTCATGCCACGGATAACAGGATATTCATTCTTCCAAAAGTATCCATGATGAACGATGACAGCATCCGCCTCAAGGCGAACAGCTTCATCCAACAGTGCCTGACAGGCTGTCACGCCTGTAATTACCCGTTGAACATGAGGGCGGCCTTCCACCTGTAATCCATTGGGAGCGTAATCTTGAAATTCGCGGATCTTCAATTCCGTATTGAGCACATGCTCCAATTCAACATTGTTCATCACATTCCCCTTGTCACTTAGCATTTTCTTCATCATAAAATACATACCTGCCATGGATTAAGTCAAAATAGATTAGTTATAAATCCAATATAAAACAAAACACCTTGCCAGCATAAACCGACAAGGTGCCAAGATACTATATGCAAGATACTACAGTTCAAGATGTTATATTCAAAATGCCCGGTTAGGCTCTCAGTCATAATGCTATTTTAGCGATTCCGTGTCTCTAAAGTCATTTCTAAACATTCCAGCCATACTGGCTTATCACTGGTTTTTCGCCATACTTTATACAGATAGCTATAAAAGCGGGCACGATCACGACGAAACAGCATAATAGGAAGCGCAATGGCACCCAGTGATATAGCGCCAATACGCCGCAAGAGAATCTGATGCCAAGAGTATGCACGATATATAGACATTGATACCCCCTCATGGGCTTAACCTGTAATATGCATAAAATTTTATCTGATAAAATGAAAATTTACTACTCATCCGACCACTTTTTTAGTGATATAAATCACCTTTTTTCTCTGATTGCGTAATTTAATTACAAAATCACACTTAAACAGAAACAAAACAAACAAATTGAAAACAAAAAATTAACTCGACATGGTTTGCTACACTTGCCTTATGATGCTTTGTCGATGAATTCCACAGATCACTTATACTTTTTTTACGTTTTCAGGAACCCTTTTAATAATTTCTTTGTATGGTATTTCTATGCTGTAACTGACTATTTCTTGAAGAAATAAGCAAGGAGATACACCACCATGAATATCTTCCTGATCCTTGGCATTTTTCTGGTGACGCTATTACTGGGCTATCTCATTTATGCGTTATTGAATGCGGAGGATTTCTAAATGGCAATATCCGCTTTTTTACTGATTGCCAGTTTCCTGCTCATACTATTTCTATTGGGTAAACCGCTTGGTATCCTGATTGCCAGGCTCGTCGAAGGAGAACTACCTCGCTGGCTGATAAAAACAGAAACCATCCTGTGGCGTTGTTGTGGCCTGAAGAAACCTGGTAGTAATGTCAAAGAAATGAACTGGTGGCAGTATGCTCTCGCCATCCTCATATTCAACATAGCCGGACTATTACTACTGTTTATGCTGCTGATCAACCAAGGTCATCTGCCACTGAATCCACAACATTTTGTTGGCATGAGATGGGATCTGGCCCTTAATACCACGATCAGTTTTATCACTAATACCAATTGGCAAGCTTATAGCGGAGAAAATACCCTCAGTTACCTGAGCCAAATGGCCGGATTGACTGTTCAAAATTTTCTGTCTGCGGCAACGGGAATTGCTGTGGCTTTTGCCTTAATGCGGGCGTTTTCCCGTCAAGGCACTAAAACAGTGGGAAATGCGTGGATCGACATCACACGCATCACTGTATATCTCTTGCTGCCGCTTGCGATTATTGTGGCCTTATTCTTTGTCAGTCAGGGCGTTATCCAAAACTTTTCTCCCTATGTCCTCATCCACTCTCTTGAGGGGCAACAACAATTGCTGCCTATGGGACCAGTCGCTTCCCAAGAAGCTATAAAACTTTTGGGCACTAATGGTGGAGGATTTTTTGGGGCAAACTCAGCCCATCCATTTGAAAACCCAACTTCACTTAGTAACTTTGTCCAGATCCTGGCCATTTTCCTGATCCCTTGTGCATTATGTTTCGCATTCGGTCTGGTTGTTGGCGACAATCGACAGGGATATACCCTGCTCTGGGCAATGAGCATTATTTTCATTATTGCTACCAGCGTTGTGATGTATGCCGAAACCGCAGGCAATGCCCAGCTCATACATCCCAATATCGGTAACCACTTTAATATGGAAGGCAAAGAAGCCCGCTTTGGTATCCTTGCCTCTTCTCTCTATAGCGTTGTGACGACAGCCGCTTCCTGTGGTGCCGTAAATGCGATGCATGACTCCTTTACTGCACTGGGTGGCATGATACCGCTCTGGTTGATGCAAATTGGGGAAGTCATATTCGGTGGGGCAGGTTCTGGCCTTTATGGCATATTACTGTTCGTTCTGCTTGCTGTATTTATTGCGGGCTTAATGATTGGCCGCGCACCAGAATACTTAGGCAAAAAAATCGATGTCTATGACATGAAAATGGTCGCATTGGCGATTTTAATCACTCCTTCGCTTGTTTTATTGGGCACCGCTCTAGCAATTTCAATCGACGTAGGTCGCAGTGCTATTGCAAATCCCGGCGCTCATGGCTTCACCGAAGTGCTTTATGCTTTCTCATCCGCAGCCAACAACAACGGCAGTGCTTTTGCCGGACTCAACGCCAACAATGTCTTTTACAACCTATTGTTGGGCGTCATCATGTTTCTTGGGCGCTTTGGTCTCATTCTGCCTGTTCTGGCAATCGCAGGTTCCATGGTTAACAAAAAACGCCAGCCGATTAGCAGTGGCACTTTACCGACCCACGGCTCGCTCTTCATCGGATTATTAATTCTGGTCATTTTACTAATTGGTGCCCTTACGTTTATTCCTTCCCTGGCTCTAGGCCCTATCGCAGAACACCTACAACTTTGGCCGTGAGAATGTGAGATAACGTATGAAAAATAAACAACAAGTATTATTTGAACCGACTTTAATTCGTCATGCATTTATCGATTCGTTAAAAAAATGCCATCCGGCTCAACAATGGCGCAATCCGGTCATGTTCGTGGTTTATGTGGGAAGTTGCCTGACCACTATCTTATGGATCGGTATATTAGTAGGACAATTAACGGGCAGCACGCTCTTTACCGGTGCCATTGCTCTCTGGCTATGGTTTACCGTACTGTTTGCCAATTTTGCAGAAGCGCTGGCTGAAGGACGCAGCAAAGCTCAAGCATCCAGCCTGAAAGGTGTAAAAAGAACTAATTGGGCGACCAAACTGACATCATCCAGCCGTGAGGCTACAAAAGAAAAAGTCACTTCTGACACTTTGCGCAAAGGTGATATTGTGCTAGTGGAAGCAGGAGAAATTATTCCTTGTGATGGAGAAGTCCTTGCAGGAGGAGCTTCCGTTGATGAAAGCGCTATTACAGGAGAATCTGCACCAGTTATCCGCGAATCCGGCGGCGATTTTTCTTCTGTCACTGGCGGTACGCGAGTTTTATCAGATTGGTTAATCATCGAATGCACAGTCAATCCGGGAGAAACCTTTTTAGACAGAATGATCTCAATGGTTGAAGGAGCTAAGCGACGTAAAACACCCAATGAAATAGCCCTCACCATTCTGCTCACTGCACTGACCATTATTTTCCTGCTGGTCTGTATAAGCTTGCTGCCTTTTTCCTTGTTCAGTGTCCAGGCTAACCAGTCTGGCGCACCTATTACACTTACGGTATTGATTGCCTTACTGGTTTGCCTAATCCCCACCACGATTGGTGGATTACTGTCAGCGATTGGCGTTGCGGGTATGAGCCGGATGTTGGGAGCCAATGTTATTGCCACCAGCGGGCGAGCCATTGAAGCCGCTGGGGATGTCGATGTTTTGCTACTCGATAAAACTGGCACTATCACGCTAGGTAATCGTCAGGCATCCCAATTTTTACCTGCACCAGATGTAACGGAACGGCAGTTGGCTGATGCTGCTCAACTCTCTTCCCTTGCAGATGAAACCCCTGAAGGGCGTAGTATCGTGATTTTGGCGAAACAACGTTTCAATATGCGTGAACGTGATCTTCGAGAATTAAAAGCGACATTTGTCCCCTTCTCTGCAATGACCCGCATGAGTGGCGTCAATATTGGTAATCGCATGATCCGCAAAGGTGCTGTCGATGCTATTCGCCGCCATATTGAAGCTAATCATAGCCATTTCCCAGATGTGATTGACCAATTGGTACAGCAAGTTGCGCATAAGGGAGAAACCCCCTTGGTTGTTGCTGAGAATCAGCAAGTCTTGGGAGTTGTTGCCTTAAAAGATATTGTGAAAGGCGGAATTAAAGAACGCTTCAGTGAAATGCGCAAAATGGGGATCAAGACTGTCATGATCACGGGTGACAATCACCTCACTGCTGCGGCAATTGCCGCCGAAGCGGGTGTTGATGACTTTCTGGCAGAAGCCACTCCCGAAGCGAAACTCGCTCTTATCCGCCAATATCAATCCGAAGGGCGCCTGGTTGCCATGACGGGTGATGGTACAAACGACGCACCCGCGCTGGCACAAGCAGATGTTGCCGTTGCCATGAATTCAGGCACACAAGCAGCGAAAGAGGCGGGCAATATGGTTGACCTGGACTCCAATCCCACCAAGTTGATCGAGGTTGTCCATATCGGCAAGCAGATGCTAATGACCCGCGGGGCTTTGACCACATTCAGTATTGCCAATGATATTGCTAAATATTTTGCCATCATTCCCGCCGCCTTTTCGGTCACATATCCACAACTTAATGTGTTGAACATCATGCATCTGCATTCTCCAGAATCTGCGGTACTGTCTGCGGTTATCTTCAATGCAATAATCATAATCTTTTTACTGCCATTGGCTCTAAAAGGTGTCAGTTATCGCCCAATGAATGCATTGTCACTCTTACGCCGGAATCTGTGGGTATATGGCCTTGGTGGCCTGCTGGTGCCTTTTGTGGGTATCAAGTTGATTGATATATTGCTCACTGCCTTAATGTTTAACTAACGATCTTTTCACTACAGCGTATTTAAAAATCGGGCTTCAAATAAGGTGATGAAAAATGATCTGGTTACGTTCTTCCATTGTTCTGCTGGTGTTTCTTAGCTTAGTCACGGGGATTGCCTATCCACTACTGGTGACGGGAATATCAGAATTTTTATTTCCCCATCAAGCTAAAGGCTCGCTAATAGAGCAGAATGGAAAATGGATTGGCTCTGAATTAATTGGTCAAAATTTTACCAAAGCCATCTATTTTCATGGGCGACCTTCTATGACAGCCGAAAAACCGTACAACACCCTGTCATCTGGAGGCAGTAATCTTGCTATAACCAACCCTGCATTGAGCAGTAAAATACACCAACACATTATCCAGGTACGTTTATTTAACTATCCCGAAAATTCTCCAATCCCTGTTGATTTAATCATGGCATCGGGTAGTGGGCTCGATCCCCATATATCCCCTGAAGCGGCTGAATTCCAGGCACAACGAGTGGCGATAGCCCGTCATATGCCACTTGCAATCATCCATAAGCTCATTGAGCAACATATTCAATATCCCCTGCTGGAATATATGGGGCAGCCCATAGTCAATGTACTGGAACTGAATCTGGCGTTGGATAATCTGAACCAAAAAGGCAGATTAAGATATGGAACAAAATGAACTACATCGCCCTGATCCTGATGAATTACTGACACTGGCAAACGAAAAACCACGTGGCAAACTAAAAATATTTTTTGGTGCTTGTGCGGGGGTCGGCAAAACGTATGCCATGCTGCAAGAAGCTCAACGACTGCTGGCGCAAGGGTTAGATGTCATTGTCGGTGTTGTTGAAACCCATGATCGACAAGAAACCGCAGCCCTACTGGAAGGGTTACCCCAATTACCCGCAAAATATTTCCGCCATAATGAACGCAGGATAGCGGCATTTGATATTGATGCCGCCCTTGCCCGCCATCCGGCCATTATTCTGATGGATGAACTGGCATTCAGTAACCCTAGAGGTTGCCGCCACCCGAAGCGCTGGCAAGATGTCGAAGAATTACTGGAAGCTGGCATTGATGTACTGACAACCATCAACGTGCAACATTTGGAAAGTTTGAATGATATTGTCGGCGGTATTACCGGTATTCGCGTACGGGAAACCGTTCCTGACCATATATTTGATCAGGCCGATGATGTGGTTCTGGTCGATCTTCCGCCTGATGATCTGCGTCAACGGCTCAATGACGGCAAGGTTTATATTTCAGGTCAGGCAGAGCGTGCCATTGAACATTTTTTCCGCAAAGGGAACCTGATTGCTCTGCGTGAATTGGCCCTGCGTCGCACAGCAGATCGCGTAGATGACCAAATGCGTGCTTTTCGTGATACTCGAGGAAAAGAACCCGTATGGCATACACAAGAGAATTTACTGCTGTGTATTGGCTACAACGCCGGCAATGAAAAACTGATTCGAAAAGCCGCTCGCCTGGCAGCAAAACTCAACTGTACCTGGCATGCTGTTTACGTTGAAACCCCCAAACTACATCGATTGCCAGAAGGTAAACGACGTACCATTTTGCAAGCCTTAAAGTTAGCACAAGATCTGGGCGCTGAAACCGCAACACTCTCCGATTCTGATGAAGAAAAAGCCATCCTGCGCTACGCCAGAGAACATAACTTGGGTAAAATCCTTATTGGCCGCTATTACAATTCACAGGTAAATTTTCTCGGCTTTAAATGGTATCGTGACTTTTCAGAGCGTCTGGGAAAACTCGGCCCTGATTTGGATTTGATTATTGTCGCGTTGGAAGATAAAAAACACGGAGACAAAGAGCCAAAAGATAACCGAACATTCAATGATAAATGGCGAGTCCCGATTCAGGGTTTTTTGATGGCTATTGTACTCTGTGCCCTGATTACCCTCTTTTCCCGAACCTTCTTACTGACCCTTGATAAAGCCAACCTGGTGGCGCTCTACCTGCTCGGTGTTGTCATCATCGCGCTGTTTTATGGTCGTTGGCCATCTGTCTTTGCTGCTTTTGTCAATGTCATCAGTTTTGATCTTTTCTTTGTCCAACCACGTTGGTCATTGGAAGTCAAAAACATACAATATCTGCTCACACTGGTTGTAATGCTGATTGTCGGGGCAGTTGTTGGAAACCTTACCGCAGGTATACGCTATCAAGCCAGAGTAGCCCGTTATCGCGAACAACGAACACGGCACTTATATGAAATAACTCGGACACTGAGCAAAGTTCTGAACGAAGAAGACGTAGCCCGTATCAGCTATCACTTTCTCTCCGATAGCTTTCAGGCAAAAACGGGTCTGCTGCTGCCAGATAGCAACCGACATTTATATCAAGTTAAATCCCATAATGGTGGTCAAATGCAGATCGATGAAGCGATCGCCAAATGGTGTTTTGAGAAAAAACAACCTGCGGGAGCTGGTACTGATACATTACCGGGTGTCCCTTATCAATTATTGCCTATCGCTACGCCCTCGCAGGTTTTTGCCGTTCTGGCTATTGAATCCCCTAACCAGCGCCAGTTACTAGTACCGGAACAACAGCGGCTATTACAAATCTTCACGGGACTCATTGCCAATGCGCTGGAACGCCTGCACCTTACCCGCAGTGCAGAATCTGCCAGGTTAGAAACTGAGCGGGAGCAGCTGCGTAATTCATTACTGGCAGCACTATCTCACGACTTACTTACTCCGTTGACCGTACTGTTCGGGCAGGCTGAAATACTGATGTTGGATTTATCGACAGAAAGTTCACCCCATACCCAACAAGTTAACCAAATTCGCCAACAAATTCTCAGCCTTTCGCGACTGGTCAATAACCTGCTTGATATGGCACGACTGCAATCAGGTGGCATTCAGCTTAATCTTGAATGGTATCCACTGGAAGACATTGTCGGCAATGCCTTGCACTCTCTGGAACATACCCTCAATCGCTATACTGTAGAACTTTCTTTACCTAATGATTTATTGCTGCACTGTGATGCCGCCTTACTGGAACGTGTTTTTATCAACCTGCTGGAAAATGCCATTGAATACACCAATGAACAAACTCCCTTGGGTATACAAGCCACAATAGAAAAAAAACAGATACATCTTGAAATTTGGGATGCAGGCACAGGAATTCCACAAAGGCAAGAAAAGCTTATTTTTGATAAGTTCTCACGCGCCAGCAAAGAAGCGACTATCCCTGGTGTCGGATTAGATTTGGCGATCTGTCGCTCCATTATTGAAATCCACGGTGGAAGAATATGGGTGGCTAACAATAAAAAAGGCGGGATCAGTTTTCATTTTCTTCTGCCGTTGGAAGAGCCACCAAAAATTGAAAATGCTCTCAATAAGATGTAAATAAAAATGAGTCCGCCCCAAAACTCAATTACTCAAATACCATACCTGATTTCGTTACTTCTTACGAACAGGCAAACCTGTTCCACGGATTCCTTCTTGTGGCAGAACCAACACGGCTGCTGACCATGCAGGCATGATTACCTCACCATTTTCTGTTATTTGTATTCCCGCCGCCAAAGATGCTTCGCCTAATTCACGTTGAATATCATTTAATTTCAGCCCTTCGACATTAAGCTCGTTGACAGTTACCGACCAAGGTGCAGCATTAATGACGACGACTAAACCATCAAACCGCCAATCACGATCACCCGACGTCATATTGCCATCATCAATCGTCATGACCAGTAAACCAAGTTGCTGATGAGAACCAACATTAACGAAATCAACACGCTGCTTGACAGCAACACCATCGCCAAGTGTCATCAGTGGTGAAAATTGACGTAAACGCAATAGCTCCTGATAAAACGTCATCATCTGTAATAATTCATTTTGGCCTGGTTTTTCCACCTGATTTTTCACCCGACTAATCAGTGGATAATTTTTGCCGTCATTATCACGTTCAGGTAGTCCCACGTCATAATTATTGTCTTTATAGTCATAGCTAACACGATTAAACCAATCGCCAGCATCATAAGAATCACGGGTAAATGATTTTGAACGCAATAATTCTGACCCTTGTTGATCAAAAGCCAAACCTTGCCCAAGGAATACCGTTGCAAGAGAGAGCGCCTGCATACGAACCCTCGTCACCAAATCCGCCTCTTGGGCAGCTTTGTAGCTAATAATATCCCACAATGTTTGATTGTCGTGCTTAGATACATAATTCAGTACTTCAATGGGATCTAATGCATAACCCGCAGCAGTACCCTTATAATCAATTTCCCTGCCTGTTTTTACCTCTCCATCTTTATCGATCATGACGAAATCCGCCAAATTACCAGCCATGCCAAGACGTACCAGATCCCATAAATGATGAACTTGATCTGTATCTAAGTCAGAAATTTCGTTGGGTAATATTTCGGCACCATTGCCTACTCCCTGATTACTGCGAATACTATCGGCAACATCAAAAGGCCCGCCACCACGTACCGCATCTCGTAACCGATCAGAGAAAGTCCCAATACCACTCCCTTTAAGATTAACTTGTGATGCGGTTTCAAACCGATCATCCTGCCCAGAATTCCAGCCCTCGCCGAAAAAGTAGATCGATGGGTTAATAGTTCGTACTTTTTCTAGTGCCGATATAATTTGCGCTTTGGGGTGATAACCCATTAAATCGAACCGAAATGCATCTATCTTATAATCTTTAACCCAGGTTACCAGTGAGTCTTCAATCAGTTTGGCAAACATACGGTGTTCAGGCGCAGTGTCAGCACAACAGGTATTATTTTCAACATTGCCTGTTATTTCATCTAAACGGTGGTAATACCAAGGCACGATCTTATCCAACACTGACGTTCGGGACGCAGAGCCTGCCGCATCGGTATGGTTATAGACAACATCCATGATCACATTCATACTCAATTGCTGTTTGATAGCCTGTATCATAGAACGAAACTCTTTTATGCGACTGGAACCTTCTGGATCAGTGGCATAAGAACCTTCCGGTACTGAATAGTGAAACGGATCGTAGCCCCAGTTATAGGAATCCGTCTTTGCCACCATCGTATTTAATTCTTGTACCTGCGGATTATTGATGTTGTCATCAAACCGCAATTGCTGCAAAACCTCCCGTACAGTCAATGAGCTATGGCAATAACCCGCAAAACGGCTATTTTTCACCATTGGATTGACCTGACATAGACGTTTAAAAGGGTGATCAAGATCAGCCACCTGATGGCTAAATTCATTAATGGAAGCGATATCAAACACAGGCAATAACTCTATATGAGTCATTCCCGCCTGACTCAATGCCTTAAGATGCTTGAACATATCGCTATTCTTGTCAGTCAGAGCCAGATATTTACCACGCCAGGCTGCTGGTATCGTGCTGTCTGCAACGGAAAGATCACGAATATGTGCTTCATAGATAGCCATGCTGGCAATATCCATTGGTGTATTTTGCGGGCGTGGCGTCAACAGGTTATCCCAGTTTTGTGGTTTTAAGGATGTATCATCCAAATTAACAATCTGGCTATATTCTGAATTAGTGGACAGACTATAAGAATAGGGATCGGTAACTTCATAACGTTCCACATTACGGGAAGATGGATGGTAGACTTTTAAGGCATAACGATAGTAAGCACCAATCAATTTCTTATCGCCTTGCCATGACCAAGAGCCACTCGCGGTATCGCGTTCCATTGTATAATTGGCGATAATTTGCTTATCTTGATTATAAAGAACCAAGTCCACCTCTTGGGCAGTTGGTGCCCATAAGCGGAAAATCACCCCCTTATCGTTTATCCGTGCCCCATATTCCAGCTTATCAGCAGCATCAGCGAAACGATCATCCAACACACCCGCCGTTTGTACTTGAGTTGCTGATATTAGCAAACCTTGCTCATTAGCAGCCAAAGCCACCAAATCTCCGGTCAGAAGAAGATCAATATCTGTTCCTTCTGGTAGACGGAATGCTGCCCATTTTGCCAGATGAGGAAATCTCCTCGCTGTTTCTTGATTTAAGTTTGTCGGTGTTAACGCCAGATACTTATCGGTAAAATAACCTTGGTCATTGGACTTTACCTTAGTGTCGTGATTGTAGTATAAGCGAACAATAGGCTGGCCTGCCCCACCTGACCATAATAATGTTTGTCGATCAACCCAATGTGCGGAAGCTTGAGAAATTTCTGACTCAGAATGACAACGGTAGATTTGTTCACTACCAGATATTTGCTTCAAACTAGGTGCCATCAGTTCCTCCTGGGTTTTGAGCGAATGATTTTTATTTTGTATACCGCTATCTTGTACGCAACTTGTCAGTGATAAAATGAATAAGCTGCCGAATACAATAAGATAAACCTTTCTCCAAAAGTCAGATTTCATAGTCAAACCTTTTTAATAGAAAGATCACATCAACTATTTTATTTTTAATAAAATGAAAATAATGATTAAACATTGTATTAGATAAGTTCACCTCATCCTTTATTAATAAATATCAGGAGGAGAATAAAGGATGAGTTACTTTCTGTGATGTTCATCATAAAAGGCATTTTGCAAAAAAACTTGGTCTGCTTTTTTGCATGGATTAATTTACAACTCTTTGGGCGATCTTTAATTAATGGTACTTTCACATAATTAAAAGTTGCAGCCATTCGAAGAATAAAGCGCATAAAAATTTTTAGCATTTTAATGGAATTCTATATATTCAGATCAACAAAATTAGCCTATGATTCACTCCTCTGATACAAACACGTTAATATCAAACACAGGATTAATTGAATATGAGTACATGGCTGATTTATGCCTTACTCTCCGCACTAACAGCAGCGCTGGTGGCTATCTTTGGAAAAATTGGGTTGC
The DNA here is from genome assembly GCF_014467265.1 of Xenorhabdus sp. TS4. Taxonomy (NCBI): domain Bacteria; kingdom Pseudomonadati; phylum Pseudomonadota; class Gammaproteobacteria; order Enterobacterales; family Morganellaceae; genus Xenorhabdus; species Xenorhabdus sp. TS4. The sequence continues at coordinate 50,682 of NZ_NKHQ01000011.1, read as the reverse complement.
AAAATTTGGATGCCAATACGGCAACCGCTATTCGTGCTGTCATTATGGCACTGTTTCTGGTTGGCGTTGTCGCTGTGCAGGGAAAATTGACTCTTATCAGTGAAATTCTTGCCAATCGTAAGGCGCTGCTGTTTATCCTATTAAGTGGTCTTGCCGGAGCCCTCTCTTGGCTATTCTATTTTTTAGCGATCAAACATGGTAATGTTTCCCAGGTTGCTCCTATCGATAAATTGAGCGTGGTATTTGCCGTCGTTCTGGCGGTAATTCTATTTGGCGAGAAAATTTCTCTGGTGACTTCCGCTGGCGTCGTACTGATTGCCATAGGCGCTTTGATGGTTGCTTTGGGATAAAAGCAAAGAAGCCGCAGCAACTGCTACGGCTTGTGTTTTTCCAGCCAGAAATAGAAACCAATCAACCCGCAGCAAATACCTGATTGACGATTTCCTGTGCCTCTTGTTCAATTTTTTCACGATGCTCCGCACCAAGGAAGCTTTCGCAATAGATTTTATAGGCCTCTTCCGTACCAGAAGGACGGGCAGCAAACCAACCATTGTCACTCATCACTTTCAAGCCACCAATGGAAGCACCATTGCCCGATGCAGTGGTCAAACGGGCAGTAATCGGGTCACCTGCCAATATGTCGGCCTTGACCATTTCCGGTGATAATTTAGACAGCAATGCTTTTTGCTGATGAGTCGCTGGAGCCTGAATACGGCTATAGCTTGGTGTGCCAAATCTGGCCGCCAATTTATCGTAACGTTGCTGTGGATTTTCACCAGTCATTGCGGTCATTTCAGCAGCCAACAAGCAAAGAATGATACCATCTTTATCGGTTGACCACGGAGTGCCATCAAAGCGCAAGAAAGATGCTCCGGCACTTTCTTCTCCACCAAAGCCCAACTGGCCTTTATATAATCCATCCACAAACCATTTAAAACCGACGGGAACTTCTACTAATTCCCGTCCCAGATCGGCTACAACACGATCAATCATGGCGCTGGAAACCAGTGTCTTACCCACTGCGATATTTTTCGGCCATTGTGGACGATGACGGAATAGATAATCGACAGCCGTTGCTAAGTAATGGTTGGGATTCATCAAACCAGCCGGTGTAATAATCCCATGACGGTCATAATCAGGATCATTGGCGAAGGCTAAATCAAATTTACCACGCAGCTCCAGTAACCCCGCCATCGCCCAACGGGATGAACAATCCATACGGATCACGCCATCATGATCCAATGTCATAAAACGGAATGTCTGATCGACCTTATCATTAACCAGTGTCAGATCGAGATTGTAATATTCCCCAATCCGCTGCCAATAGGCGATCCCTGAGCCGCCCAGTGGATCAATACCAATCTTTAAACCTGCCTGTTGGATCGCCGCCATATCCACAACTTCACCCAGAGCAGTGACATAAGGATCGATCAAATCCTGGGCATGCAGATATTCACTTTTTAATACCTGTTCATAAGGCAGGCGCTTGATCCCATTGAGACCAACGGCCAATAATTCATTTGCACGTTGTTCAATGATTGCCGTCAAATCGGTATCGGCGGGTCCGCCGTTAGGCGGATTATATTTAATACCACCGTCTTCTGGCGGGTTGTGGGATGGCGTAATCACGATACCATCAGCCGAACTTTTTCCCTGACGGTTATGGCATAAGATGGTATGAGAAATGGCAGGAGTCGGTGTAAACCCATTATTTTCCTGCACAATTACATCCACACCATTTGCCGTTAACACCTCCAATACGGAGATAAATGCCGCTTCTGAAAGTGCATGGGTATCTTTGCCCACATAACATGGTCCAGTAATCCCATGTTGCGAACGAACTTCCACAATCGCCTGCGAAATAGCCAGAATATGCGCTTCGTTAAAACTACTACGCCCAGAACTGCCACGATGGCCAGAAGTACCAAATTTGACCTTATGTGCTGGATTTTCAGGATGTGGTTGTAAGGTGTAATACTGTGAAGTGAGCTGAGCAATATTGATTAAATCATGCTGCTGGGCGAGCTGCCCTGCCCTTGGATGAATTGCCACTTTATTATTTCTCCTGGGAAACCGCACTGACTTATCGCCAGCGCAGTACTAATAAACTAAGCGATTGTATTAGTAGTAGGGCAACTAACTGAATTAAATAGTGCCACACACTTTCTCAATCAAATTTGCCGGAAACTTCATATCCTGCATAATATGTTCAATCATGCTACGTTTACGGTCAGTATTGGTATTAGTGATCACCCAAAAAGGTGTACCGGGAATATGACGTGGCTTAGTTTGCTTACCCCTAGCCAATAAGGTGTACTCATCACCGGCAAAATAGGTACGGGTGCGGCCATGCATCGCTTCCGTTGCTTTAGAAAAATTCTCGCTGTTCAGGCTATACAATGCCGACAAGATCAGCATAAAACGTTCAACAGATTTTTTCTTTTCAGCATATTCATCAGAAAGCAATAATTCACGAATAACACGGACAGCATCACGGGAACGGGCAACAGGGGTTTTAACAACAGGTGCAGGGTCGTTGGCAGGCTCTGTAATTTGTACTGGCTGCCCGGCGTCTAACTTCAATATGCGCCGTAAAATATCAGATGCACTTTCACCGATATGCAGAGTTTGGCTTGCAATAAAGCGGTAAAGTTCTTCATCAACTTCTATCGTTTTCATTTCTATCCAGTACTGTTCTTAATGAAAAAATTATCTTGGGATTATAAGATATAATGCCACAAAACAAAACAATTAAACTTTCAATAACTTAAAGTGATTCCTTTAAAAATTGAGAATCTTTAGGAAAGCGACTTTCCTTTAAAATAAATCAATTAGTTACAACTATTTCATCCCATTGAGTTTGTCACAATTCACGCATCATGATATTAAGCATCTCAATATTAAACATTGTATAAATGGTATTAAATTCAGGCAAATCATGAAATCAAATCGTCAATTAAATTATCATCTTCACACTGTAGAAAATCCGCAATCTTCAACTCCCATTGTCTTGATTCATGGGCTTTTTGGAGATTTAAACAATTTGGGAGTATTGGGGCGTGATTTACAGCAACATTATTCGGTGATTCAAATCGATGTACGTAACCACGGTCTTTCACCACGTATGGAAAATATGGATTATCACGATATGGCACAGGATGTCCTGACACTGCTTGATGAGCTAAGTGTGCCCAACGCCATTATTATTGGGCATTCCATGGGTGGCAAAATCGCCATGACCATGACAGCTATTGCGCCAGAACGGATTGAAAAAATCGTGGTGATTGATATGGCTCCTGTCGCTTACCCGGTTCGCCGCCATGACAGCATTTTCGCAGCACTGAACAAAGTCACGACCGCCGGTGTACAAACCCGACAAGCAGCAGCAGATATTATGCACCAGGATATTCGGGAAGAGGGTGTTATTCAATTTTTACTGAAATCATTCCGTCAAGGGGAATGGAAATTCAACTTATCCGTTTTGCAAAAAGAGTACGAAAAAATTATCGGCTGGGAAACTATTCCTGCATGGTATGAACCCGCCCTGTTTATCCGTGGTGGAAATTCAGATTATATTACTGAAGAATATCGGGAAGATATTATCAACCAATTTCCACAAGCAACAGCATGGGTTGTAGCTGGTTGTGGGCATTGGGTACATGCAGAAAAACCTGAAGCTGTACTCAGGGCAATTCATCGCTTTTTAGACACAAAATAATTATGGATATCAACCCATCTGAATATGGGTTGATAAAATAAAGAGTTAATATAAAAATAATTATATCCAATTCATTACTGGCACCTTAATATGTAAAAAATAAAAAAGCAATTAGTAATCATCACACCAATATTAAATAATATATCCTACAGATAAATAAAACATCTTGACTTTAATTAAGGACAAAGAATTATGAAAGATAACATCTTATATAATCCCATTGCACATCTTTACGAAGATTTCTCAGACTCTAGTGCTCAAATCAAAATAGTCACTCGTACCCTCTTAAATCTGGCAGGGGATGTAAAAGGAAAATCGATGTTAGATTTAGGATGTGGATATGGCTTATTTAGTCGGGAATTCAGAAATCGCGGCGCTTCAAAAGTTATTGGTATTGATATATCAGATAAGATGATAGAAATTGCTAAAAACAAATCGCAACAATATGGCGACGACATAGAATTTCATATCAGAGATGTCAACAAAATGGAGTCATTTGGCAAATTTGATCTGATAGTTGCCGCCTGGTTATTTTGCCATGCGGAAACACTTGAACAACTTGAAAGTATGTTTCGTGTAATTGCAGATCATCTTAAACCTTCCGGTAAACTCATCGCTTATACATTTGAACCTGATTATCGTTTAGAAAAAGGGAACTATGAAAATTATTGCATAAAGGTTCTAAGTGAAGAGCCAGTGAAAGATACAACTCTTGTGAGGGCTGAATTTCTTACTACCCCACCCAGCCCTTTTACTATGCATCGTTGGAGCCGTGAACAATATAAGGATGCAATCACTAAGGCGGGATTAAAATTTGAATGGCATAAACCCATGCTACTGGAGAGCGATATTGAAAGTTATCCACCAGGTTTTTGGGATGATTTTCAAAGAAATAGCATTGATGCAGCCCTTGTTTGTCAACTCTAACAAAATAATCCCCCACGGTTTTTAGGGGGGTACTTTATGAAATATTTTTATATGCTATCAAACTAACAAAAAATTTCATTACGCAAATAATATAAATTACTGATGTTATTTATGATAGCGTTTTTATTATACCTTAATGTATTTTTCTATTGTGCTATTTAATAAATATACCCCCTAAAAATTCTCACTACAAACACAGCATAACCTTCTCGTAAAAACAACCTTATTCATCATCCTTATTAATAATAATCATTATAACAATATACTTCCGTATAAGATTTTTTGTGGTTGAAAAATGAACAATTTTCTGATTAATAATATAATTGAAATAATAAGGTAACTTATGTTTCTTTAATTTTTATTTTAATAATTATATTATAAATGAGATCTATATGAACATTTTAAATAATAACACAGCAATTTCTAATTACACATCAGCAGCTTTACATTTACTTAATCAAACAATGGGGTATACCTATCAAGCGGCACTTCGTGCTGCCACGGTTCTCGGTGTAGCCGATCATTTAAGCAATGGGCCAAAAACAGTGCATGAACTCGCCAAAACTGTCGGAGCCCAAGAGCAGCAGTTACACCGAGTTCTGCGGCTGCTTGCCACACGGAATATCTTTCATGAAACCGAAGATAAATGGTTTTCACTCACTCCAGCCGCAGAGTTTCTGCGCAAAGACACACACCATTCCCTCCGAGCCGCAGTATTGATGATGACTGACCGGACATTTTGGCAACCTCTTGGTGAGATTGTAGAAAGCGTCCGCGGCAATCCTGCCTTCAAACACCTCTACGGACTTCCTTTCTTTGATTATTGGGCGCAGACGGACACGCAGACTGATGATTTTCACGTCGGTATGTCCTCAATGTCTAAAGTGGAAAATTTGTTTCTCGTGCACAGTTATGATTTCCCGAAAAACGCAACAGTTGTCGATATAGCTGGCGGGTTTGGTAGCCTGTTATTAGAAGTATTACAGGCTAATACAACCCTGCGAGGGGTTCTTTTCGACCAACCACACGTACTCGCCAGACATGAACTTGGCGCGCTAGGTGATGATACGCGGTGGGAGATTACTTCTGGCGACTTTTTCGAGTCATGTCCTCAGGGCGATATATATCTGCTCAAGTACATTATGCACGACTGGTCTGATGAACAATGTATACAAATTCTACGTAACTGCCGACAAGCGATGTCCCCTGATGGACGAATATTGGTAATGGACCCTGTGATCCCTAATGGCAACGTTTCACATGCAGGTAAAGAAATGGATCTTCTCTGTATGGGGATCTACGAAGAAGGACGTGAACGCACAGAGGATGAACTACGACAATTGTTGGCTAACGCAGGCTTAAAACTCAATCGTGTCATTGATACAGGCTGTCACATTTCGATTGTTGAAGCCATTGCCGAATGAGTTCCTGCGCATTAAGTCAGCCAGGTAAAACTTCCTTATTTTCACAATATATTGAGGAAATAGTAATGTCCTTTCACAAAAGAAGTCTTGCCATTGTCGGAGGCGGGGCTGCTGGGGTGGCGACATTCATCGCAGCAGTGCAACATCGTGCAGCGCAAATCATTTATGTTATTGAACCTGGGCCGGTTGGCCCAGGAATGGCCTTTTTCAATTTGGATGGCGATGTACTCTGCAATACTTCGATCGATACCATGTCAGTCGTGGCTGATAATCCTCTGGACTTTCTGGATTATTTGCATAAACACGGCCATATCGTTACACCGGAATCTTTCGTGCCGCGGCAGTGGGTAGGAAACTATCTGAATCAAAGATTTCTGGAATTTAGCACTATTGCTCTCAAAACAGGAATCGATGTTTTCCATATGCCCCATTTATTTAGGGGGTTGAAGGTCAATCCACATCGTTGTTACACACTCTGGCATGGTGATAGCTTGACACCTCAATCACTGGAAGTGACTGATGTCATTTTCTGTACAGGCTTAGGTGCTTCTCGGCTCCCTGAGGTGTTGAAACCCCACTTGACTCGCCCAACTTTTATCCACAGCCCCTATCCAGAGAAAGAGATGTTAGCCAGAATACCCCCGCAATCGCGGGTATTGGTTATCGGCAGTAAACTTGCAGCAATCGATGCGGCTATTCTTCTCTGTCGTGAAGGCCATAGCGTCACCATGATTTCGCCATCAGGAGATATTCCCGCTGTCCGTTCGCGGCTTGTAAAAAGCCCTGGAACCTTCTTTGAGCATAAAAATACAATGTCGATAATGAACCGTCAGGGGAATCAATTGACCCATTTTTTTCCTGACTCATTGAAGCACGCGTATCTAAAATATTTCTACCGTGCACTCAAAAAATACACAAAAATACCCTGGCGAGAACAGTTTTCTAATGCCAATAGTTGTCGGGAACGTCTGCGTGAAGAAATCGCTATTGCCGAGCAAGGGAAGAGTCAATGGCAAGATATGATAGTCAATTTCGTGTATGTCGTTAACGAAGTGCATTTAAATGATAACACCTATTTTGGCGGTTCATTTCATCCCAACTTCGAAAAAATGCTTCATCGATATATCACCGCCATTGCTTTGCCCAATGCACAGAAACTTCTGCACTATATGGATAGTGGTTCTCTGCTCATTCAGAAAGGAGAAATTCTAAATGTTGTTATAGAAGAAGGAGAGGCAAATACCTGGTTAGTCAACTTAGGGCAGGATTATCAACCATTTGATGCGATTGTCGCTGCTGTTGGTTATCACCAACCTGACTTTATCCTTGACGAGGATGGGATACTTGAGATTGATACTCACGGCCAGCGTTCAGAACGCGCCATATCGATCTCGCCAGAAATGGGAGTCATCCCTCCTGACTTTAAGGAAAAAGAAAGTATTTGGTTTGTCGGAACGCCTGCGCATAAGCGGTTATGGGTACCTAATGCCCTCTTCGTGGTCGCAAATGTAGCGAATCTGGTTATTAAAAGTATGCTGAAATTAGATGTTCAAGTCACATCAACTATCGGCAATACCGAAAAAGAGCTGGAAATAAGCACATAATTTTAACCGTTCCACCCAAGCTACGACAGTGAAAAAGGAAGATCCCGAAGAAGTTACAAAAGAGGCAAGCCATCTTACAAGCAATCATAGATGGATAACGTAAATCCCGATAACACGTTAATTGAAAAATGGCCCACATTCATGGGCCATTTATTAATCAAGATCAGTTAATAAAACTATCAGGCAAGTTTAGATTTCCCGTTTATGGTATCAGACCACGCCGTCATAATGGTTGACTTCGTTTTACTATCAAGCGAATCAATAAAGCCGCTGTCTCCCATATTAGGCGCGAATCCACTCATAGCCTGCACCAGAGAATCTACCGCATTGGCAGAAAGTACCGTATATTCACGCTCGCCCTGTGTATCTTTATCCCCCATTTGGGTGATGATATCCGCACGGTTACCATTGAAATAGTCGTTGAACGTCACAGAACCCATTGCCTCAAACTGCCCCTGTGCAGAGGTATCTTTGACATTACGCTGGGTCAACAGCACCAAGTCGTAACCGCTGCGTTGTAACCACAGGTTTTGCCCATTGATATCATTGAAAATAATCTTGTCACCTTGCTTGATATCTTCAACTACGTTATCAATCACATCACCGCTGACCACAAAGCTATTCACGCCCGTGCCACCCTTGAAGCGGTTTTGGTATCCGCCCAGTATCAGCAGATCATCACCATCACCGCCGTTAAGCTGGCTGAACTTAGATACCACATCGGCAATCAGGTGATCATTACCTGTACCACCATTGATGATAGCGTGATAACCCATCAGTTTGATGGCATTGTTGCCCACATTACCATCGATCTGGTTATAGTTACCGAATACTGTCGCAAAGTCGTTACCTTCGCCTAAATCCACTCGGTTATTATTACCAATGGCTACAACGTAATCCTGATCTTCTCCCGCATCAATGCGGTTAAAGTTGCCGGAAGCCACGATATAGTCGCGTCCCTTGCCGCCATCAACCATGCCACCTTCACCAAAGACAAAGGCCTGATCATCGCCACTTCCCATATAGGCGTAGTTAATCCGTCCAGCCAATACCGCAACATCGTTGCCCGCACCGCCAAACATCATGTTTTCACGCCCCATCATAACACCCACATCATTACCCTGGCCGCCGGTGAAAATATTCGAGGTTCCTACGGAATAGAAGACGTCGTCACCACGGCCGCCCCAGACGTTGTTGTTATCGCCCAGATACGCACCGAGATCTTTACCATCACCCCCCCAGTTAAAGTTGTAGTTACCAAGGGAAACGTGAATATCACCGTCTCCTTGCAGATGGCCGCTGTTACGCAGGAAGTCGAAGGTTTTATCCTCTATGTTCAACAGATCAGCTGTCAGGTTCTTTTTCAGGTTAGTGACCAGCGATTTCATCTCGGCCTGCTTATCCTGATTGAACAGCGTTGCAAACAGGTTTGGCAGGTTCAGGGAAGTCAAACCAACGGGGCGATCTGCCTGTACATCTGCTGTTTCCGGTGTTGATTCATCCCCTTTGCTGATGGATACATGCCCTTCCTGACTTTCATCAGGTGCTTTTGCTTTCAGGCCGTGGCTTTCAGCAAAAGATCTCACACCATCAGCCCCCATATTCAAGCTAGCTTTCAGACTATCGAGTAGTTTTTCTTGATCAGTGAAGGCTTGCAGTTGATCACTACTGAATTCACCGATGATTTCCAGCATTTGACGCAGAATAGCGACACCATCAACAGGCTGGCCTGAACGGGAGACAATATCACCTTTCGGGGTATAATCTACGCCAAAGATATCTGCCAGCGTGGTATCCGCGTTGACGCCTGCCAGATCCCCCAACAATTTATTTTTGAGCTGACGAGGCAAGTCCGTTGGGCTAAAGGTAAACGTGGTTTTTGCCATCCCCGTTGAGGTATATTCCTGCGTCATCAAGCCGAACAGCGATCCCAGGTTGGTATCCAGAATCGACTGAATATTGTCACCGAACATAAAGTTCCAGTTACCCGCCGTTACCTGAATATCAGCACCCTGCCCACCAACGGCAAAGTTAAAGGCCAGTTTTTCATTCGCTTGACGGAACTTATCCGCCCGACTGATTTTGCCCATTTCAGGAGTATTGCCATTTCCACTCAGCCATTGGTTGTATTTCTTGTTCAATGTGCTTTCGAGATCATTTTTCAGGCCACGGCTGCTACGTTCATTTTGCGAGTCGAGATCTGTCAGGGTTTTATAGTCTACACTGCTGGTTAAATCGAGACCGGACAGATCACTGACATATTTCTTCGCACTTTCCAATGTCCATTGCTGGTTTTGTGTAGCTAACCAGTCCGGTGAGTTAAACGATCCGGCAATGTTTTGCAATACACCAGAAATGCGTGCTGCACCGTCAAATGGGTTAACCAACGGTGGTGTCGGAATGGATTTTTCCAGCATGACGATCAGATCATTACTGCGTCCTATGTTGAAACTGATGTTGCGGTTGCCTACAAACAGTTGTGCTCCTTCCAATGCCTGATAACCGGCAATATCAACACTGTGTTTGCTGTTACCCTCACCAATGTGGACCATCACATTGTTATCACCAAAGGCCATGGACTTAAAGCCGCCTGTACCGACCTTGATACCTACATTGGTGGTTCCCCAGTTAATGACCGTAAACTCACCATCACCAGCTTGTACCTGAATATTACCGGAATAACTCAGCTGGTTATTTGATGATACTACTGTTGAATGGTTATCTGCCGTATCACGTTGTTTTGGCGCATGGAATGTCTCGGCATTGTCCGCAATAGCGCCTTGCGCTTTTGCAGCAACCTCAGTCTGACCCACGCGGGATAAGTTGATGTCATTTTCAGCGATACCACGGCGAACACGTTCAGAGTGACTTTCCAATTCACCTTTGTCATTCCACCCCAACACGAGCTTATTATCCGTGAGTTTGTGTACCCACTGTTCCTGCGCATCTTTGGTGTATTTACGGCCAATACTGTCTACCGCAACCTCACTGCTGCGCGCCGATACGGTGGTACGGATACCCAGCTTATCCAGTTCCGAAATAAAGTGATGGGCGAAACCATTGCGGTTATCATCGCCTATCAGAGAACAACCCACGAGGCTGATATGATCTGGCCTCCCCACCTGTTTGAAATCAGTACGGAACTGTTTCAGTTTCAAGGCCAGTTCATCCGCACTGTAACCGCTCATGCGCGTATGATTCTGCGCTAACTCTTCACGTCCATGCCCAACAATCTGCCAGCGTAATTTGCCGGACTGTAATTTATCGGACAAAACAGCCGGATCACCATACACCACGCGATATTGACCGTTGGCATCAAGCTGAACGATCACACTGGAATCCGGGTGCTTACCCGCCAAGTTCGCAGCGGCTTCCGCAACCACAGGATCATTTTCTGTCTGGATAATAACCTGACCAGCAAAGCGGCTATCGCCACCTTCAGGCTGTGGTTTGACCGCAATATCTTCCCAAGAATTAACATCTTGGTTATTCACGTGCATATGGCTTTCCAGCGAGTTATCACTTAATGGTTTTTTTACACCATCAGCCGCATCAATCCCTATCGGTTTCTTGATTGAGGTATCATCAAATACCGGCAGTTCTAACATGTCTCGCATAGTGATTTTATCAGCCGCTCTTGGACGATAAGTTGCCAAAACCTCACCATCAATGACTGCTACACGCTCGAAAACACTTTCCCCTGCTGCGTTCTTCGGCAACCTGTAGCTTTGTGCCATATTCAGATCGGATTCACCGAAGAAACGCGTCACGTAAGCACTAAACTTCTCCGCTGACGAAAATTCAACAATCCCCACGTTTGGATCATAGAAACCATAAACACGATCCTCACTATTTCCTTTGGCCCACGCCGCCATTGCATGGTCTGGTCCATCCAGTTCAAGCAACACGGGTTTATCTTCTGTATTGCCAGCGGTAATTCTCTGGATCACGCCATCTACTGTCAGTGCTTTCGTGTCTTCCAGTTTCTCTTTCCACACTTTGATAAATGTGTCTGCCATCGGGTTCTTGGCATGCAGTGCTGCTAAAGAGCCCAACAGCTTATCCGCGTTGGCGCGCTCAGTTGCAGAATACAGATCTGGATTACTAAGTACAGCCGCCGAAGAATACATTTTTTCCAGCAATTGACGGGCAACACCATCCTGACCATCATTTTCAAGTTGTTTCGCAACCAGAACCAGTTTCGATAATGGATCACAACGTCCGCCAAAACCATCATTTGACAGATTCAACAATAACAACTGTGGTGCCAGTTGTTCGCTTGCCTTAGTATCAGCAATGCCCGTTGAAGCGACATCACGGAACAAGCGATTGTATTTCTCAGCTCTTGGCTGGAAGGTGACTTTTAAGGCGCGGCTTTCAATTTCCCAGGCCAAAGCCCCTTTTTGTTCTGGACTCCAGTTACCTTTAACCAGCAAATCTACCAATTGCTTGATATTCATGTTTGGACGGAAGCCATTCACCACCTGCTCCGCATGACCCTGCTTGTAGCCGGCTAAAAAATCCTCCGTTGTGCGAATATCTTTCGGTTTTTTACCTGGGCTGGATGACTGTGGTTTTAGTGCTTCGCCGTAACGTTTCAGGTCGCTCTTGATACCTTTGAGTACTTTTGATTCATCAGACTGAGGTTTCACATCAAACGCATCAGTCGCACTCTGCCCTGCATTTGGTTGTTTGGTAATATTTTCCGCCGACGCTTTGAGTGTAAATTTACCATTTTCCGAATTAGCAACGACTTTATCGATATTCGACTGCACAAGGTTAGCCGCCTGCCTGAAATTGTTACTTTCAACTTCAACCAGGACTTTCTCACCTTTCTTCGTTGTCACTTCTAACGTCACGGCATCGTTACCGTAATCAACCACTCGTCCTGTGACATTTGAACCCAGCTTAAATGCCTTACCCTGCTCTTTCAGTGCACGCAATACGTACTGTTGTTCACCTGCACGCGCCTGTTTCCAGACTCCGTCATAATGGGTAATGGTGCCATCTTCAAACGTATTGTAGTTAACATAGAAACTTTGGTTTTCTTCTCTGCTGGCGACATATTCATAACCCAATTTGGATTGATATCCCGTTAGTATTCCTTTATGGAAAGAGTCCATAAAGTGTTCAAAATCGCTATAGTTATCAAATGACTTGATACCAAAGTTAGGATCATAGAATGACCAAACGGTTTGATTTTCCCCTTTATGCACAACAACGGCCATTGCGTGATCTTCAGACATAAAGGACATATATGTCGTCTTATCCACATTGCGTAGTTGCTCCATGACAGACTCATAGCCAGCAACATCATTGCTCATCGAGCGGTCAATTCTATCTCCTGTCAGCCCGTTGGCTTTTAGCTTGCCGCCATAAGCTTGATTGGCTTTCCTGCGGTTTACCAAATTAGACATATTTTGCGTCTGGCTATACTGCATTGACAGCAGATCTTGAATTGCCGGACCAATATTTTGGCGGCGATACTGATTAAGCAAAGAGGCTTCAATCGAATTGATATCACTCTTTTTATTCACACTATTGTCATTGTAGGCTTTGACCGCATCCGTCAGCCACGATAAATACGCTTTACCACCACCGACTCCATGTACTCGCTCTTCTATCAGGTAACGGCCAGATAAGGCAAAACAGATGCCTTCCAGAAATTCTTTTGACTCAACGTGATTCCCATTAGTCAGGAGTACATTGCCAATTTCCGGTACCAATTTCTCAAGATTATTTAGCAGAGACTCTCCCTGCGTGAAATGGAATGAGTATTTATCCAACTCTTTTCCACCTGATTTCACATCAAACAGGGTGTAAACCATTTTTTCCAACAAGCCTGCCTTCACGCTACCACTTTCACGCTTAGGTTCGGAAAGTGTTGAGACAATCAGATCGGCGTATTGGCGTATCAATCCACTGTCTTCATGGCCATAGAAGGTCTGTTCACCCGATACCTGATAACCCGCTACAACCAGCTTGGCACGCAGTTTTTCCCCTTCTTTGCCCAATCCTTCATTATCGGTCAATAGCATGATTGGCGTCTGTTTCGAGATGCCTTGCAGATTTTTCTCCAACGAGAACTGACCATTAACAAATTTAGCCAGCCCCGCCGTGATCCCCGCAGGGTTTGGTACTTCATGGGCGGTAATCGCTTTGGTCATGCTTGGCATTGGCCTGTCAAGCAACAAACCCGAAACTGGCTGTCCGTTGCGCTCTGCATAACGGGCAAGATCCGCCGCTACCGCCCCACCCATGGAATAGCCATGGATAATAATATTTTCAGGCTTGATGCCACGGTCATTAACCAAATAGCTGAGCATGGTACGGGCATCCTGATAAAGCCCTTTTTCGCTTGGATGACCATCACTGGAACCATAACCCCGCATGTTCACCGCCAACATATCCACACCCTGTTTTTGGTAATGATTTTGGATAATGCTGGCTTGTTCTTCCGCAGATGAGCCGGAACCGTGAATGAAAAGTACAACTTTTTTCGCTGGACTATGTTCACCCTGATCTTTTTGAGCACCACTATGGTAATAACCCGTTAGACGCCCGGCTTCACCCTGTAGGGTGATCTTATCCGCGGCACCTTTGGCGACAGCCGCATCCAATATTATTTGGGTGTGATTATCGATATTACGGCGATCTTCTCTGGAGCCATAAAGCTCATCGTTCAGGAAACGAGTCACTGGATTGAACGGTTCTCTGTCACGCGGTGGCGTACCATCATTATTAATGGCAACTTTTTCGCCACTTCTCACCGTAAATTCCGTTAATACCAGCGATTCTTCCAGACGGACACTCACTTGTGACAACAAATTTTGTAACGCAGGAACTCGTTTTGAATCTGGATGCCCCTTCAAATAACTTTCAACCTGGTGCAGCAGATCAGTTAATTTTTCCACTGCTTCAAAGTCATTATCCTTGCTGTTTTGCAAAGTATTTTGATAGTTACTGAGGGCATCTAACACATGCCGATAACTGTCACCAAGGATCTTACCTTTAACGTAAGCGGCTTCCCGCAACTCCCCTACAGACATCAAATCAGTTTTCGGTTTATAGCTCCAGCTACCGTCGATTTTTTCCGCAATAATACGGGTACGCCCATGATCGTGGGAAACAATGCGATCTTTCACCAGATGCAACTCATCAGGCAATTGGTCGTAATTGTTATAGTTGGCGAGAATAAAACGCTCAATAGATTTAATCTGAGCTGAATCTTCTGGGTTTTCCATCATAATAGTTTTGAAACTATCATTGTTATTACCCGGCCACGGACGAATTTCAAAGCCTTTAGTATCAGATGCACGTACCAACAAATTGCGTTCTGTACGCAATCCATAGAATGGCAATGCTTGGCTCAGCAGGTTATCAATGGCACTGGTTTTGATATCCAGATCAACCAATGTATCCGGCTTATACTTGTCAGGGTTCAATGCCAGCAGCTTTTCCTGCTCTGCAAAGCTGAGTGAATCAAAACGCGCTTTTACAGAAACACCCGCTTCTGTCAATCTGCGTCCAATGGATTCAGGTGACATACCTTGATATGCTTTGGCCGTTTTATCCAGCAGGCGAATTTCCCCTACCAAGCCTTCACGCTGCAATTGACGCAATACAGGTAATTCAACATTCCAGAAATAGTTGCCAAGACGTAATCCGCCTTCCGCAATGACATAGACATCATCACGTGATCCGGTTGCATAGAGGGAACTCCAGAATCCGGTATTGCTGTATGCCGAAGCGTTAATGGTCGATTGCAAGGCTTTCTGTTCCGCAATGTCAGAATCGAGGAATATCCCTCCCCAACGCATCAGCGTCTTGTTCAGATCAATGGCAAAAGAGTTACCTTTTACATCAATATCGTAAACTACCTTCTTGCCATCAGTCTGTACTGCATCAAGAACTTCACGGTATTGCTTGAAGTTTCTACCAGACCAAAATGAAACGATGCTCTTATCGCCATGTACAGGTTCGAAGCTATAGCCATAGCTTTCCAGTCTTGAGACGAATTCGACGCGCTTATCCCAGTCGTAATCAATTGTGGCATCAACAAATAGTTTCGCTAGTGAAATAACCTGATCTTTCGGTACGCTATTTTCCGTAGCATTCAGGTAGCCTTCAACAAAGGTCACCATTTTCTGTCTGAGATCAGCAGGAATATCCGCATCAACACGGTTAAAACCAGGGACAGGAATGTAGCTATCTGTCGCAGCGCCATTGTCACTATCCAGCCAGCGATAAACATCAGCTACTTTTTGTGCCTTTATTGCCGTCGCAGACACTTTTGACGTATCAATGGATTCTGGTTGAGCCAAAGTTTCACCCAGTGCTTGCAAGCCACTGAGATCTAATCCTGAAATTCTCGGCGTATTCCTGACCCATTCAGTCACGGTATCCATGGACTGGTTGACAGGCTGATCGACTGATGTTTCGGTATGCAGAGATGTCAGAGCAGAGGCGCCAGACTCTTTTTTAGCGCGTATTCCCGCATTGATCTGCAAGCGATTCAGGGCTTCTTTGGCATCGTTCAGTTCGCTCAGATCGTTATCCAGATCTTGCAATTCTTTGCTGAATCGGCCATCTGCCTGAACAGTGAATTCAGAATTGATATTACTCTTGGATTTTTCTGCCTTTTCAACGTCGTCATAGTAATGGGATTCATAGGCTTTACCAGACAAACCGCTGCCTTTTGCGCCGGTACGGGTCGGCTGATAGCTACCATCCAGTTTCGAACCCTTGGCATCATTTTGTACTTGCACAGTTTTACTGTCTGCCACGGAGACTTCATTCTGACCATGTTGCTCTGCTTGCTGCGCTGCTACGTTGCCATCATGTTCTGCTTGTCTGGCCCTTAGCTCACGATCAAGAGCTTCTTTTTCCCTGTTTCTGGCTTGGATCAACGCTTCTTCAACATCCTGCTCAGCATGTTGATGGTTTTGATCAGCCTTAAGTACACCTGCTTCTGATTTAGCGACGGCATCCTTGATATTATCCAGATGTTCCGCTGCCGCTTTTTGTGAATTATCCAGTTGGTTTTGCGCAATTTCGCTAGCGTTGTTCAATTCGGACTGAATACGCTGCCGCAAACCAACAGCAAACTGATCACGCCATTGTTGGCCTGATTCTCCATGATAGGCGGCATGGGTTTCCAGCGCTTCCAAACCTTTGACTTTCGCCATCAGTTCATCTGTTACCGCCTGGGCTTCGCCCTTGATCGCATCACGCTGCGTCTGACCATTAGCGTTCAGAATATCCAGATCGGTAGCTTCCAGTTGTGCCTGGGTGCCAGCAATCGCTGCCAGTTGTTTATCTTTTTCCTGAACCAAACGCTGGCGACCAGCTTCTGCTTTTTCCTTATCCTGCAAGGCGTTATGGGCAGCCTTATCCTGCTGCATATGGTCAGTAATGGCACGGTCTGACAGATAAGATGATGAAGTTGCAGAAACGTTATCCAGAACGTAACCCAAACCATCACCCAAGCCGATTCCAGAAAATCCCAGTAGATTTTTGCCTGCCTTGGCGGTTAAGGTCAGTGTCTTGTTTTGCCACTCGCTTTTACCATTGGCAGCTGCAAAAACAAACTCGCCATTCCACCACACTTCCAGCCCATTATCCGCAGAGCTGCCAACTCGTCTTGCAAAATCGAACTTGACGGTAATTTCTTCACCCTCTGTCAAATTCTGGATATTCTGACAGATATGCGTGTTACCCTTGACATCAAGCTCACTGACGCGATCGCCATGCCCTTCTGCACTCAGGCCGTATGACTTAGCTGAATGACTCGCTTCAATGCCATTGGTGTATGTCCATCCCTTGGCGCCTTGCTCAAAATCACCATTGACGATCAAGTTGCGTGACTGATTTTTTGGATTCAGGTGTTTTTCGTTGCCGAGTGTCTTCTCGATACTCCCCATATCCGGGGTATCAACACCCGTCACAGAACCTTTCAGACTGTCCTTCAAGTCAGAAGTGATTTCATCCATCTCTGTCAGCTTAAAGCCATTCAGAGAGGAAACTTCCGGCAGCTCAATGGCACCACGTCCTTTATGGGTTCCCGATGTATTCGCTTCATCGCCATTTACCAGATAATTGATGCCTTGGCTGCCGGCGCTACCAAGTACTGTCTGTTTGATATTGTCAAACAGCGCATCCAGTTTATTGCTCTGTGTATTGCTTTCCGCCACCGCAAGGCTATAGAAATCACCATTACCCACCTGAATTGCCACGTTGTTACGGGCATAAGAAGCATTGATATTCAGGCCATCACCCACACGGATATTGGCATTGCCCTTGCCTTTCATAACTGAAACATTCAGGCCGTCACCCACACGAGTATTGACGTTGAATTTACCCCAAGCCACATTGACGGAAACACCATCACCGACTTTGGTATTGATATTCAGGTCGCCATGAGCCGCAGTCACGCTAAGGCCATTACCCACCGTGGTTGTGATATTACCCTTACCTTTGGCAGCGGTCACTTGTATGCCATCACCCACTTTGGTGACAACATTGCCCTGGCTCCATAACGCGTTGAAACTATCGCCATCACCAATCTGAGTCACGATATTGGCTTCGCCCTTGGTGAGCACAACATTGCGACCATCGCCGACTTTGGTCATTACGTTAGCCTTACCCCAGGCGCCGGTATAGTCATCACCATTGCCAACATGGGTGAAAATATTGGCTTGCCCTTGAACAACACTAACTTCCTGACCATCGCCAACTTTGGTAATGATATTCGCATCACCTTTGGCGAGGTTATAGCGATCACCATCACCAACATGGGTGAAAATATTGGCTTTGCCCCAGGCGGCATTGATGCCCAACCCATCACCCACTTTGGTGATAATGTTGCCTTCACCTTTCGCAAACCCGACCGTCGTGCCGTCACCAACATGGGTCATGATATTGCCGACTTTAGAAATCAACAGGCCGACCGCGGTTCCATCACCCACTTTGGTCAGAATATTGCCTTTACCCGCTAACAAGGCTGCCGTGGTGCTATTGCCTTCATTATTAACATGAGTCACCACGTTAGCTTCGGAAGCTGCCACAACGCCCATGAAATCATTGCCAACTTTTGTCACAATATTGGCTTTGCCTAATGCCAATACACCGGTCAAGCCATCACCGACATGGGTCATAATATTGGCTTCGCCAAACATGGCAGACAATGTTGTGCCATCACCCACTTTCGTCATGATGTTGGCTTTACCTGCAAACAAACCAATGCTGGTGCCGTTTCCGACATGGGTATAAATGTTGGCTTCACCCACCATCAGTGCCGCTGTCAGATCATCACCCACTTTGGTCAACACGTTTGCCCCACCAATCATGGCTGCGAAAGTGGAACCATCACCAATCTGGGTAAAGACATTGCCTTTGCCAATCATGGCTGACAGCGCATCACCATTGCCGACTTTGGTCGCAATATTGCCTTTGGCGATCATCAGGGCAACGCTCATACCATCGCCAATATGCGTGTAGACGTTACCCAATGCCAGCATCAGTGCCAGTGCATCACCATTGCCAACTTTCGTGAAGATATTGCCCTTCCCCCCCATCAGCGCCCAGGCATTTCCTTCTCCGACATGGGTGAAAATATTGCCAGCACCAATCATAGCCGCAATGGTTGTGCCATCACCCACTTTGGTGAAGATGTTGCCTACTGCCCCCATAATGCCTAACGTTTGCCCATCACCAACATGAGTCAAAACGTTACCGAGACCTAACATAATACCTGTAGTATCACCATTGCCGACTTTGGTCAGGATATTCGCGCCGCCCAGCATAATACCGGTGGTTTTACCATCACCAATATGTGTCAGGACATTGCCGCCACCGCCCATGAGAGCCTGTACATCACCCTTGCCCTTTTTAGTCAGAATGTTGGCACCGCCCAGCGCAATTGCTGATGTATTTGAAGAGCCGGAATAAGAAGCATCATGATTATCAATGTGGGTAATTATATTGGCACCGCCAAACATGGCTGACTGCAAATCGCCTTTACCCACTTTGGTCAGAACATTGGCGCCACCAACCAGTATTGATGAAACGTCACCGTTCCCCATTTGGGTCAGGACATTAGCACCACCAACACCAGTCCAGAAAGCATTACCATGACCGATTTGGGTATGGGTATTAAAACCACCACCCATTGAGATACGGCTGTTGCCATTGCCTTTATGAATGGAGATATTGCCAACAGCCAGAAGGTGAGCAAGATAGCGGCCATCCCCAACGCGAACCAATACGTTTGCTGCCCCACCCGCATTGACATTCATATCACCGTGCTGGCTTTGGTGCAGCAATACGTTGGCAATGCCAGCACCATTGAAATTCAGGTTACCTTCTTTGCCTTTTTTGATGATGACGTTTGCCCCACCACCACCATCGAATTCGGTGTTACCAAACTCAGAGCTATGTTCAATCACATTCGCAATGCCTGCACCTTTAAAGCTGACATTACCACGGGTAACGTTAGATTTAATGATGTTACCACCACCCGCACCGGCATAATGAATATCCCCAGAACTGTCACCATTGCCAGTTGCCGATTTGAACAGCTCCAGATCGCTATATTCATGCATATCAGGCACACGACTGGAATTTGTGCGCACAGCATTAACACTGTAATGAAGATCACTTAGCGAGTAGCTGCCGGTTCCCATATATTGGTAGCCATTGGCGGGGGAGATATTTTCGTTCGCCAAATTTGCTGTATGGTAGCCTTCTTTATATAAGGGACGAGCAAGATATTGCAGCATTCCTGTTTTTGGGTCGTTCCTTAGCTCAACCACCACAACCTTGGTATGTTTGCCAAGTTGCTTACCATAAATATAGGTGTTTGGCATCCGGTTGGATTTGACAGCTTTTACATCAACGGTGGTTCCATCGCGGTAAATAGCATAACCCCCCATTTTGGCATCAGATAAAGTGATATCTGCCGCGTCGATCTGGACACCATTGCCATAATTCACCCATTGGTTTTCCGTCAGTTTTTTCTCAACCGTATAAACCGTTACCTGTTTCCGCTGCTCAACAGTCAGGTTTGACAACGTGTATGCGCCGTCTTCACCGACTGAATTAAATCCCCCTCGCCTTGAGATATCTTGTTTTTCCAACCCCTTAAGATGCTTTCCTTCTTTATACCAGGCGGTCGAAACGTATCTCAGCTTGCCCGTTTCGGGATCATTACGGAGCTGAACCTTGTTGATTTTAGTGTAAGTCCCATCTTCAAACGCAAACAGGTAAGTATTCAACTCCCGCGTCGATTTAAACCCTGCCACCTGATGGGAGTTGCCAATCCATGAACCACTCATGGTTGCCGTTGTCAGCACAACCTCTTCCGCTTTAGCGTATTCTATCCCTTCACTATTGAAATCATTGGCTGTTCCTTTACGGGTAATTTCGTTATAAGCGCCGACACCCGTAAAATAGATATTACCGTGTGCAACATCGGAATAGAGGCTATTGTATCCACCCCCCCCCTCAAACCGGATATCTCCTTGGGTTTCAGAGTAGACGTCATCCACCTGACGAATACGTTCAACACGGTTAGATGCGCCTGCACCACGTAATGTGATGTCGCCAATTTTACCTTTACGGACAATATTATTGGCTGCTCCCGCCCCCTCAAAATCAATGTTGCCATTCTCAACTCGGGAGCTAATGATATTTGCAGCTCCGGCACCCTTGAATGTCAAATCACCACGTGAACCCTGATAACGGTTAAACCAGGTACGATCGATCTTGTTTGCGCCACCAGCTCCAGCGAAATAGAAATTTCCCTGATTAGTTTCATGCCAGAATTCGTTGTATGCACCAGCTCCCTTGAAGCTAATATCACCCTGTAAGCCCTTACGAGTGATACTATTATATCCAGCAGCGCCAGAATAAGAGATGCCACTCTTGTCTCCGGTATGATTGATTTTCACTCCACCAGCGGCGCCCTCAAATCTGATTAGCCCACTTTGTGTCTTGTTGATTGAAGTGAAACCAGAACCCCCTTTCACTGTCAGATTACCAGTCGTGTCATTGACTTTCAGATAGCCAGTCGCTCCCGAAATAGTGTCATCGCCCCACGTGGTATTGACTGTCACGTTAATAGAACCGACAACTATGTTGTCATTTCCACCATAAGCATTAATGACACCATTAATACCGACACCGAAGGCATGTATTGTGTTTCCATCATCATCATCTTCGTATCTCTCAGTAAAGAAGTATTCCGCACTGCGGCTAGATGACTTTCCCATAAAATAATCCTGATATTGGGTAAAAAAAATTAAACAGTGAACCACTGTACCCGACGGATACAGCGGTTATTTGGAACATCCAGAGTTCCCCTGACTGTGCAGGCTTTTTGCCCTTTCCATGCAGCAAAGACACGCCGACGCAGATCGCAGGCAATGTCACGCGCATGTCCGAAAGGCGCAATCATTTCTGGAAAAAAGATATGCTGGCCGGAACGCCAATCTTCCCGCACAATTTCCCGCTCACCGGAAAGAATTGCATCCCGACTGCTGTCAGACAAAAAAGCCCAATTACAAAAAGCAACTGGGCGTTGATGTTCATCTTCGTAATAGCAAAACTGATTAAGCTGGAATGATGGCAAGATACGTTGTTGCCATTCAGCAACTAAATAACGTCGGTGCAAGGGGGAGTGCTGACAAAGCAACATCACCCCACCAATCATTGCCTGTATTTCATTCGCACTCAGTGTTGCTGGTTGATGTGTAATCATCATAGGTTAGCAACGCCTGATAGAATTTTACTGATACTATTTTGCTGTTTCAGAATTGCGTGTTGAACGTTTTTTAGGTTCAGCGGCTTCTGCTTCAACAGATTTTTCGCTTTCATTGATCTCAGGCATAGGTAAAAAGCCAGCGGCAATCAGTTTATTGATTTCGGCTTCCATTCTTGGATCTTCAAGCATACTTTTAACCATAGAAACCATATACATAAAACCAGAAGCAGGCATATGGATCACTTGTTTTAATTGTAATTCCTGATCATTTTCCGCCAGCATACCATTCGCCATTCGATTCGATTCCTGGCCTACAAAATAGAGAGAGAATACGCCTTTGTTATAATTAACGCTTGAGATGGTTTGAACAAATTTTTCAGACATAGCATTATCCATTAAATAAATATTAATTTAATGTTAAAAACACATTAAATTAAAATGATTAAATCATAAATGAATCCATATGCATTATGGTTTCATTTATGATTAAACCTGATTGCTACGGTTATCTAAGTAAGCTAAAGTAAGTTATATTTTCCTTATTTTTCAATAGCTATTATCTTGAAATAACTATCTTTTTGAAAGAACTATCCAAAATACAAAATAGCAAGTAAAGTATAAGCCAACTTAAGTATGTTCTATAATCCAAATGGTATACTGATAATGAGTTACCAACCAGGGTTTACCGATAACGTTGGATAAAGATATATCTATTTATCGGCTAAGATCAACATATAAATAGTAAAATGCCTGTTTAGGCTCTACATTTTGTCCCAATTACCGACATTCATGGGTTCTTTGAGAGCAGATAATATCTTTCAAGAGATTTTGTTAAGATTATTTAATAAATATTATGCCTTATTATTTTTCAGGTTATCTCTTTACATCAAAAATGTGATTTTTTATTTAAAATAGATTTAATTTAATGAATGAAATAGAAAAAACAATAATATCATTAATTAATTTAATAATAATGATATCTAATAGGGATCATGTAACCACATCAAATAAAAACTTAAATGATGGTGATGATTATATTTCTACTCTAAACAAGCTGCAAAAAGAATGTAATATTAGTATTAAAAACAAACACGCTAGAAATAAGAAGTTAGGTAACATATCACTACCAGCCATTTTGTTTAACAATGATGGACAACCCTTTATTCTGGCAAAATATGATGAGCAACGAGTACTAATCCAAAAACCCCACCAAGAAACGCCTGAGATATTAGGTAAAGAAGAATTTATCAATCTATGGAGTGGCAGGTGGATAAAAATAAAACAAAAAAGCAACCAATTTAATATTCGCTGGTTTATTCCTGAATTTGTCAGGCAAAAGAAGAACCTTACGGAGATCCTCCTGTTCTCCTTCGTTCTACAAATCCTGGCACTTATTTCTCCTTTGGTCGTGCAAGTTATCATGGACAAGGTTCTTGTACACCAGGCGCTTTCCACATTGGATGTGCTGATTTTTGGGCTGGTGGCGGCTGGATTGGTTGAAATTATTCTGCGGGGATTACGTGAATACCAGTATGCCCACACCGCCAACCGGATTGATATAAAACTTGGCCTGAAACTGGTTAAGCACCTGTTTGGCCTGCCATTGCTATTTTTTAAATCCCGTCAAGTAGGCGCGATTGTCACACGAGTACGGGAACTGGAAACGGTTCGAGAGTTTTTAACCGGCTCTATGTTCACCTTGTGTATCGACGTTTTGTTCATGTTCGTATTTATTTATGTCATGAGCCTATTGTCCGGTATGTTGACCCTGATTTTCCTGCTTACCCTACCCTGCTATGCCCTGCTGGCCTGGTGGGTAACACCGAAAATTGAAAAAGCGGTGGAAAAACAGTTCACTCATGCTGCAATGAATACCTCTTTCCTGACTGAAACCGTTGCAGGTGCCGAGACACTAAAAAGCCTCGCCGCTGAACCCCGCTTTATTCGCCGCTGGGATAGTCAGACTGAAAAGATGGTCAGCACCAGTTATGATACACAGCAATGGGACAATCGTTCCGGTCATCTGGTGATGGTGCTACAAAAAGTTACCAGTGCGGTGATTATCTGGTTGGGCGCTTCGGAAGTGCTTTCCCTGCACATGACCATTGGTCAATTGATCGCCTTCAATATGATGGTAAGCCACACCCAGCAACCCCTGGCCAAGTTGGTGCAACTCTGGGGGCAATTTATCCGTTCACGCATTGCCATTGATAAGCTGGGGGATATGCTGAATCTGCCAACAGAGCAACAATCAGGCAATGAACAGGTTGCCTTACACGGGGCAATCTCATTCTCTGACATCGTCTTTCGCTATCAACCTGATCTCTCCCCCACTATCAACCATTTCACTCTGAATATTCGGCCGGGGGAAACTGTAGGCGTTGTCGGAACCTCTGGTTCTGGAAAAAGCACCCTTGCACGTTTGCTGTTACGGCTTTATACCCCAGAAAGTGGAACTATCACGCTGGATGGCGTTCCCTTGCAAAACTTCAATATTGAATCCATCAGGCAGCAGATTGGCATCGTTCTGCAAGAAAACTTTCTATTTAACAAAACGGTGTATGAGAATTTGTCCCAATCTTGCCCTGACGCCCCGTTATTTGCGGTCATCGAAGCGGCAAAACGGGCAGGAGCACATGATTTTATTCTTAAATTACCGATGGGGTATGACACGGTGATCGCCGAAGGGGGGCAATCGCTATCAGGCGGGCAGCGACAGCGTCTCGCCATTGCCAGAACCCTGCTGTCAGATCCCAAGATTTTGATCCTTGATGAAGCCACCAGTGCACTGGATGATGAATCACAAGCCATCATTCAATCTAACATGGCTGAGATTGCCCAAGGCCGAACGGTCATTACCATTGCACATCGGCTCTCCACGGTACGCCAATGTGACCGGATCATTGTATTACACCAGGGCCAAATCATCGAACAAGGTAGCCATGAACAGCTTCTGCAACAAGGCAAACACTATCGGAAACTTTGGCAGTTACAACAAGAACTAAAACAGGAAACAACACAGGAGGAGCCTGCCCATGTTTAAGGCTATCTTGCGCAGAGGGATCAAACAGTTACGTACTGCCAACCCGCATTATGATTTTTTACCGACACACTTGGCATTGTCACAACGCCCACCTTCTCCGTTCGCTCGTTATACAGCAATAACCCTAAGCATTAGCGTTCTGGTTGCTCTGCTATGGGCTTGTATGGGGAAACTGGATGTACAAGCAACCGCAACCGGACGCCTGATAGCTTCTGGTCGTTCCCAAATTATTCAGGCATATGAGCAAAGCCGACTGCTTGCCATTCATGTCCAAAATGGTCAGCATGTTGAAAAAGGTGCGCCACTGCTGACGCTCAATACGCTCGGTGTCAATCAGGATATTGCCCGTTTGAGCGAGCAACGCGATTATCTGGTGGAAGAGGAAATTCGTTACCAGGCCCTGCTTGAAAAGCACGATCCCAAATCCCTGCCGCTTTTCCAGCAGCAATCCGCAGATAAACAGGAAAGAATTCTGACGCATTACGCTCACGAAAAGCAGGAATTTGACTCAATCATTACCAGTATCCACGCAGAAATGGAAGAGAACCTCACCTCCCAAAAGGCGCGAAATAGCGATATACACTCATTGACTCATCTGCGCGAAAATATCAACCAGCGTTTACAGGCCAGAAAGACTTTGAGCCAGAAGCAGGTTATCAGCAAGGTAGAATATCTGGAACAAGAAAAAGAATTTCTGGAAACAGAAAGGTTGATCGCTCAACAAAAATCGGAACTCGATATTCTGATGACTAAATACAAGAGTCTGGAAGAGCGCTTAAAAGGCACTAAAATAACAAAAGAGCGGGAATGGTTTGAGAAAAGAAAACAGGCAAAAATACAGTTATCGTTAACGCATCAAGAAATTTCGAAAATGCAAGAGCGGGAAGAACTTGAGGTTGTACGCTCTCCCGTCACTGGCACAGTTCAACAATTAACTGTCCATACCCTCGGCGCTGTTCTGCAACCTGCGCAGAATTTGATGGTGATTGTTCCAGATGAACATGTACAACTCGCTGAAATCCAGATCCTGAACAAAGATGTCGGTTTTGTCCGAGCTGGCCAGCACGTTACAGTCAAAGTCGATGCTTTCCCCTATACTCGCTATGGCACAATTGAGGGAGAGCTACTTAGCATTTCGCGGGATTCCACCACTGATGAACGGTTAGGTCTGGTTTTTCCCGCACAAATTAGCCTCAAACAGAACAACATTATGGTAGATGGGAAACCTGTTGAAATCACGGCGGGTATGTCTATCGTTGCGGAAATCAAAACAGATCAGCGAAGAGTCATTGATTATCTGCTCAGCCCAATCCAGGAATATCAATCTGAAGCGTTGAGGGAAAAATAATCATGGCTGATACTTTTTCCTTCACCTGTAACTCAGATACAGACAAAAAACCCGACCACACAATCGGTGCAAATAGCGATATCAATGCAAACAATTATGCGCTGGACTGTATCGCCTATTTAGGAAAACAGTTCCATAAAGTGGCTTCTGTCGGACAATTACATCATTCCCTGGGGCTAGACTCTCTTGCACTAACAGATCCACAACTACGTGAAGCTGCGGATGCCATTGGGCTACACAGTAAGTTTGAACGCCTGACACCTGATAGCGCCACCACATTACCTTTACCTGCATTGGTTGAATTGGATCAGCGCTGGTGGGTATTGTCAGAAATCCGTCCTGACACATTTACGCTGTTCGATCCTGCCACCGAAAAATATGAAGTGCGTGCATTTTTGCACGATGAAAAAATGAGGGGCAGCCAATCTAACGGATACAAGGTGCTGCTGCTAGCAGATAAATCCCTGACCAGGCAACAGGTTAAATTTGGACTAAGCTGGTTTTATCCCTCTATTTTCAGGCAGAAAAACCAGTTACGGGACATTTTCCTGTTTGCTATCGTGTTGCAACTTTTTGCCCTGGCAGCGCCCTTGCTATTTGAAAATGTCATTGACAAGGTGCTGGTTGGGCGGAGTATTTCCAGCCTGCATATATTAGGCATGGCGATGCTGGCACTGGCATTAGCAGAGCCTCTATATGGGTTCCTGCGCAATACCGTGTTTGGGCATACGGCCAGCCAAATCAATGCTGAACTCTCCGGCAAACTGTATCGTCATCTTGTAGGATTGCCCTTGCCTTATTTCAAACAACGGCAGACAGGGCAAATTATCGCCAGAGTCAGGGAAATGGCACAGATCCGCCAGTTTTTGACCGGATCTACCCTTATGCTGTTACTTGACCTGATTTTCATTATTCTGTTTCTGGGCGTGATGTTCCATTACTCCTCCCTGCTGACATGGCTCGTAATCAGTTCACTGGTTCTCTATTTTTTGCTATGGATCGCCGTCGGTCCCATTATTCGGCGCAAGGTAGAAAAAGAGTATGAAGCCGATGCCAATGCCACCAGCTTCCTGACAGAAGCCGTCACGGGAATTGAAACCATTAAGACTACCGCGACAGAAAAGCGCTTTTTGTACCAATGGCAAAAGGTATTAAGCGAGCAATTAATCCAGCGCTTTACAGCCCAAAAAAGCGGACTGGCTGCGGGACAAGGGATTGAGCTGATCCAAAAAGTGGTTGCCGCCCTGCTTTTGTGGTGGGGAGTCCGAGGCGTGCTTGATGGAGAGTTGTCCCCTGGTGAATTAATTGCTTTTAATATGCTGGCGGGGCATGTTACCCAACCTATCCTAAGATTGGCACAAGTTTGGCAAGACTTTCAGCATACCCTGATTGCCCTGCGGCGGGTGGGTGATATTCTTGATGAACCGATGGAAAGCAGTAAACAAGGGCTGGCATCGGCTCCCGAACTGGCAGGCCAGATTGAATTCCGCAATATACGCTTCCGCTATCATGCAGATACGCCAGAAGTGCTGGTAAATTTGTCACTGGAAATTAAGGCCGGAGAATTTATTGGCATTACGGGGCCATCGGGTTCCGGCAAAAGTACCTTGACCCGATTGTTGCAGCGCCTATATGTGCCACAACACGGTCAGGTTTTGGTGGATGGAATGGATTTAGCGATTGCCGACCCAGTGTCACTGCGCCGTAATATGAGCGTGGTCTTGCAGGAGAGCATTCTGTTTTCCGGCAGCATTGCGGACAATATCCGCCTGTGTAAGCCTCATGCCAGTGATGAGGAAGTCTATCGGGCGGCAACCTTAGCGGGCGCGGTTGATTTCATCAATGCATTTCCACATAAATTTGCCCATCCTGTTGGCGAAAAAGGGGGCAACCTTTCTGGCGGACAACGGCAGCGTATCGCATTGGCAAGGGCATTGCTGAATGATCCCAAGATCTTGATCCTTGATGAAGCCACTTCCGCACTGGATTATGAATCCGAAGCTGCCATCATGAGTAATATGGCAGAGATATGCCGAAACCGAACCGTGATCAGCATTGCTCATCGGCTCAATACTATCCGCCATGCTGATAAGATTTTCGTTTTAGATTTGGGGAAAATCGCTGAATCAGGTTCACATGATGTTCTGGTACAACAAAATGGCTTATATGCACAGCTTTGGCATCAACAAACGAAGTGATGACTAAAAAAGAAACTTATCTCATCCACGAACAGCAGCCCGATATCATTCTGGTCAGGAGTATCGACAAAAATATCATCACTGACATTGTATACAGAAAAATTACCTCAAAAGGGTACTCCCACCGACAAAAGGCGGGAAGGGAAACTAGTAGCGACACGCGTCCAGCTAAGGTATTATTGCCCGCTATATTATTGGTACACGCCCATTATCAATTGAATTTATGGCAAAAGAACAAACTGATCGCACCACACTGGATTTGTTCGCAGATGAACGCAGGCCTGGGCGACCTAAAACAAATCCGCTGTCCAGGGATGAACAGCTCAGGATCAATAAACGCAACCAGTTGCGACGAGATAAAGTCAAAGGATTGCGTCGAGTGGAACTCAAACTTAATGAAGATGCCGTCGATGCACTAAACCATCTGGCAAAACAGCGCAACATTAGCCGCAGTGAATTGATTGAACAAATGTTATTAGCCCAACTGACAGAAAAAAATCACCTTGCCGATTAACGGCTTTTATTAAACACAATGAAGCGGTGTCACCACACAAATCTGACAGATTTGTCATGGATGTTTGGTCAGAATAACGCTTTTCATGTTACTAAAACTGACATTTTTCTAGCTGATTTCAGCGTGATGTGTATAGATTTAATACACAAATAAAACAAGAGGTTAACCCATTTTATGGCAATAATAGGTATATTCTTCGGCAGCGATACAGGCAACACAGAGAACATCGCCAAAATGATCCAAGAAAAATTGGGCGGTGCTGATGTTGCTGAAGTCCACGATATTGCCAAAAGCAGCAAAGAAGATATTGAAGCCTTCGATATCCTGCTGCTTGGCATCCCAACCTGGTATTACGGTGAAGCTCAGTGTGACTGGGATGATTTCTTCCCAACACTGGAAGAAATCAACTTCGAAGGAAAACTGGTTGCTTTGTTCGGCTGTGGTGATCAGGAAGATTATGCAGAGTACTTCTGTGATGCTATGGGCACCATTCGTGATATTATTGAACCTCGTGGCGCCATTATTGTAGGTCACTGGCCAACCGAAGGATATCATTTCGAAGCCTCTAAGGGCATGGCCGACGATAACCACTTTATTGGCCTGGCCATTGATGAAGATCGTCAACCAGAATTGACGGATGAGCGCGTTGAAGCCTGGGTGCAACAGATCAAGGTTGAAATGAGCCTGTCAGAGATTCTAGACGCTTAATAAGAAGAGAAAAGCCCTTTCAGGCAGGATTATTCTTGCATAATGTGTCATGATATCTAAATAGGCATGGTTTTCATTTTTAATATCCATGCCTATAATCAGCAACGTGAAACAGAATCATGATTCCCTCACGATACCCCAAGTATCACAAGTTCACTTAACTCAAGTTACAGGACTGAATCCGCATGACCGACAACAATAAAGCATTGAAAAATGCTGGACTTAAAGTAACACTTCCACGCCTGAAAATTCTGGAAGTGCTACAGGACCCAGAATGCCATCATGTCAGTGCGGAGGATCTCTACAAAAAACTGATTGATATCGGTGAAGAGATTGGCCTCGCCACTGTCTATCGCGTGTTGAACCAGTTCGATGATGCCGGCATTGTCACACGCCACAATTTTGAAGGCGGTAAATCGGTTTTTGAACTTACTCAGCAACATCACCATGACCATCTGATTTGTCTCGACTGCGGTAAGGTCATTGAATTTAATGATGAGTTCATTGAAGAGCGTCAGAAAAACATCGCTGAACGCTATGGGATTAAGCTCTCAAACCACAGTCTTTATTTATATGGTCACTGTGCTGATGGTGATTGCCGTGAAGATAGCGCATTTCATGATGAGAAAGCACGATAACTAAGCGCCAATAATGAAGTGATTGAAATAATCCGCTTTTGCTATTTGTTCATCTAAATAAGTTGTTCATCTGATAAGCAACCTGCCGATGAGTTCTCAAGATAATCGGCAAGTTGCTTTATCAATTTATTGCCCTCATGCTTCAAACGCAATTGTTAGAATTTAACTTCATCTATGCGGCTAAAACGTTTTCCATCAGCACTGACAGAGCGAATTTTCACATTGCCGCGGACATGGGGTCGTTGTCTGTCATTGTAATCCTGCCATGTTTTTCCATTATCCAATGAGTATTGGATAACCACTCCCGGTAATGCGATATTAGCTTCCAGTATTCCAGAAACAATTCTGCCACCCGGTACTGGCAAACGATACGAAATTTGGGCGTTATCCAGCTTAGCTAGCTCACGCTGCCCCATCAGATTGGCAAAGCGTTCCCAATCTTGTTGCAGGAGAGTCGTATCAACATAATGCGTGATTCCACCTTTGTACTCCCTGCCCTGCTGATAATTTTGTTCCCACTCTGCTCGGTGCCATGCCCGTTCTGCCAGCGGCAGTAAGCGTGGATAGATCATATATTCCATTTGCTCATCGGTACGCACGGTTTCACTCCATGATTGCCCCGACATACCATAAGCCCCCGGCCAGCGTTTATTACTATGAGTATTAAAGTGATTACCATCACGATCCAGCGAGGTTTCAGCATTTTGTGGCATATTGTTCGGGGCAAAGCTGAAAATTTTTGCCTCATCATTAAAGCGAGTTGCCCAATAGTAGCCCCGTTCTTTCGGATGGACTTCATATGGCATATCCAGGTAGACATAATCAGGGCTGGAAACAACAACCCGATAGCCCTTATTCGCCCAGTCATTGACAGAATCATAACCTCCCCAATACTGGGTATCCCAGAAGTTCACCGCAACATGTTTAGTGGCGAAATCTTTTGCCGATTTGGCATGTTTCAGGCCATCCTGCCATGCCTGCATGGTGCTGATACCGTGGGCATCGACGATTTTGCTGACTTCAATGGCAAAATAACTGGCAAGTTCATCAACATCTTTGATGACTCCTTGCGCTATCATCTTCTGACAAGCCTGAGATTTTGCCCATGGTTTGTCTTCGATTTTCTGGTTGATAATGCCCTTACCTGGCACAATCGGTTCGTTTTTATCCTGATATCCCGCTCCTAAACGAATATTTTTCGCCTCATCCCCACCAAAATGCCATGTGTTCAACGGCAGACCGGCTTCTTTATGCATGGCAACAACTTCGCTAATAACTTTATCGATAAACCGTTTTGAAGAATTCATACACGGGTTAAGATAACTGTGACGATCATAGAACTGCACGGAGGTTGTATTCGAGGTATCTGTCGGATCAAGCAGACGATATTCATTGGCTTCCTGCTCTTTGCCCTGCGCCATAAGCCGCTTATAACGCGCTTCCATCGACATCACTGCGGCACGAGCATGGGCGGGTATATCAATTTCTGGGATCACTTCTATCTGGCGAGCTTTGGCATAGTTCAGAATATCAATATAATCCTGACGGCTAAAATAGCCACTTCCCATATTGTTATTCTCTGGCCCTGATCCCAATTGCGGCAATAAACACTGAGTCTCACTCAAATCATGGCAACGTTGACTGCTGATTTCAGTCAACTCCGGTAAACCAGGGATTTCTAAGCGCCAACCTTCATCATCACTCAAATGAAAATGGAACTTGTTCAGTTTATGGCGGGACATTTGATCAAGCAGACGCAAGACAGCTTCTTTGCTATGAAAATTTCGCCCAACATCAAGGAACACGCCACGATATTCAAACCGTGGTGCATCTTTTGCCGTCAGTGTCGCAATCTTTGGAATACCATTGGCGGGAAGTAAGGAAAACAGCGATTGTAGACCATAGAATACGCCAGATTGATCAAACGCAATGATTTGTGTCCCTTTGGTGGTAATTTCCAATAAATACGCACCTTTTATTCGCCAAGGCTTAGTAAATTGGTTTGCGTTGATTTGAGTTGCTATTCGGTAACCGTTATCCGTTAAACTAATATCACGGGCTTTGAAACGTTCCCTAATCACGTTAATAGATTCGCCGCTCAACCCGCCCAACTCTAATTTCACTCCACGGGATAAATCCACATCTTGGGAGTAAATGGAAAGTTCTCTCGGTGTCGGAATAATCTGCCCTCGCAGTTTATCTTCACTGATCGTTGCTATCTGTTGGTTTTTTGCAAAGCGGTTTTCAGGCGTCATCAGGATATTGTTATCCGTTGTGGTCCGTTTCCACTGTTCACCTTCCAGATCAGATAAAAATTTGCTGATGTTTTCAGTATCGGTACTTACCAAGACCTTGGGCGTGGTATCACCGGAAGTTGCATACCAACGCGGCATAAAATCTGTACTGTAAATCTGCCAATATTCACCAATAATCGGTAGCACGACTTTTTCATTGGCTTTGATACCCGTAAATTTTTTCGTCGGTTCCAGTTTATGTAAATCACCCGTAATATGGGTGATTTTATATTGATCATTGTCCAGTTTCAGTATTTGGCGAATACTGTGAAAATAGAGTGCCCAATCAGAAGAATTGATTGCCTGATCACCATTGCTCAAGATGATGTTGACCCGATTACAGGCCGCCGAATCAGCGCCAAGAATGGCACACTCTGTACCATGTGAACCAGCTTGATTATCAATGACTTTGAAATTGACTTTCAACTGACTGAGTAAATCCACGATCTGTTGTGATGACATTGGATTTTGCGGCAACATTGCCGATGTCATTTCTGTATGAGCGCTGCCTATAAATCCAACTGCCGTGATAAATGCTGCCAAGGTACGTAATTTAATGGGTTTCATAAATTACCTCGTCCGAACTTATTATTTTTTCGATGGGTAAATTTTTGGGCAAATAGTGTACAAATCTGGTCAGGCAATAACCCTATACAATATGGGACTATAAGGCAATTTTTAATCTTAGCGGAAGGAGTTAATTTTCATTACGAGGTTATCAAGCACAAAAAAGCGTGAAAATAATCACGCTTTTTTGTGCATGGGATGAGATTATTACTCTTGTGAGATTTTTGCCCAAGTATCGCGCAAGCCAACCGTGCGGTTAAAGCTCAGATGTTCAGCACTTGACAGGCGGCTATCAGCACAGAAATAACCTTCACGCTCAAACTGATAGGTTGTTTCCGGCAATGCATTTGCCAACCCTGGTTCTACAAAACCTTTACGGATCACCAACGATTCTGGATTGATAGTAGACAAGAAATCATCTTCTGCCCCCGGGTTTGCCACGCTGAACAGACGGTCATACAGATAGAATTCCGCTGGTACACCGTGCGCAGCGCTTACCCAATGAATGACGCCCTTAACCTTGCGACCATCAGCTGGATCTTTGTTCAGAGTTTGCTCGTCATACTGGCAATAAATTGTCGTGATATTGCCTTCCGCGTCTTTCTCAATTCGTTCTGCTTTAATCACATAAGCATTGCGCAAGCGCACTTCTTTGCCCAGCACCAGACGCTTATATTGACGGTTTGCTTCTTCGCGAAAATCCGCACGGTCAATGTACAGCTCTCGGCTGAACGGCACTTCACGGCTACCCATTTCTGGCTTGTTCGGGTGATTAGGCATCGTCAAAATAACTTCACCTTCTGGCATATTCTCAATCACCAATTTCACCGGATCAAGAACCGCCATAGCCCGCGGTGCATTTTCGTTCAGGTCATCACGAATGCAGGATTCCAATGCCGCCATTTCAACGTTGTTATCTTGTTTCGTCACACCAATGCGGCGGCAGAACTCACGGATAGCAGCGGCAGTATAACCCCGACGACGTAATCCAGAGATAGTCGGCATACGTGGGTCATCCCAACCATCAACGATTTTTTCTGTCACCAACTGGTTAAGCTTACGCTTGGACATCACCGTATATTCCAGATTCAGGCGAGAAAACTCGTACTGACGTGGATGGCAATCAATCGTAATGTTATCCAATACCCAATCGTACAAACGGCGGTTATCCTGGAATTCCAGTGTACAGATGGAATGGGTGATCCCTTCCAGCGCATCGGAAATGCAGTGCGTGAAATCATACATCGGATAGATGCACCATTTATTCCCTGACTGGTGATGCTCTGCAAATTTGATACGGTAGATTACCGGATCACGCATAACAATAAACGGGGATGCCATATCAATTTTGGCACGCAAACACGCTTTACCTTCAGCAAATTCACCGACACGCATTTTTTCAAACAGGGCCAGGTTTTCTTCTACGCTGCGATCACGATATGGGCTGTTTTTGCCCGGTTCTTTTAAAGTACCGCGATATTCACGGATCTCTTCGGGACAGAGTTCATCCACATACGCCAGACCTTTATTAATTAATTCAATGGCGTATTGATACAGGGTATCAAAATAGTCAGAAGAGTAACGAATATCCCCACTCCACTGGAATCCCAACCACTTAACGTCAGTTTTAATCGACTCAACGTACTCGATATCTTCCTTGACGGGGTTTGTATCGTCAAAACGTAGGTTGCATTGTCCCTGATAGTCTTGAGCGATGCCGAAATTCAGGCAGATCGACTTGGCATGGCCGATATGCAGATAACCGTTGGGTTCAGGTGGGAAACGGGTATGTACGGATGTATGTTTACCTGTTGCCAGATCTTCGTCAATAATCTGACGAATAAAGTTTGTCGGGCGGGCATCTGCCTCACTCATCGTTTTTTTCCTCAATGCAAAAAGCGCTTTAACATAACCCTCTATAATCTAATAAGCTGAACCGAGAAACAATACTTTGTTCGTGGGAAATGGCCGAATGGGTAAAGTTAGTGCGGAAAAGCGGGAGAACAGCTCTTATCTTAGCCGATTAAAGAAATCAGTTAACAAAGAATCAACAATAACTCATTCCCTGAAAAATAAGTCACTGGCAAAATACGATATACGTTTTATATATAATATAATTTAATTTTTCTGGCTATATGAGTATATCTTAAAGGCATTGATTCGCCAGACACATAATCTTCAGAAAATAAGTGAACAGTTACTTAATTATCATACCTTCCAGTATATCCACATAACTGGAAATTTCACCTTTTTTATTACCATTACTTCAATACTAAAAGCTATCTATATATCAATAGAGAATGAAAATGAACGATCTATCATCAAGCAATAAAAAGATGATTATAGCGATAGTCATTAATGAAAAATATATATCAAATCACTATACAGATGGATTTAAGGTAGGTGCCACATCATTTACATTAAAAATGGTTGACTATTTTATTAAGCAACAAATTTTTGCTGGATTTATTCTCTATAAAA
This sequence comes from Xenorhabdus sp. TS4, assembly GCF_014467265.1. Lineage (NCBI taxonomy): Bacteria > Pseudomonadati > Pseudomonadota > Gammaproteobacteria > Enterobacterales > Morganellaceae > Xenorhabdus > Xenorhabdus sp. TS4. The sequence continues at coordinate 14,457 of NZ_NKHQ01000011.1, read as the reverse complement.
GAGACGAATCTCTATTAGCGCCCAAAATTGAACAATCAAAGATAGATGGAATAAAATATATAAAAATTTTCTTCAATTTCTCGATGAATTCAGAGGATATCAAGCAAACCTTAACTAAAGGTTTACTCTTTCTTTCTATAAACAATCAGCAAGAATCCAATATTTTTGCTTATTATCAAACCGATACGCTTCTCTGTTATCATCCATCAAACTTTCCATGTGGTGTAACACATCATGGACCTTTTGTTGAAGATTTTCAGAGACACTATTCACAAGAGGAAGCTTGTCAATCATTTGAAAATAAAGATAAAGCTCTTCATCTCTATAAACAACAATCCATAGGTATTAATACCTTAATTGATAAAGGATATTATGTTATACAACATTCAAAACTACAAGGGGATTACTTAATAAGCAAAAGAGTTCACCGAGAAAAAATAAAACAAATTAACCCCCCCATGTTTCTCCACGAAAATTACGAATTAAAATCATTAAATCCTGACATAAGTCATTTCCTAAAAATGGATAAGAACGAATTTTTATTATTCACTGCTGTTGCCAGGCTAGATTATTTTAAAAATATAGAATTATTAATTAACTCATCCGTTAGCTTATTAAAAAAAGGCATTCCAACAAGAACATTAATTTTAGGTGATGAAGAAAAATATACTTTCAGAAGAGATATGCTCTACTCCATGATCCCCATAGAATATAGAAAATATTTTTTAATTTCACATAAACTACCACATAAAGAACTATTTAGTGTTTTTAATGCAGTAAAGAAAAAGGCTATTTTTGTATGCACATCACGCTACGAAACACTGGGTATTACTCCTTTAGAGGCAGCATTAAATGGGATCTATACGATAGTTCCTAACTTAAGCTGTGTGGAAGCATCAACTTATTTCTCTTCAGAAGATAAGTTTGAATACGACATCATCTCACTGACGAAAAAAATAATTTCCATATATAATAAAAAATTATTCGCATTCGATATACAACAAAAAAATATCAATCCTTTACTATCAAAAGATATTTTTGAAGAAAGTGTTAATAGATTTTATGAGGAAATTTCAATAAGTTGCAATCATCCATTATCATACGTTATCTAAACATTATTTATAATCATAAAGATTAACAGTCTCAAGTAAATGAGCACACCAAGTGCTCATTTTAATTTTCATCAAGATCGTTACAACGATCACAATTACTTACTTATCTATAGCTTTTTCTTATTTTTCATTTAAAAATAAGTCTTGTTAATAGTGAAACGTCTCCAATAATATTTACTACAACAGGTGAGCATCATGAGCATATTCAGTTACTTACAGCGATTGGGAAAAGCACTCATGCTCCCCATCGCTTCACTTCCTGTCGCTGCGTTACTACTGCGGCTTGGTCAACCGGATGTATTTAATATCGCTTTTATTGCCAGTGCAGGTGGCGGAATTTTCGAAAATTTGCCTTTACTATTTGCACTAGGAATCTCTGTTGGTCTGGCGAAAGATAATAGTGGAGCGGCAGCGCTCGCTGGCGTCGTTGGCTTTTTTATTCTGACAAAAGCAACCACTGTTATTGATCCTAAAATCAATATGTCGTTTTTTGCCGGTATTATTTCAGGAATTGTTGCTGGCCACTGTTATAACCGTTTTTCTGAAACCCAATTACCCGAGTTTTTAGCATTTTTCGCTGGTAAACGTTTAGTCCCCATTATAACCGGAATTATTTGCCTTTTCCTTGCATGGATTTGCGGGCATATCTGGCCATATGTACAACATGGCATTGATCATTTTAGCCTTTTAGTTTCAAAAAGTGGTATGGCGGGATGGTTTGCCTATGGCGTTCTTAACCGTGCCTTAATTCCGTTTGGCCTACACTATATCCTGCATTCCGTTTTCTGGTTCAGCTTAGGTGACTGTATAAAAATTACTTACGATCTGGCTGGAGCAATGCATAACATCTGTTTGGCGCCTGATGTAGCACACTCGCTCACTATTGGAGCAGCGATACCAGGAATAGAAGGTTCAAATATTACTCAAGTAGCGAGTGACCTTACTCGTGGTGATCTCAATCGCTTCTTTGCTGGTGATCCCAATGCCGGGGTTTATATGGCCTGGGCCTATCCAATATTTATGGGCGGATTACCTGGTGCTGCTTTAGCCATGTATTTGGCTGCACCAAAATCACGTCGTCCTCAAATTGGTGGGATGTTATTTTCTGTCGCCTTAACATCATTCCTGACGGGGATCACTGAACCAATAGAGTTTTCATTCTTGTTTTTAGCTCCCATATTATATGTGTTACATGCAATTCTTGCGGGCGTTAGCATGGTAATTGCAAACTCTTTAGGTGTCTTGCACGGTTTTGGCTTCTCTGCTGGCCTTATTGATTTTGGCTTAAATTGGGGGTTAGCAACAAAACCATGGATATTAATCCCACTTATCATCCTGTTCTTTGTTATCTATTTCGTTGTCTTTACCTTAATGATCCGCATTTTCAATCTGAATACGATAGGCAGAGAACAGGAAAACTCTGATAAAGCAACTTCGGCATCTCAAGATAAAGAGGCTATCTCACACTATATCAGTGCGCTCGGCGGGCCTGACAATATTCGTACTGTTGATGCCTGTATCACTCGACTGCGTTTAACTGTAGAAGACAACACCCAGTTAGATGAGGCTCAATTGAAGAAATTAGGGGCTAAGGGAGTCTTAAAAATAGGTAAGCAAAGTATTCAGGTTGTCCTCGGGCCACAAGCCGAAAGCATCGCTGAACAGGTAAAAGTTCAGTTGAAATTAAGTCACTCTAATAAAACTGAATAATTTATACTTATAGGGATAAAAAGGAACGTGATAATGTTCCTTTTTATCATAGCGAGCACAGTCCATATGTCTGTTTTAAAAGAAAAATACACCAAAAAACTTATTTAATAATACAAAAAAACATCTTTTAAAAATGCTAATAAAAAGTCACAATATGACCTGTTAGTGACAAAAACTAGCCATATTGCCGATCTTATTTTAAGATTTAAAATATCTCAAATATCACGAATATCGTGCACAACTTATCTTCATTAACTTATTGAATGTTTTTTAAGAGGTAATCATGAGGCTAATCCCCCTAACTACGGCAAGTGATGTTGGCCGATGGTCTGCTCACTATATTGTAAGTAGGATTAAAGAGTTCAATCCCACGGCAGAACGCCCTTTCGTGCTTGGGCTTCCCACAGGCAGCACACCGCTGACAACCTACAAGGAACTTATTTCCCTGTATCAAGCTGGAAAAGTGAGCTTCAAGCATGTTGTGACATTTAATATGGATGAATACGTTGGCCTGCCGGAAGATCATCCTCAAAGCTACCACTCATTCATGTACCACAATTTCTTTAATCACATTGATATTCCAAAAGAGAACATCAATTTGTTAAATGGAAATGCGAAAGATATTGATATTGAGTGCCAACGTTACGAAAATAAAATTAAAGCCTATGGCAAGATACATTTATTTATGGGGGGTGTTGGTAATGATGGGCATATTGCCTTTAATGAACCGGCATCTTCTCTTTCTTCACGCACACGAATTAAAACACTGACCATTGAAACGCGGACTGCCAATTCCCGTTTTTTTAATAATGATGTGGAACAAGTCCCCAAATATGCATTAACTGTTGGTGTGGGTACTTTAATGGATGCTGAAGAAATTATGATTTTGGCAACCGGTATGAATAAAGCGCAAGCCCTGCAAGCCGCAGTAGAAGGGAATATCAACCATATGTGGACAATCAGTTGTCTCCAGATGCATCCAAAATCACTTATTGCTTGTGATGAACCCGCCACTATGGAACTGAAAGTAAAGACAGTGAAGTATTTTCACCAGTTAGAGGCCGATATCGTTAATGAATTCGCCAGCTAAACTGATTCAGGAGTTAAGATATCAATGTACGCATTAACCAATGGCATTATTTATACTGGATATGACAGGCTCGATAACCATGCAGTCATTATTGCAGATGGTTTGATTAAACAAGTCTGTCCGGTAAACGAGCTGCCAGAAGAGATTGAAAAACACGATTTACATGGCGCAAATCTCGCACCAGGATTTATTGACCTACAACTGAATGGTTGTGGGGGAGTCCAGTTTAATGAACAGTTGGAAGATATTTCAGAAGAGACTCTGCATACCATGCAGAAAACCAACCAGCTCTACGGTTGTACCAGTTTCTTGCCTACCCTCATCACCAGTCCTGATGAATTAATGATAAAAGCCATTGAAGTAATGCGCGCTTATCTGCAAAAAAATCCTAATCAGGCATTAGGGCTGCATCTGGAAGGGCCTTATATCAATCCAATAAAAAAAGGAACTCATAATACAGCTTATATCCGCAAGCCGACCCCTGAAATGGTTAATTACCTATGCCAGAATGCTGATGTTATTACCAAGATCACTCTCGCTCCTGAAATGGTAGAAAGCAAATATATTCAGCAATTCGCCGAAGCTGGCATGACTGTTTCTGCTGGCCATTCTAATGCGACTTATGAAGAAGCTCGTCATGGCTTCCGACATGGCATTACTTTCTCTACCCATTTATATAATGCCATGCCTGCGATTTCTGGCCGTCAGCCTGGGTTGGTGAGTGCCATTTATGATTCCCCAGAAGTCTATGCCGGCATTATCTGTGATGGAATGCATGTATCATGGCCAAATGTCCGCAATTCCAAGAGATTAAAAAACGAAAAGCTTATCCTGGTAACGGATGCCATCCTTCCTGCAGGGCTTGCTCCCGATGCCATAGAACAATTTACCTTTGCCAATAAAACAATATATTATCGAAATGGCTTATGTGTTGATGAAAATGGAACACTGAGCGGCTCATCAATCACAATGATTGATTGTGTTAAAAATAGTGTGGAGCATGTTGGTATTGCTTTGGATGAAACGTTGCGAATGGTGACACTTTACCCAGCCAGGGCAATCGGTATTGATAAACACCTCGGTACGATTGAATCCGGCAAAGTAGCGAACCTGACCGCATTTACTCACGATTTCAAAATCTGCAAAACCATTGTTAATGGAAATGAAATCAAACTACCGTGAGTATAAAGACTAATGAGTAATGAGAACGCACAGAAGCAAATTGGTAATATTGATCTCGTCAAACAGCTAAATAGTGCTGTAGTCTATCGGCTGATTGATCAGCATGGGCCAATATCACGCATCCAAATTGCAGAAGAGAGCCAACTGGCTCCTGCCAGCGTAACTAAAATTACTCGTCAGTTATTGGAGCGTGGCCTGATAAAAGAAGTCGAACATCAGGCTTCCACCGGCGGAAGACGCGCAATCTCCATTATTACCGAAACGCGCCATTTTCATACGATCGGAGTCCGGCTTGGGCGCCATGATGCAACCGTGGCGCTGTTCGATATGAGCGGCAAGATGTTAGTGGAAGCACATTACCCTGTGCGGGAAAATAGTCAGCAGGAAGTCGAGAGACGGATTATTTACGCCATTGAAAGTTTCATCGACAAAAACCAACGTCGGTTCCGTGAATTGATCGCAATTTCAGTTATTCTTCCCGGACTGGTTGATCCTGAGCAAGGTATTATCCGCTATATGCCACACATTAAGGTAGATAACTGGCCTCTGGTTAAGATCCTCAAAGAGCATTTCAATACCTTCTGCTTTATTGGTCATGATATTCGCAGCCTTGCATTAGCAGAAAATTATTTCGGGGCAACACACGATTGTGAAGATTCCATTCTGGTACGCATTCATCGCGGCACAGGGGCTGGTGTCATTGTTAACAATAATATTTTGCTCAACAAACGCGGTAACCTGGGTGAAATTGGCCATATCCAAATCGATCCTCTGGGTGAACGTTGCCATTGTGGTAATTTTGGTTGTCTGGAGACCATCGCTTCCAATTCAGCAATAGAAGCTAAGGTACAGCAACAATTACGCCAAGGGTTTCCAAGTCAGCTTGCCTTGGATAATTGCAATATCCATGCAATTTGCCTTGCAGCCAACGCGGGCGATCTGCTTGCAACAGAAGTCATCAAACAAGTAGGACTCTATCTTGGCAAGGCTATCTCAATCGCGATTAATCTATTTAACCCTCAGAAGGTGGTGATTGCCGGAGAAATCACTGAAGCAGAACAGGTATTGCTGCCGACTATCAAAAGCAGCATCAATACCCAAGTATTAAAAGCATTCCGCGAAGACCTCCCTGTGGTGGTTTCTGAGCTAAATCACTGTTCAGCAATTGGGGCATTCGCATTAACGAAACGAGCAATGCTTAATGGCGTACTGTTACAACATCTTCTTGGAGGATAATTTCCACCGTTTTAGCTGACTTTGTCGACAAAACGCTTACAAGACAAACAAACAAACGATTTTGCGCATATTTCTTTAAAAAAGCAGTTGACGCATCTGTCTGATATACGCATAATGCGCCCCGCACCGCCGATGAAGGCAAAGCGAAAAAAGATGGCTACGTAGCTCAGCTGGTTAGAGCACAGCACTCATAATGCTGGGGTCACAGGTTCGATTCCCGTCGTAGCCACCATCTTTGCGGGAGTGGCGAAATTGGTAGACGCACCAGATTTAGGTTCTGGCGCCGCAAGGTGTGCGAGTTCAAGTCTCGCCTCCCGCACCATTTTCTTCATCGGGTTGTACTTACGATGTGTTTTAGTAACGATTTTAAGTTTTAATGTGTTGTTTCAGGTGGGGTATCGCCAAGCGGTAAGGCACCAGGTTTTGATCCTGGCATACCCTGGTTCGAATCCAGGTACCCCAGCCATTTAACTGGAACAATGAGTTAAAACGATATAAGGTTAATTGCACATTCTGGGGATAACAAAGGCTGCATTGATAAGTCTCAGGTGGGGTATCGCCAAGCGGTAAGGCACCAGGTTTTGATCCTGGCATACCCTGGTTCGAATCCAGGTACCCCAGCCATATCACTGGGATTTATCACAAACATTACGTTTAACGTAAATGGCTACGTAGCTCAGCTGGTTAGAGCACAGCACTCATAATGCTGGGGTCACAGGTTCGATTCCCGTCGTAGCCACCATTTAAAAATTAAGTTGGGGTATCGCCAAGCGGTAAGGCACCGGATTCTGATTCCGGCATTCCCAGGTTCGAATCCTGGTACCCCAGCCAATATTTTTAATGAGTTACAACATGTAACAAATTGAAAAAGAATAAACAGTAAAAATATTCTTTAATGCAGAGGCCACCAATAAAGGTGGTTTTTTTGTTTTCCAACCGTCAAAATCTCCCATAAAAGCCACTTCAGCGATTACCAAATAAATAAGTATTCAGTTACCTACTTCACCAATTCAACAACACTGTTGGATAACAATAACACGCTTACTCGCTACCTATGATCCGGAATTTGCACTGTATGCTCGGAATACCCGCTGATATTCTTATAAAACCAACTAAATTAGCCCCATAAGGGGCTAATAGGAGATAATATCCATCACAGTCCCAAGGCATATTTCAGCGCAAGATTTTTCATGACTCCTGAACGTTGCGCTGCCATTAATGCCAGATTTCGTACCGTTTTTAACCCCGGTAAATCATGACTGAATGTAGTATGGAAAAAATCCATTCCCGCCTGCATCACTAAATTATCCGGCATTCTGCGACGCTGATAACGCATCAAGACTGCCAAAGAATCCCACTCTTCCAACAATTCTTTAGCATTAATCAGCACCTTGAGTAACACATCAACATCCCGATAACCTAAATTCACTCCCTGCCCTGCCAACGGGTTAATGGTATGAGCCGCATCTCCCAGCAAAACCAACCCTTCTTGTACGTAATGGCTGGCATGATGACGAGTCAGAGGAAATGAACCCGCAGCAATCGGGGTGGCTTTACCCAAGCGAGTGGGAAATGCCTGAAAAATTTCTCGCTCAAGTTGTGCCATCGTCATTGACTGCAATTGACGAATACGGGCAGGAGAATCATACCAAACCAACGAGGCCCATTGATCAAACAACGGCAAGAAAGCCCTGGGACCAGAAGGAAAAAATTGTTGCCATGTTGTATCTTGTTGGGGCTGGTCAGTCTTGACAGTTATCAACATACATGACTGGCGATATTGCCACCCGTTACTGCCAATACCCGCCAATTGACGGACTTGAGAACGGGCACCATCTGCACCAATAATCAGACGTGTGTCAATTTCCGTGCCATCTGCCAATGTCACCAGCCACGTTTTATTTTCATGCTGACGCTGCATAGATTGCAAAACAGTGGGACAAATCAATGTCAGGTTTGGATAACGTTCAAATTCCTGCCACAATGCCAGTTGCAAGACACGATTTTCAACCATATGCCCTAACTCTGGCAGCCCCAAACTTTCAGCGTCGAAAATGACGTTCGAATCATTTTGCTCCCATGTTTCCAACTTTCGATAAGGGGCACTGCGCATTCGCAGTACATTTTCCCATGCTCCCAATTGTTTCAATAAACCCACTGAAGCACAGCTGATCGCAGATATACGAACATCAGGTTCACTATCTGCATCATAAGATGCGGGAGGCTGGTGCTCCAATAATGCAACACGCCAACCTTCCTGCGCCAATCCCAATGCTGTTGCAGCGCCAATCATACCTGCGCCAACGACAACGATATCGAATTTTTGTTGTGGATTATTCATATTCATCACGTCATTAACTTATTGATTAAAATAGTCTACCGGAATTTTCCCTTTCCGACTGTGAATATCCGCTGTTACAGTCTGGTCACTGGTGCCTCAAATGACTACAATAGCCAGCAATATTATGCTAAATACACTGCGTGCAATATATTGCGCTTTTCAGTGTTGAAGCATCATTCCACTGGAAACACCGGATACACAAAATGTCGACGATAAAAAAACTGTATATCAAAACCTGGGGCTGTCAGATGAACGAATACGATTCATCCAAAATGGCCGATTTGCTGGAAACCACTCACGGTTATCAGTTAACCGATGTCGCCGAAGAAGCAGATATCTTACTCCTAAATACTTGTTCAATCCGTGAAAAGGCTCAGGAAAAAGTCTTTCATCAACTTGGCCGCTGGAAAGGCCTGAAAGATAAAAACCCTGAAATCATTATCGGTGTGGGTGGTTGTGTCGCTTCCCAGGAAGGGGATTACATTCGCCAGCGCTCACCTAGCGTCGATATTATTTTCGGGCCACAAACCCTGCACCGCCTGCCTGAGATGATTAATCATGTCAAAGGCACCCGCAGCCCGGTTGTTGACATCAGTTTCCCTGAAATTGAAAAGTTTGACCGGCTGCCAGAGCCTCGTGCCGATGGCCCAACAGCATTCGTTTCCATCATGGAAGGCTGCAATAAGTACTGCACATTCTGCGTTGTACCTTACACTCGCGGAGAAGAAGTCAGCCGTCCTTGTGATGATATTTTATTCGAAATTGCACAACTTGCTGCGCAAGGTGTACGTGAAGTTAATCTGCTCGGTCAAAACGTTAATGCCTATCGTGGTGCTACGTTTGATGGCGGTATCTGCACATTTGCAGAACTGTTGCGTCTGGTTGCGGCTATTGATGGTATCGACCGTATTCGCTTCACCACCAGCCACCCAATTGAGTTTACTGACGACATTATTGCCGTCTACGAAGATACCCCTGAGTTAGTGAGTTTCCTCCATCTGCCAGTCCAGAGTGGTTCTGATCGCATCCTTACCCTGATGAAGCGCGCCCATACGGCACTAGAATATAAAGGCATTATTCGCCGTTTGCGTAAGGCACGCCCTGACATCCTGATCAGTTCTGACTTCATCATTGGTTTCCCAGGTGAAACACAGGATGATTTTGAAAAAACCATGAAACTGATTGCCGATGTTAACTTCGATATGAGTTTCAGCTTCATCTATTCAGCGCGTCCAGGAACACCCGCCGCCGATTTGCCAGATGACGTCAGTGAAGAAGAAAAGAAACAGCGCTTGTACCTGCTCCAACAGCGCATTAACCAACAAGCCATGAGCTACAGCCGCGCAATGCTTGGCAGCACACAGCGCATTCTGGTTGAAGGCCCATCACGCAAAAATATCATGGAACTCTCTGGCCGTACCGAAAATAACCGCGTGGTTAACTTTGAGGGAACACCTGACATGATTGGTAAATTTGTTGATGTCGAAATTGTTGACGTATACGCCAACTCCCTGCGTGGTAAAGTCATTCGTACTGAAGATGAGATGGATCTGCGTATCCATGAGTCACCTGAATCAGTCATTGCCCGTACTCGCAAAGAAGATGAACTCGGCGTTAGCTTTTATCAGCCTTAATAGGCCCTAACATAGAGATAATCAGTGACACAAATAAACTCACAAGTAGCAACCCAAGAAATCTTTCTGGAACCCGCAGACAATCAACGTTTGATGAGCCTGTGTGGACCACTTGATGATAATCTGAAACAACTTGAGCGTCGTTTGGGGATTGAAATCAATCGCCGCGATAACCGTTTCAAACTGGCAGGTAAACCATTGTGTGTTAGCGCGGCTGCGGGGATCCTGCGTCACCTTTATGTCGAAACCGCTCCGATACGCGGCATGATACCGGATCTTGAGCCTGAACAGGTTCATCTCGCGATTACCGAAAGCCGGGTACTGGAACAAGCAGCAGAAAGCGTTCCTGAATACGGCAAGGCCGTCAATATCAAAACCAAACGGGGTGTTGTAAAGCCCCGCACGCCCAATCAGGCACAATATATTGCTAACATCCTTGATCACGATATCACGTTCGGGGTTGGGCCTGCGGGTACAGGAAAAACTTATTTGGCTGTCGCCGCGGCGGTGGATGCACTGGAACGTCAGGAAGTCCGCCGTATCCTGCTAACCCGCCCTGCGGTTGAAGCCGGAGAAAAACTGGGTTTCCTGCCTGGTGATCTCAGCCAGAAAGTCGACCCTTATCTGCGTCCGCTTTACGATGCCCTGTTTGAGATGATGGGATTTGAAAAAGTTGAGAAGCTTATCGAAAGAAATGTTATTGAAGTGGCGCCATTGGCTTATATGCGTGGACGTACCCTTAATGATGCCTTTATTATTCTCGACGAAAGCCAGAATACGACCATTGAACAGATGAAAATGTTCCTGACCCGTATTGGTTTTAATTCTAAGGCAGTCATTACCGGTGATGTAACCCAAATTGACCTGCCAAGGGGCCAAAAATCAGGACTGAGTCACGCAATAGAAGTTTTATCTAATGTTGATGAACTGAGTTTTAACTTCTTACATAGTGAAGATGTTGTTCGCCATCCGGTGGTGGCAAAAGTTGTTATTGCTTATGAAGCATGGGAAGCGACGGAACAGGAACGTAAAAAAGCGCTCAATGAGAAACGCAGACAGGAAGCACAATGAGTTCAGTCATATTAGATTTGCAAATTGCATGTGAAAACCCTGAAGGGCTTCCCAAGGAAGCGCTTTTCCAGCACTGGCTGGAAGGTGTTTTGCCACAATTTCAGGCCGAAAGTGAAGTGACTATTCGCTTGGTCGATGAGGCAGAAAGCCACGATTTAAACCTCACTTATCGTGGGAAAGATAAACCAACTAATGTGTTATCTTTCCCATTTGAAGCACCACCTGAAGTTGAATTACCCTTACTCGGTGATTTAATTATCTGTCGTCAAGTTGTTGAAAAAGAGGCAGATGAGCAACAAAAAACGGTCGAAGAACACTGGGCACATATGGTGGTTCACGGCTGCCTTCATCTTCTGGGATATGATCATATTGAAGACGATGAAGCGGAAGAAATGGAAGCTCTGGAAACAGAGATCCTAAAAAAAATGGGTTATGCTGATCCCTATCTCGCGGAAAAAGAATAACCATTGTCAACATTTTTATGTTAAACATAATAGTCTACGATTTTATATGGGGAATTTTCATTAAAACGCCATGAGCGACGACCATCCTTCAAGTAACGATAACCCTGGCCCTAAGAAAGGCTTTTTTGCGCTTCTTAATCAGCTTTTTCACGGTGAACCGAAAAACCGTGATGATTTGGTTGAACTGATCCGTGATTCGGAGCAGAACGACCTAATCGATCCCGATACCCGCGAGATGCTCGAAGGTGTCATGGATATTGCTGATCAACGCGTGCGTGACATTATGATCCCACGCTCACAGATCGTTACCTTAAAACGCAACCAATCTCTGGACGAATGTCTGGATGTTATTATTGACTCGGCCCACTCACGCTTTCCAGTGATCAGCGAAGACAAAGATCACATTGAAGGCATATTAATGGCGAAAGATCTGCTACCCTTCATGCGTACAAATGCAGAACCTTTCAGCATTGATAAAGTACTTCGTCAGGCTGTTGTCGTGCCGGAAAGTAAACGTGTTGACCGCCTGCTGAAAGAATTCCGTTCCCAACGCTACCATATGGCGATTGTGATCGATGAATTTGGCGGCGTTTCGGGGCTGGTCACAATTGAGGATATTCTTGAACTGATTGTGGGTGAAATAGAGGACGAATACGATGATGATGAAGATAACGATATTCGTGCTTTAAGTCGCCACTCCTATTCAGTGCGGGCATTGACTCAAATTGAGGATTTTAATGACGTTTTTGGCACCAATTTCAGCGATGAAGAGGTTGATACTATTGGTGGGCTAGTCATGCAGGCATTTGGGCATCTGCCTTCACGTGGGGAATCCATCACCATTGATGGCTACCTTTTCAAAGTGGCAATGTCTGATAGCCGTAAAATCATTCAGGTTCATGTAAAAATACCGGATGATGCTGGCGTTCCTAGCCTTGATAAACAATAAATAGGATCTGGATGAACAAAGCCTCATTAATCAGCTGCCAGCGGCTACGTGCTGCGCTGGCACTTTTCTTCGGAGCCAGTGGAACGCTGGCTTTTTCACCTTTTGATTTCTGGCCTGCTGCACTTGTTTCCCTCTTCGGCCTGCAAATCCTTTCTTTGAACAGAACAACCCGCCAAGCTTGCTTTATTGGTTTATGCTGGGGCCTTGGTTTATTTGGTAGTGGCGCAAACTGGGTTTATGTCAGTATCGCCGACTTTGGTGGTATGCCAACCGCTATCAATATCTTTTTAGTGATCCTGCTATCTGCCTATCTTGCCCTTTATCCCGCTCTGTTTACTGGTTTATTGAACCGCTTTTTTCCAGCTTCTAATAGCATCAGGCTGGTTATAGCCAGCCCTGCGCTATGGCAGTTGACAGAATTCTTGCGTGGCTGGGTGTTATCTGGGTTTCCGTGGTTGCAATTTGGTTACAGCCAAATTGATGGTCCGATGAAAGCTATTGCGCCTATTCTGGGGGTGGAAGGTATTACTTTCTTGCTGATGATGATCAGCGGACTACTGGTTTTTGCTGTCACCCAGAAAAAAATTTCCGCGACTATCTTCGCCATTATCCTGCTGCTGTTACCGTGGCCAATGAATCACTACCAGTGGTACACCCTACAACCAGAAAAAACCACTAATATTGCTTTGATTCAAGGTAATATTCCTCAGGCCATAAAGTGGGATCCCGCTGTTCTTGGAAAAACATTAGATATTTATTTGGATAACAGCCGTCCTTTCATTGGTCAAGTACCAATCATCATTTGGCCAGAATCTGCCATTCCTGATTATGAATATAACCAAAGTGATTTCCTGACTAAATTGGATAGCGTGTTGAGGAAACACAATACCAGTTTGATCACTGGCATTGTGGACGCCCGACCGACGTTGGAAGGTTATAAATTTTATAACAGCATTATCGTATTGGGGGATAAAATACCTTACCAGTACCCAGCACTAACCCGTTACGACAAACATCACCTGGTACCATTTGGGGAATTTGTGCCATTGGCATCAATCCTGCGGCCACTAGCACCTTTATTCAATTTGCCAATGTCTTCTTTTAGCCAAGGTAATTACATCCAACCCCAACTTTCTGTTGCCGGACACAATATTACTGCTGCTATCTGCTATGAAATTATTTTAGGTGAACAGGTACGTGATAATTTCAAACCTGACACAGAGTTCCTCCTGACCGTTTCTAATGATGCCTGGTTTGGACGTTCCATTGGCCCTTGGCAGCATTTCCAAATGGCACGGATGCGCGCTCTTGAACTAGGCCGTCCTCTGCTAAGAGGAACGAATAATGGTGTTACAGCAGTAATCAATCCGGACGGCTCCATTCAGGTTGAACTTCCACAATTTACCCGGCAGGTATTGGAAGCCAAAGTAACGCCAGCCACAGGAATAACCCCTTATTTTCGCTTCGGGAATTTACCAATATGGGGTACGAGCGTCCTGTTTTTCATCTTTGCTTTTATAAAGAAACGTCGCAAAACTTAATTTTACGCGATGCTCGACTTTAACATCTTATAACGTTGGCTTGTTGAAGCCAGTCGCGTTGACTTTTACCTTGTTTAAAATTGGCAAAAATACCCAACGTGTGAGAAAGAAGTTTTCTAGCAATTCG
>NZ_NKHQ01000109.1:0-7239 GCF_014467265.1 Xenorhabdus sp. TS4 | reverse complement strand
TAAAGCTTTACCTAACGCCAAGAAAGGCAATGCAAATGAGCTTCAAGGTCAGGCTGCCCTTGATTCCATGAGAGGGTATTTTATGGAGCTTGAGAAGAGAGAGGGCTTGGAGCCAGGTTTGCTGTATGGGGTTGCTATGACCGAATCGGCGGGTAAAAGGTATTCTGTTTCTGAAGCTGGTGCAAAAGGGCCGTTTCAATTTATGCCACCAACAGCCAAGGCTTACGGGCTTAAAGGTAATGATGTTTTCGATTGGTATAAATCAGCCGATGCAGCAGCTAAAATGCTGGGTAATTTATCTAGGCAGTTTGGTGGCAAGTTAGATGAAACGTTAGCCGGGTATAATTGGGGCACTGGCAATATGAGTGAGTTTGGCATGGATAAAATGCCAAAAGAAACACGCGACTACATCCCAAAAGTCAAAAAGAACATGACTGAGGAACAAAAGAACCGGAAAGCTCAGGGAATTGCACAGTCAATTTCTGATTTTCAAGCAAGGGTGAATCAACCACTTGTACCCAATATGGACATAAACGCACCATTTGAGTTCCTTGCTCAAACCGACAGGATACGTAACATGCCTATGGCTGGTGCAACTAATAATGTCAAAGTAGATATAAACGGCGGCATTAACGTAACTACGACAGCCAGCACCGTGACAGGCAATATAGCAGACGCAGGAGAAGCTACGAGATTACATCTATCTCAGATAATACCGTCAATGGGATAAATTACAGGACTAAGCGGGAATTCCCGCTTAGGTTAAGACTGTTTAATAGGCTCAGCGGATACAAAGGTAGGGAAACCACCGCTACCACATATGCGAGAAGTGAGTTTAATTTTAGCGTCTTGCTTGATTAAATATCGTATATAACCGCGTGCAACGTTCGGAATATCTTTATAAATTGGTGAGATATCATATGTTTCATAGTTACCATCACTATCTTTTACTTTAAAAGTTTCTATAGTTCTTTCATCTGGTGAGGTAGAGATAACGGTAACGCGATCTATCACTGGATCAGAGCAATTAAACCAATGACCTAAAGCATCACTTGGTTTAGATTTAGGGGCGTAGTAAATGCCATATATTTCACCATTACGAATATCCATGTAGTAATCCTTACCTGCATCAACCATCGATTCATACTTTTTGTTTTCTGCTGCTACAGAAGGTAACGCTATTACAGTGGCAATCATAAGGAGTGCGGCTTTTATTAGTCTCATTGCATTGCACCTCAAAGTGGCTGATCTATGTGTACAGCATAACACTAATTTGTTTTCACTGTGTTTTATTTGAGCGTGATGGTTATACTTGGAGCAAATTAATCATTACATGGGGTGATGAATGCTAAGGAAATTTGCTGCTGTCTTATTTTTAGTATCTGCTGTCGCTAACTCTGCTGGTCTTCCCGATCCTCAGGATAAAGTTGCTTTCAATAATTTTAATAAAGTATTAACTGACTTTTTCATTAAAGATGAACTTGAGTCTGTAAAAGACGGCAAGAAGGTGTTAGCGCTTGAGGATACATACGGTCCATACTCAGCAGAAGAAATGTATCGTGATTATAAGCGCAATGAATTAGTCGCAAGCAACAAGTATAAAGGTAAGAAAAATAGAATTCTTGGCACGGTCGAAAGCGTGACTGAGAATTTTATGGGTAACGCTGTAGTTAAGACCGTAAATCCTAATTATTTTCTTGGTGGTGCAATGCTTAACGTTGATAAAAATGATCCATATGTACTGAACCTAGTTCCCGGTTCTTCCTTGGATATGGTATGTAGAGGTCGGGGTTTTGTTATGGATAGTCCCGTTCTTGATAAATGTGTATCAACAGAGAGCTATATTCATTCACAGTTTAGTAGCAATGCTAAGACGAAAAAAGAAATTGAGGGAGTTACCTATCTTTTCTATGTACCAAATGAAGATATTTTGGGTAAAGAGTGCAATACGCTTACATCGTGCAAAGAGCTGGCATCAATATTTGAACGCATGAATAAAGATGACATCACCGAGGACGAAAAAAAGAAAGTTATTAAAATGCTAATGAAGCACGGGGTAACAAAAGCATCAATAGACGAACGAAAAGAAAAAATGAAAAACTTCTTTGAGCAATACAAAGTCGAATTGAACAAAAGATTCGGTCTAGGTAAGAGTCTTGATTGGTGATCATGCAAGCATTAGCAGGTAACGGCTCTATCACGGAGCTTTCCCCTCATCCTATTTAACCATAGCTATTATACTTAAGCCAAGTTGATCAATGTAAGAGGTAGTAAATGCTGAGGAAGATTGTTTTTGTAGCCACCTTAGTTGTATCAATGGGGGCTGTTGCTGATAACGGAGTTTATACCGGCGATGACGGCAAGCTCGATATTCGTAATGGAAACTATTTTTGTGGTATTTATCCAAGTGGGGTATTAAGCAATTTCAAAGGATTTCCATCCGGTCACTTCCCACGAGCTATGTTAAGAATCGAGCATGATGAAGAGGGAAAGTATCTAGTTACGGATCTTCATCCAAACATACCGATGAGTGCTAAGCCATCCCCATCTTGGGGTAGCTTTGGCGCAACGGTTAAGCTTGAATCTAGTAGTAATAATTCCGTGAAATATAAAGAGTATGTGAACGATAGTAACTATGCATTCCTTATAGGCAGTGAAAAGCTGGGTATGATGGCAATTTTAAGCACAGATGACGCATTTAGCCCTATAAATGCAGTGTTAGGTAAGTGCGAAAGAATGAATAGTTATTAATAGCCGCCTAGCGCGGCTTTACGTGATTTTTGTAACCCTCTTCACACTTTCTGGATGTGCTGATCAAATAACCAGTAACACCTATCATTGACTGAGTGGTTAAATGTGAGAAATGTTTAACATTGGGTGATGTTATGAAGATTTTGTTTGATAGTGAAGAGGAATTGTTTACAGAATTAAAGATAATTAAGCCAGAAACACTGACCGATTTTTTTTCTGATAGAGTCAGTGAGGCCGTTGTCTGTCCCATATGCAAAAGCAAAAAAATAAGTATTCCCTTCGGATTTGGTGATGATGAGCCTAATCAGGCTACTAGATCTAGATTCTTGTTACCTGTAAGGCGCTACCCTGCGTTCTATTCTGATGGATTTCACATAAAAGATTATTATTTTAGAGCGATATGTTCGAATTGCGCCTATGAAATAAATTTCTCGGTAGCAGTAATCGTTGAATGGTTGAGGGAAAATCAAGGGAGTGCCAGAAATGAGTAAAGCTATTAGGGAGGAAGGAAATGTTGCGTATGTTATTGGGTGGATAGATTTAGATCAAAATCCTCATAGCGAGTATGATAAAGGTAATAGCAATGTGGAATCACGTAATAAGGAGGAGCATATGCCAGATAACTTCACCAAGACAGAACTTGAAGCCCTCTTAAAAGCTAACAAAGCCGAAGTTGATGTTGTAGCCGCTACCATGAAAAAAGATATGGCAGAGTGGAGAGAACAGCAAAATGTTCAGTTAGCCAATCTGAATATTTCGATTCAGTCCTTATCGGCAAAAGTCGACGGAAAATTTGAGGCTGTAGAAGGCAAAATTGACGGTTTAAAATCAAGCATTTCCACAACTCAATGGACGACATCAATAGGGTTGGCTCTAGTAACAATTATTATGTCTGCCGTAGTGCTTGCATCCAGTTGGATAATATCTAGTAAAGGCGCTACGTCACAGCCCCAACCAACAGTAACCCAGAACCAGCAAGCAGAGCCATCCCGAAAATAGCCCCATCACGGGGCTTTTTTGTTGGTAACTACGAAACTTTCGTAGTTAGGGAATTCGATTGTGACAATTCAGCCCAATTAAATAAAATCAGTAGGTTATTTATCTTTCTTGCTAGACCACTCTGCGAATATCTTGGCTAAAGTTAATATGTCTTCCTGCTTCTTAGAAAGCAGTCTTTTGAATTCTTCTATTCCATCCTCGAATGTGGCCTGAGCATCCTCTGGCGACATGTTTGGGTCGATCTGGCTAACGCCAGTATCAAGTGCATCTTGCAAAATTTGAACAATCTCAGAGTTCATTGATCTGCCATTCTCTTCTGCTCTTTTGGCGATAGAGTCCCTCATGCCATCGGGCAATCTGAGCATGAATTTATCTTGGTTTGCCACGAGCTTTTTAGTCATTTTAATTACCTTTTTATTTAATTCTAAAATAATGGTAATAGCATATTGACATCATGTAAATATAAGTCATACTGACATCATGTCATTATGACATCATCAACTGGGAGAGAAATAAAAATGAAAGACGCCCTGTACACAGAAAGAGCAACAGAAACGTTCAGCTTACGTTTACCGAAGAGAGTGAAAGAACATGTCATATCGAAAGCAAAAGAAGAAGGCTTGTCTTTGAATTCAGCAATTATCCAAAGACTGGTGTGGAGTATCAACGATGAGAAAAAGAGGATTGGGTAATAAAGACGAAACCTCGAAGGCTGCCACCAACGAGGCTTCAATAACGTTAAATATGTACAAGGAAAATAACGCTATGAAAATTTTAGCACCTGCAACACAAGCTGTCACTATGTCAAGCGTTGAGATTGCCGAACTGGTAAATAAACGCCATGACAACGTTAAGCGAACCATTGAAATACTGACTAAAAAAGGTGTAATTACTTCTCCTCAAATTGAGGAAAAGCCCACTACTGGTCGCCCCGTAACATATTATCTGTTTAAAGGTGAGCTAGGTAAGCGTGACAGTATCATTGTAGTAGCTCAACTATCCCCTGAATTTACAGCAAGACTGGTAGATCGCTGGAAAGAGCTGGAAGAAGGAAAAACCTTACCTCAACTATCGGAAATGGAAATGATTGCCGCCATTGCCAGTAATGCCGCTCGTAATGAAAAACGAATTTCTGCTGTAGAACAAGACGTAGAGCAAATAAAGCAAGGCACTATCCCGCAAGGATATCAGGGATACAGCTATCTACAGGCAACCTACGGTCTTAGTAATGCTAAGAGCAAGCAATTAGTTATCGGATGGAGTGTGCCACATAAGAAAGTTCCTCACGTTGCACCGGGCGGACAGGTTACGCAAATGTCAGTGGTATACGAAGGCGCATTCGAAAAGGCTTTGCATCAGATGATGAAAGAAGCAGAGCAACGCGGTTCACAATGGTCTCACCCCAAAATGGGCAGGTTCTCCATTACGGGATGGAAGGTGGCAGCATAACCACGGCGTTGAAGTAGCGTAAGGATTTGAAGGCCAAGGATGGCTAAGGGATAGTTAAATTATCACATTACGTTATTAATGCAATCGATTAACTCGCTATAAATTTGATTTACGAAGCACTTCCCAAATTCACTATAGAAATCTTTATAAAAGTTACAGTAACGAGATAAATAGTATCTTTGTAAAACGGTGAAGCCCCAACTACGCCAATAGTCAGGGCTTCTTATACAACGTCTAATATCATCTCAAGGAAAATAGACATGTTAAGTATACCAGTTAATGAAGTTTGTAAAACCTCTAATTCTGTACAAAGTATGACCGCCATTATGCACAACAGCATTCCAGTTATTACTACTGAGTTGTTGGCTAACGTTTATGAAACAGATGTTATTAACATTCAGGTTAATCATTCCAGAAATAAAGGCCGTTTTGTAGAAGGTAAACACTTCTTCAAGGTTGCTGGGCAAGGACTTAAAGATTTGCGGCTTACTTTAAGTAAGTCACAAAATTTGCGACTGACAGTTAGTCAGTTACAAATTTCACCAAAAGCACGAAGCCTCGTCCTCTGGACAGAACGCGGCGCTGCTCGTCACGCTAAGATGTTAGATACTGACAAGGCATGGGATGTTTTCGAGAAGCTGGAAGACTTTTACTTCAATCAGAAAGAGGCGGAAGCAGTAGCAACCAAAACCACAGTCCAACAACGCAATCCCTTAAAGAACGCGGTTAACTTACTGGTGAGTAAGAAAGGCATCATGTACCCAGAGGCTTACTCACTGGTTCACCAACGATTCAATGTAGAGCATATAGATGAACTAACAGTAGAACAGCTACCACAGGCTATCGAATATATTCACAAAATGGCTCTCACTGGAGAGTGGCTTCCTAAAGAAGAGTTACCATCGCATGAACCGATAGCAATAGATTTATCACTGGAGCTGAATAACATCGGCGTGATTTACAAGCACCTCAAAAGAATGGCTGATATATGGGAAGAGTCTATATCGCCAGCATTAGAGTTAGTGAATTCACCAATTACTTCACGGTTTCACACTTACTTGTGGGATGCCTCTGGTGCAACTTACTCAACGAAATGTGCAATTGAACGAAAAGTTAAGCTATTGAACTAACCCTAAGCCACGGATGGCTTTAATTTCGAAATAGGTTATTTTTTGCCCATAAAAGTTGATAATAAGTATTCATTGAATTACAATTGAATTACAACGTCATTCAATGAGAGATATTATTATGGCTACAAACCAGCTAGTACAAACCCGTATTGACGGTGAAATTAAAGCAGAAGCGGCTGCTGTTTTGGCTGCGATGGGACTGACTGTATCGGATGCCGTCCGTATGATGTTAACGCGAGTGGCAAGAGATAAGGTATTGCCGTTTGAGCCTCTGATACCAAATGAGACAACAATAGCCGCAATGAAAGAAGCTCGCAAAGGTGGCGGTAAATCATTTTCCTCAGTTAAAGATTTAATGGCTGATCTCAATGCGGACGACTGATTATACAAGCCAGTTTAAGCGAGATTACAAGAGAGAAAAGAAAAGCCGTCATCGTGAAACTCTGGATGACGCACTTATGACGGTGACTGAATTACTGGCCTCTGATAGCTTGCTGGAACCGAAATATTGTGATCATGCCCTTTCTGGTGATTGGAAGGATTTTCGAGACTGTCACATTAAACCTGACCTGATATTGATTTATCAGAAGCCAGACGCTGACGTATTGCGTCTTGTCCGACTTGGTTCTCACTCAGAACTTGGCTTATAGCATTTTTTGACAGAACAGAATCAACTTGAATATAACCCGCACTCGCGGGTTTTTCATTTCTAAGGCCGCTTAACTGCGGTTTTTTTGCGTCCAAAAATGAGGTGCCTATGTTTGGAATGCCAGACCTACCCAAAATGCCCGATATCCCAAACTGGAAGGGGATTCCTGACGCCGCACTGGATGCAGGTATTAGCCTAGGCGGTGCTGCATTGATAAATAAGCTGTTTGGTAATTATTGGGGGATTTTCAATCAATACGGA
>NZ_NKHQ01000108.1:0-810 GCF_014467265.1 Xenorhabdus sp. TS4 | reverse complement strand
ATATACAACTCGCCCGATGCGCCGATAGGGGATAAGTTGTTGTGACTATCAAGGACGTAAAGACGGACATTATTGATGGCCTTACCAATATTGCTGGCAATCTCCCCATGTTGATAATATTTCCCTGTCGCACAAACGGTAACTTCGGTTGGGCCGTAGGAATTGAATACATCGCTGTAATGGCTGAAATAGTCAAGAAAATCTAAGGACGGTGATTCTCCCGCGGTCACCAATAGCTGCAAGGAAGGTAACTCAGTGTCAATTAATAACTTCAATATAGCTGGCGGTAAGGCGGTGATTTCAATACCTTCACGCTCAATCAGGTGTGCAACCGCGGGGGCGTTGCGTTCGGTTTCACTGCACAGGTAAACCGTCAGGCCATGAAGTAAACTGGAAAATAGTTCGAAAACAGAACCATCAAAAACATACGCGGCAAACATTAAGGCTTTTTTTCGCTTTGTGATATCAAACAATTCTGCCTGTGCTGCAACCATATGGATAACATTCTTATGCTCAACCATGACGCCTTTGGGTTGCCCCGTGGTGCCGGAGGTGTAGATGATATAGGCTAAATCGGCAGGGTTATTGACCGGCGCCAGATTTTCTACGGTGTGGCCTGTGGTTGTTGTCTGGTCATCTGCCGCTATCAGTATTGGCGATTCCGCCAGTGCCTGGCTATATTCCGCGAGGGTCGTCAGATGCTGTTGCTGGGTGAGTACACACGGGCTTCTGGTATCTTGCAGAATAAACTGCACCCGCTCCGGTGGATATTCAGGGGAAATGGGCACATAAGCCCCGCCAGCTTTCAGT
>NZ_NKHQ01000107.1:0-810 GCF_014467265.1 Xenorhabdus sp. TS4 | reverse complement strand
ATATACAACTCGCCCGATGCGCCGATAGGGGATAAGTTGTTGTGACTATCAAGGACGTAAAGACGGACATTATTGATGGCCTTACCAATATTGCTGGCAGCCTCTCCATGTTGATAGTGCTTTCCGCTGGCACAAACGGTAACTTCGGTTGGGCCGTAAGCATTCAGTACCCCACTGTGATAACTGAAGTAGTCAAGAAAATCTGCGGACGGTGATTCTCCCGCGGTCACCAATAACTGCAAGGAGGGTAACTCAGTGCCGATTAATATTTTCAGCATGGCGGGCGGTAAGGTGGCTAATTCAATACCTTCACGCTGAATCAGGTGTGCAACCGCGGGGGCATTACGTTCGGTTTCACTGCACAGATAAACCGTCAGACCATTTAATAAACTAAGAAACAGTTCGGAAACCGAAGCATCAAAAACATACGCGGCAAACATTAAGGTTTTTTTTCGCTTTGTGATATCAAACAGTTCTGCCTGTGCCGCAACCAGATGAGCCACATTTTTATGCGCGATCATGACACCTTTGGGTTGCCCCGTGGTGCCGGAGGTGTAGATGATATAGGCCAGATCGGCAGGGTTATTGACCGGCGCCAGATTTTCTACGGTGCGGCCTGTGGTTATTATCTGGTCATCTGCCGCTATCAGTATTGGTGATTCCGCCAGTGCCTGGGTATATTCCGCGAGGGTCGTCAGATGCTGTTGCTGAGTGAGTACACACGGGCTTCTGGTATCTTGCAGAATAAACTGCACCCGCTCCGGTGGATATTCAGGGGAAATGGGCACATAAGCCCCGCCAGCTTTCAGT
>NZ_NKHQ01000106.1:0-7414 GCF_014467265.1 Xenorhabdus sp. TS4 | reverse complement strand
CGAAAAACATTATCTTTTTCAAAATCCATAGAAATGCATGACAGAGTTATAGGATATTATCTGAACATTCATCACTATCAATAAATTGTAGTCATAACCCACGATGATAGTACTTATGAAGCCAGTAAGATTGAAACAAATAACAATGCAACTCTGACGAGTACTCACGGCAAGGTAAACTTTAAAGCCGTTAAAGATAGCGCTTTTGAACAAACTATTAGCCAATCTAAAGGGTTTTTTATTCAGAATGGGAATAGTGGCTATAGTGCAGAAACATGGGTACTGCCTTCTGTTCATATTGGCGGAAAGTTAACGATTGATGCCGCAAATGGAATCAATGCTGACATCAAAACACAGAAAGGCCAGTCTTTACAAGCTGCATTAGCAGCTCTTGGCGATACCCCTGAAACAGCCTGGTTAAAAGGATTAAATCAGCGTCAGGATGTGCATTGGAATGAAGTGCAGGATGCTTATGAAAGTTGGAATTATCAGGACCAGCATTTAAATCCTGCTGTTTCTGCTGCTATCGCTATCGCCGTTGCTGTCGTCACAGCAGGAGCAGGAGTAACTGTTGCTGCTGCTGGCTATTCTGCAGGTGCTGCTACTGCCGCTGGAGCCAGTGCTGCAACAGCCGCTGCGGTGGGTGGTGCTGTGACTGCAGGTACCGTTATAACTATACCGAACACCAGTGGGATCAGATCTTTCAGGAGAATGGAAGAGATATAGCAGCAAGTAGGGACAAAGCTGCAGCTGAACGTGTAGCAGCACGACAGGATGGGGCTCTTCTTCCTTAAATAAAAGGCGGTGTCACATGCCATCCCCTGCCAAAATCTGGGAACAAGAACTGCTGACATTACATGCCCGTCTGGCTCCCTTATTTCACTCTACCGGCCCACGACAACGCAGCCTCGCCTATCTTCGGGGATTGCTCAGTGATGTTGAACGTAAGAATAGCTGTCAACTGGCTGAATGGATGGGGGAAAGTACCCCGATGGGATTCAATATTTGCTGGAACGCGCTGATTGGGATGTCGATATGGCCCACAGGGGTTACGCATGAAATTTTGGTAGGCTAAAATTGATTAAATAGCAGCGCTTCCATATAGCCATTATCCCACCCGGCTGATTTCCTTCGGGCACTTAAACTCAGTTTACTGTTGGTATCTCGTTTAATGATATTGAGTGCCATTTTACGTAATTGGGCAAATACTCTTGTGGCGATCCGCTCTCTCATCCGTGAGTCATCTTCTCGAAAAGTGACATCCAGTACCCAATGTAAACTATTCTCTATAGCCCAATGTTTTCTTATGGCACCTAGTTGAAAGGTGGGAGAATCATGACAACTACTTAAATAATAACGAAAATCAGAGGTCACCGTGTCAGAGTAGTGTTCTTGCCGTATCGTTTCCGTTACCAGAAGGACCTGAATATTTGGCCAAGCACTTAGGTATTTTGTTTCTGATGTCAGCGGCAGAACCCATCCACGTCGTCTGACGGTACGTCCATGACTATCATCGAATTCATCATAGTCAGGTTTAAGGTAAGGTTTTTGGGTTATCTGTTGCTGTTGAAAATAATTAACAGCTTCCGAAAAAGTTTTTCCCTGATTGCCTTTAAGCAACAAAATATAATCGGCTTCACTCTCACGTAATTGCTGAGCAATCGTGCGTTGGCAGCCCATCGCATCAATCATCACGAGATGTCCTTTCAATGAAAGCATCGATAATAATGCGGGGATGGCCTTAATTTCGTTTGATTTTCCGTCTACTGCACACTGACATAAACTGAGTCCTTTCTCAACCGAGAATGCACTCACCACATGTAGTGGGCTTTGTTCAATTTTCTTATCAAACGAATGGCGTAAACTTTTACCATCAATCGCAATGATCGCTCGCTTTTCTGAAGAGACGTCACGAGAAATCCACTGATAAAAATGACGTTCAAAGAGGCCGGGATTTAATAAACTAAAACAGTGACGGAATACCGCCTTTGAGCAGAAGAAATGAACCCAGCCAATCCTTTTTTAGCTGGCCGTACTGTTCAATATCGGTCCAGGCGTTAGCCCCGGCAATGACAGCGCATACCGCGATCACTAAGATATCAATAAAACGGTGTTTAACCTTTCCCTGACAACTTGGATCTGGAAAATCAGAAAAGACCTCCACTCATTCTTTCATCTGCGCCCCTCTAAAAATGAAGGAATTATCCACTAAATATTTTCATGCGTAACCCCTGACATAAAACCCACTCTTGGTGGACACAGTCCGCCAAAACCTCGACCGCAACCTAAACCTAATCCAAAACAGAATAACCTTACTATTAGCGGCTGACATAGCAGGCCGCTATACAACTGTAGTGGTTATGCGCAGCCCTGAAAACAACATCGTATTTTAATCGTATTTATGTTGACATAATACGATTTAAACCGTATTATCTAATCATCCCAAACGGATATGCTCTTTAACAAATGAGGAAATGATGGTTACGGTTCAATGGACGAGGAAAGCACGAAAACAGTTGCTTTCAATCGATACCAGATACCGGAAAGCTATCAGTGAGAAGGTTAACCAACTTGAAACCTTCCCGGCAGTGACACTGGATATTAGGAAGCTTCATGACCTTGATAATCAGTACAGACTATGGGTTGGCGAATACAGGATAATCTTCGAAATCACTGACGGCGAACCGGTTATCTGCTCGATAACGGCAGTCAAACGGAGAACATCAACAACATACTAGGCGGGGTAACCCGCCATTTCCTCATTATTAAATTCACCGCGACTCTTAGCCACCCGGATGAATACATGAAAATGCAATACATAAACGATGAGACAGGAAAACCACAATATGTTGTCCTGCCAGTCGCTGAATACGAAAAACTTCTCAGCACAAAGGGAGATTGGGAGGATGTGCCATACACCCCGTCAAAATACGATGATGTGACCGTGCCTAACGGCGTCGTATCTATCATGGTTGACCAGGATGTTTCTATTCTGGCAGCTTGGCGCATCTATCGTGGGCTGTCTCAGTACGATGTAGCTGAAAAGCTCAACACAGCTCAATCAACCGTGTCTCAGTGGGAGGCATCAGATCGACCACAGAAGCGCACACGAGAAAAACTGGCGGCGCTATACAACTGTACTCCAGAACAACTCATTCCATAACCCAACGACCCCGTTTAGGGGTCGTTTACTTTGGCTAAAATACAAAAAAGCCACGCCATTGAAATATTCCTCTGAATATTCCAGATTCTTGCGGGATTTTGAACTACTGCATTTTTTGCAGGAGTTGGATTTACGACGGGTGGATAGCAAAAAGCCCCACTGGGTTAGTGAGGCTTTAACTGCTTTCGGTTTTACTACCCGATCATAACACAAAATATACATCTAAATTTCTCAAAATCAAGTTAATTTAGAAAATATTTATATTTAGTGATATGTTTTGCAGTTTTCTTTTCCAATTTCTCGCTTGATAGCGTAATACATTTCCTCTTCTAGTAGCTCCTCTGACCATACAGTACGTTTCCTAGCCCACTGAACATCACAGCCAGTCAGCCTTGATAATTCACGAGCGATCTTTTGCGGGTATTTGCGTTCGCAATATCGTTTAATAGCGATATCCCGAATAGGGTTGCGGGCTGTTATTGATATCTTCAGGTGTATCAAATTCATCTTTGATGGCCTGTAGTGCGGCAATTGGTGCATGGTCATCAAGCCAGTCTGCAAATTTTTCGGGTTGGCAAAATAGTAACGCTTCAAATTCATGCAATAACAGATTGGGAATAAAATTAGCCTGTCCGATATCATTAGCGAAAGCCTGCTCCAGCTTCACGACCCGTTCGTTAGCCGCATTATCCCGTTGTTCGTTATAATCAGGGAAATCAGTTAGCAGACCATAGTAGTCGATAAGTGTGGTGACGAATGCACCGGGATCTTGTCGGCATAAGCGGGTAATTTGGTGTTTTACTTTGCCGTAACTCGTGATCCCCCCTTTCTGGCTGGAACTCGTCTGGGATAATATGGGTGTCAGATAGATATGTTGTGCAAAAAAATAAGGTGCCAGCACATCCCGCACGAAAGTTTCTTCCGTTTGCCCTTCAACAAAAAC
Source organism: Xenorhabdus sp. TS4 (assembly GCF_014467265.1). Taxonomy (NCBI): domain Bacteria; kingdom Pseudomonadati; phylum Pseudomonadota; class Gammaproteobacteria; order Enterobacterales; family Morganellaceae; genus Xenorhabdus; species Xenorhabdus sp. TS4. The sequence continues at coordinate 3,308 of NZ_NKHQ01000106.1, read as the reverse complement.
GTTGATACGGATCATCGTTGTGGCCTCCCGCCAAGTAAGTTTTTCTTCCATAATTCACCCAGGCTATAGTCTTCAAGCCATTCTGACAGGGCTTCATTATCCAGGCGCTTAAAGGTGGAGGCGCCTTGTTGTTTGTCGACCACAATCAGGTCATCAGCATCAAACTGGTTGACCAGCTCGACCGACTGAGTGGAAATAATCAGTTGATGTTTATTGCTGGCATTTTTAATCAAACCGGCCAATACATTGATGGCATAGGGATGGAGTCCGAGTTCAGGTTCATCAATAATAATAGAATCGGGCATGTAATCTTCGGGTTGCAGTAGCACAGTCGTTAGTAAAATAAAGCGCAAAGTACTATCAGAAAGTTCACTGGCTTTAAAAGGAATATCCTGATCTTTTTCTGTCCATTCGAGTTGAATGTAGTCGGCATTATCCGGTGTGGATCGTAAATAAAAATCACCAAAAAACGGCGCGACCATCTGGATGGCTTTGATAATGCGTGTGTAATGTTGTTGGTGATTTTTTTGCAGGCGATACAGAAATGCCGCTAAATTAGCCCCATCTTCCCGCAGATAATCATTGTCACTAATACGGTAAGTTTGTTTAACTTTGGCACTGTCACTCGTATCATGAAAATGATATACCCGCCAACGAAGCGGGGTCGGTAAGGTGTCATTTTCAAGGTTCATATGATTAACCTGTGATTCAAAATGTCCGGCACCAATATCATATTCTCTTTTACTGTCACAAAAGAGTGATTCATGGCGAAACATCATGCGGTTATCATTAGTCGGTTCCAGTTCAAATTTATAACCATTGTGGCCAAAAGAAAGTTCGGCTCCCATAAATTCGGTTTTTTTGCGACCAAAGTGTAAGAGGGTATCGGGTCCCCCCATTTTACCAACAAGAGATTGTAAGCGCTGATCGAGCAGGGCGGAGGACAAACGAAAGAAACTGATGAAATTGGATTTTCCGGCACCATTGGCCCCAATAAGGATATTCAGGCTTCCCATTTGTAAATCACATTTTGCGATAGATTTGTAGCCTGTTATCTTAATTCTGCTTAAGTGGTCATTATCAGTTATTGGTTTCATAATCTTGCCTTTTCAGCACCATGTGACTCAATTTTGCCTTATTATACACTTTTCTGATGACGGCTTGAGGGATATAATCTTGCTCAAGTACACCTGCCACGCTGAGTCTCTTGTTTAGAGGATGCGCAAATAGGCAGGTTTTTTTATTCTTTAAATCTGAACTGAAGACATTATCCTATAATTTTATTTACTTGTTAAACTTACATGTTCGATTATTGAATTCGATAACTCAATCAGTTAAAGTAAAAAAGCTATCGGCAAAATCCGATAGTGAGGAATCTCAGGCCTCGTAAGATCAACCCACTGGTAGGATATTTCTACCAGTGTGCCTGCTATCGCACCTTCTATGGCGGTTCAGGCGGGGGAGGCTTCGGCCTCGCCGGATTGGTTGATCTCCGGTACCTGAGAATCCCTGTCTGAACCACCACCATCAATAATCAACAGAAGGGGAAGCAGGTATGACTCACACTCAACAAGACTGGCACCCAGCCGAAATTATTTGTGCATTACGCAAGCGTGGTACGACACTCGCCGCTTTATCCCGTGAATCGGGACTCAGTTCTTCTACACTGGCAAATACCTTATCCCGCCCATGGCCCAAAGGGGAGTTTATCATCGCTACCCGTTTGGAGCTGGCGCCGTCTGAAATCTGGCCCAGCCGTTATTTTGACCGCCAGGGTAATTTGATTGAGCGAAAAGCACGCAAATCGTTTGCTGGATAATACTCTGTTATTATCTATGACATTCAATACGATAATACCGGTTCAGGGTTTATCCGTTATTCTCTGTTACGACACCTTTATTTTCAGCAAACACAGTTGAGTTGTTCATTGAATACATCACCGGGTTCCTTGCATAGTCAGGATTATTTTACGACTGAGCAGGAACCTATCTGGCATGAAAATAAACGCGTTAATCGGCTTAATGGCGGTCATACTGACGGGATGCGCGACTCCCGTAAAACAACCGCTATCTCAGCCTTCCCAAAGTCGTTTTCCTTCCGTTACGCTGACACGCAACATTCAGCCTGTTTCGCTAACTTTGTTGTACGTAGCAAATGAACCGTTTGCTATCGGCGCACTCACAACCCGATACTGGTTCTGGTATTGCAGTGATATCACGTTATCAGCAAGCAGAAGGGGAATTCCGTATTGGTTGAATATTCCCCAATGGTTGCCGAACAGCGTATTTATCAATGCAGCACCGCCTAGGCTAATCCCTGCGTCCAGTGCGGCGCTGGGGATCCCCTTCCAGTTCGGTATATCGGGCATTTTGGGCAGGTCTGGCACTCCAAACATAGGCACCTCATTTTTGGACGTAAAAAAACTGCAGTTAAGCGGCCTTAGAAATGAAAAACCCGCCGAAGCGGGTTAGTTAGTTATTCGGGAGAGCTATTCTCGATATTATGGCTAGCCTATTCATGTAATGTTCTGCATTACCCCATAACCAAGACTGACAGTAGCCTACTTCATCTTCATTAGATATTTGTCTAACCTCACCACTCATTACGTCGTAGCCGTAGACATACAATCTATATTGTAATGCTTCATACATTCTAGCTTGCCAGAATGACATACCCTCAGTTGTTTGATTTACATCAGAAGCTACAACGTCATAGCTTTTAATCAGGTAATGGAAGAATATTTTTGAAGCTAAGCCAATTAGCGCAGCGTTGTGCGTAGGTTTTTTCGTGCGCCAAATCAATACTTGTGATACGGGTCTACAATTTAGCTCTACGTCATTGGTTATTATCACTTTATTATAATAAACCACTTCATTAGTGATATCGCATAGCAAAGCCAATTCAAAATGAGTTCTACCTAATGTTAACCTGTTATCAACCCTAATTAGTCGATATCCCGGAGGTAGAATCAGTTCGTCAACGTCCTTTACTATCTCGTTAGCCAATGGATTAAGAACATCATACAGAGCACGATTGCGCTCAGACTCATTAAGGTGACTGAAATCAGCAGCAACTTTATCTATACTTTCAAGATGTAACGGCATACCGTCCCCCTCACCAAAAGATTCAATATTTAGCTCATTGATAAATATTCCTTGAGGTGATATTAGTCTACTTGAACCTAAGGTTCAATAGCATTGGCTATATTGCTCAGGGCAAACGGGTCTAAATTATACTGACGTAAAACCCACCGTGAGGACTTTCAGCATGTAACTATTATCCCATCCTGCTTTCTGACGCTTAGTTTT
>NZ_NKHQ01000105.1:0-820 GCF_014467265.1 Xenorhabdus sp. TS4 | reverse complement strand
GGCACTGTTGCAAATAGGATCCTAAGTTGAGCTTTCCCCTTCCAAAAGGGGCTCAAAGACCAAAAACCTTATTCACCAGACGCACTTCACCCTGAGGGTGACCGTAATACCAAGGCGCTGCCTGCCCTTTGCGCAGCGCACGCATCGTTTCTATGCCTTTTATCGTCGCATACGCTGTCTTCCGAGATTTGAAACCCAGCATCGGATTAATTATTCGCTTCAGCTTTCCGTGGTCGCATTCAATGACATTGTTGAGGTATTTCACCTGCCGTTGTTCCACGCCCTGTGGGCATTTCCCCTCATTTTTCAGTAGGGCTAACGCTCTGGCGTAAGTCTGTGCCTTGTCGGTGTTGATCACCTTGGGGATTTCCCAGCCTTTTAAATGTTTCAGCGTCTTGCTTAAAAACCGGTAGGCGGCTTTGGTATTGCGACGGGGTGAAAGGTAAAAATCTATCGTATGGCCACGGTTATCCGTGGTCCTGTACAGGTAAAACCACTTCCCCGAAACTTTGACATAGGTTTCGTCAAGACACCACGAACGCAGGTCGGTCGCATGGTGCCAGTACCAGCGTAAACGTTTCTCCATTTCTGGCGCGTAGCGTTGAACCCAGCGGTAAATCGTGGTGTGGTCAACGTTCACGCCACGTTCAGCGAGCATTTCCTGCAATTCGCGATAGCTGATGCCGTACTGACAATACCAGCGAACAGCCCACAGAATAATATCACCCTGAAAATGGCGACCATGGAAAGGATTCATACGCCGCTCCTTCGGAAAAATGGGTATCTTAGCTTACTACCATCGACTATTTGCAACAGTGCC
>NZ_NKHQ01000104.1:0-787 GCF_014467265.1 Xenorhabdus sp. TS4 | reverse complement strand
GGTCGTGACTCCAATGGTTAGATTGTCCTATAAAGAATAGTATTCCCGTTCGATGAAAGTCCCTATCACTTTATCGTGCATCTCCTCTGATTTGGAATAACCTATCGTCCTTCGATTCAGTCTTTTTAAACGTGTACGTAATGTCAGATTGGTTCTTTCTATACGTTGGGTATAATGTTTTCCAACAATATGTTTTTCTTCAGGCAGTCGGTTGTAAGGTGCATAATCATCCGTACAGTAAAACCGGACATTAAAAGGGGATAATAACTCAAGGAGTTTGCGTAAAGTCGCCGTACTGCGATCACCCAAAACATGTGCCACGACTCGCTTGAGGCGAGGCTCCCAAGCATACCAGAGCCAGCGTTGATTCTTTTTACTTCTCACAAATGACCATTGCTCATCAACTTCACAGATAAGCTGGACTTCATTTCCCTCAAGAGTAAGGTTGGTCACATTTTTCGGGGAGAGTTTTTTAACGTGCGAATGACGGTGTTAATCCCTATCTTCAGTACACGAGCGGTATCACGAACACCGGAGTTATTCACTGCCATATCAATAATTTGCTCTTTCACGCCGGGATAACAGGCTTGATAGGCATAGTTCAGTTGAAAGGTTTTACGGCAGGCATAGCAGTGATAGCGGGGATGACCAGTACGTCCTTTTCCATGCCCTTTAACCTCGTCTGTTTTATGACAGTAACGACAAACCACATCCACTTTAGCCATCTCTCACTCCATAATAAAAAGCAGGGAGTTTATCACAATATCTAATCATTGAGAGCGTGACC
>NZ_NKHQ01000103.1:0-769 GCF_014467265.1 Xenorhabdus sp. TS4 | reverse complement strand
GGTTATGACTACAATTTATTGATAGTGATGAATGTTCAGATAATATCCTATAACTCTGTCATGCATTTCTATGGATTTTGAAAAAGATAATGTTTTTCGCGTCAGTCTTGCCAAATGCTGACGAAGGTTCAGATTATGCCTCTCTATACGTTGGGTATAACGCTTACTGACCACATGCAGTTTCCCTGCCAATGCTTTTTCATAACTTTTCCAGCCATCTGTCATATAAATAACGATATTGAAAGGTGCCAGCAAGGCCATCAGGCGCATTAATATTTTCTTTGTCCTTGAACCAAAAACATGTGCGATCACTTTTCGTCTTGTCCTGTCGTAGGCGTAAAAGAGCCAGCGCGGCGGTTTCTTTGACTTCACGTACGACCATTGTTCATCCATTTCACAGCAGATAATTACTTCGGTGCCGGGTGCAATGGCTTCTGTTACCGATTTGGGTTTGAGCTTTTTAAGTGGCGAAGCACGGTATTTAGGCCAATCCCCATCACCCGCGCTGTCGCCCGACATCCCATGCCATTCATGGCCATATCGACGATTTGCTTATGGGTTCCGGGGCGACATGCGGCATAAGTGAACTCAAGTTGCCAGGAATGACGGCAGGATTGGCAAAGATAACGCTGATGACCAGAACGTGAGCGCCCATTGCGATGGATCCCTTTAAACGCACGACAAGCGGGGCAGGTTACATCAATCTTTGCCATTTGAATGTTCTCCAAATAGAAAGATTATACATGATCAATAAATTGATATCACAACC
>NZ_NKHQ01000102.1:0-797 GCF_014467265.1 Xenorhabdus sp. TS4 | reverse complement strand
CCGCTGTTTAACAGCCTGCTGAATTTCCGCCATAGCCCAGGTGAAGATGAGCAAGTGGCCTCAATCGCCTGGGAAGGCATTGGTGAGATAGAGAGTGAAGAGCGCAGCAACTACCCCTTGTCACTGGATGTGGACGATTTTGATGAGGGATTTGCACTCACGGCACAATGCAGCCAGCAAATTAATCCCGCTCGTATTAATGCCTATATGAACACAGCCTTGCAAGGCATTGTGGCAGCCCTGCAATCTGCGCCTGAGAAAGGCATTGAGTCCATTGACATCCTGTCACTGACTGAACGCACCCAACTGTTGGAAACATTTAACAATACCACGATCGAATATCCGCAAGACACCTTAATCCACCAACTGTTTGAACAGCAGGCCGCACGTACACCGGATGCCATTGCGCTGGTATTTGATAAGCACGAACTCAGTTATGCGGTACTGAACCGCCATGCCAACCAACTGGCCCACCAACTGATTGCCGCGGGGATACGCCCTGATGATCGCATCGCGATTTGTGTTGACCGCAGTCTGGATTTGATTATTGGCCTGTACGCTATTCTTAAAGCAGGAGCCGGCTATGTTCCGCTCGATCCGGAGTACCCGGCCGAACGTCTGGCCTACCAGTTGTCGGACAGCCAACCGGTGTTATTGCTGACGCAGCAGCATTTGCAGGAACTGTTACCATCAGCAGACCTGCCCGTCTGGTTGCTGGACGATAAAACCCAGCGAAATAACGTGGCACAACAGCCGATCCATAATCCTGATGTGCAACTTAAGCCCCATCATCTGGC
>NZ_NKHQ01000101.1:0-794 GCF_014467265.1 Xenorhabdus sp. TS4 | reverse complement strand
AACCGTAGAACGGGTGGAACGGACTAATTTAGGCAAAACTCACACACCGCGTACGACATTGAAATCCGGTGAATGGGGCAAACCGATTGGTTACTCAGTGCTAGTAGACTCCTATAGCGCAAAATTTCCTGCATCATTAGGCACTCATGGCTATTGGCATGTTATTGGAGCACGTGATACCAATGCGGGGTATGCCGGTTTTCTAGCGAGTTATGCTAACGGCCTAATTTATTACGGTCATGCCCTGGCTGCCCGCGAAAATCCAACATGGTATGCGTTATATACCACCAGTAACACCACAGTCGTTGATGGCTACCTAAAAACGGCGTCCCCCATTATCCAAATCTACCCCGACGGGAAATTTGAAACAAATGACGAATCCGAGGGTGCTATTGTCGAGCGTCTGTCCGAGGGCGTCTATCTCATCAAAAACGTGCTGGGATTTAATGCAGATGCGGCATGGGGCGGTGTTGATGGTGGGGTTGAGATACCGCTGTGCAAAAATAAATTACCGTTGATTTGGGTGGATTACAAAGTTCTGCCCGATGGCGCCATCAAATTAATGACCTACCATCGAGAGCACACCGGCGCCCCCACATTCGCCAGAAATACACGAGAGGGTTACGTTGACGGTGACCCGATTGATACCCCCGCCGGTCGGTCTATATCTGTCCGTGTCCAGATGCCAGAGAGTTCTATTTGGAATCAGCAACAACGGAAATTGACTGAGTCGGAATAAATATAGGGGCAAACTATGCCCCTGATTGTTATTCTGGCGCTTTAGGCCAGTCAAT
>NZ_NKHQ01000100.1:0-6545 GCF_014467265.1 Xenorhabdus sp. TS4 | reverse complement strand
CGAATTGCTAGAAAACTTCTTTCTCACACGTTGGGTATTTTTGCCAATTTTAAACAAGGTAAAAGTCAACGCGACTGGCTTCAACAAGCCAACGTTATAAGATGTTAAAGTCGAGCATCGCGTTCTTTTAACAATAATCCAATCACATTTGAATAGAATGAATATTACTGTAATACAACGATATTGGGGAAAAGCGCGAAAACTAAAAGCTTTAGAGGGAGATGAATATCATCTGTTATCTTTCCACTCTCTGGATGTGGTCAGTGTTGCTGCGTACTGGTGGGATCATAGTCCGGGATTAAGACATCTGTTTTGCATCCATCAAAATAGGAATGAACGTGAGGTGAGGGCATGGGTACTCTTTTTTGTCGCCTTACATGATCTGGGTAAATTTGATATCCGCTTTCAATATAAATCCCCACAAACATGGTTATCTTTAAACCCAGAAGATAAACAACCCCGATTACCTTCAATCAAAGAATGTCAAAGTTACGATCATGGCGCCACAGGGCTTTATTGGTTTATTAATGACTATCAGCCAGAATCATCTGAAGACGATGATGACTTTGAATTTACTGATACAGTACACCTTTATCAGAATTGGTTCTCCTGGATAGAAGCAGTATGTGGCCATCATGGCGTTATCAGGCAGAAAAAGGATGTCATCCATTGTGTTGATTATCCGCTGCCATTTTTATTACGTCACCATGCAGCTCGTGATAAACAAGCCCGGCTAGCCTGGTTGGATATTGCTGCGGAGTTGTTTTTATCGCCAGTGGGTCTTTCGTTACAAGATACTCCACCTGATTGTTCCGTTTTGATGGCTGGGTTTTGTTCGATAGCGGACTGGCTAGGCTCTTGGTCAACCGGAGATACTTTTAACTACCGCGCTGCTGCTGTCTCTGATGTGGCGGAGTTGCGAGCTTATTTCGAACAGCGTTACCAAGAAGATGCTATGCGTAAGGCACTTTACATCTTTGCGGAAGGTATCAAAGAGAATGATATCAAAGGGGCTGGAATACCGGTGCATGAAAAGGGAGAGCGAGAATATTACCGACAGAGTGACTTGCTTATCCCTAATTTGTTGGCATCTATCGATTTTACACAGGCAGATGAGTACTTAGAGCAATTGAAGAAAAGTCTAAATAATTTGTGTATTAATCTTTTTAAACAAATGACCGCACCTTATCGCCATCACCCCAAGCTGGTCAAGGCATTAGCTATTGCCCGCCGTAGCCTACACAAACAACTCACTGCTTTGAGTCAGCCTCAAGGAGAATAAAAATGTCGTTTGATTCCGATTTTGATCTACTTGCTCTCTACAAAGCTTGGAAGGAACTGGATAACGGTGCTTGTGCCCAACTTAGGCGTGTGACTGAACCTGAAAAACTAAGGGATATTCCTGCTTTTTACCGTCTAGTACAACCTTTCGGCTGGAAGGAGGCAGAGAAACAATGGCCATTGCTCCGTATGGTGTTTTGTCTGAGTGCAGGGAAAGAAGTTATTGAACATACTGAACCGGATGAAGAAAATCCCAAAGGTATTAGTCTGGGTAAGGCGCTGGCAGATAGTGAGCGTATCAGTGAACGCCGGCTGTACCAAGTGTTGCGTGCGGATTGGCCTAACGATATGGTGCAGCTGCGTCGTTTGCTCATCCATGCTGAACCTAAGCTTTACTGGCCAGCGTTGGCCAGGCAATTAATACGGTGGAATCAACATGCTCGCCGTCAGATCTTAGAAGATTTCATACTTGCTCTTCCTCCTAAAAAGAAAACCGCATAAGGATGTAACATAATGAACAATTTTATTAACTTCCACGTACTAATCTCCCATAGCCCGGCTTGCCTGAACCGTGATGATATGAATATGCAAAAGGACGCTATCTTTGGTGGCAAGCGTCGGGTGCGTATTTCCAGCCAAAGTCTTAAACGAGCAATGCGTAAAAGCAACTACTACATGCGACATCTGGGGGAGTCGAGTATTCGTACTATTCAACTGGCTGAACTTAGAAATGTTTTACATGAACGTTTGGGAGCACGCTTTGAAACAGCGCTGATTGATCGTTCACTAGCTCTATTGATAGGAAAAGACATTGATGATGCGAAGGAAATAATTGGGGATGCGGTATTTCCCTGGGTAACAGAAGAAGTCGCCTGGTTCTGTGAACAGGTTGCTCAAGCAGATGCTGAAAAACTTGATGCCAAAAAATTGGCAAAGCAACTGAAACCGCATATTGCGGCTATGCGTGCTAATTTACAAAATGGCGTTGACGTGGCGTTAAGTGGCCGTATGGCGACTAGCGGCCTGATGAGTCAGCTGGGTAAAGTAGATGGTGCTATGTCCATCGCACATGCTATCACTACACATGCTGTGGAATCGGATATTGACTGGTTTTCTGCCGTTGATGATTTAAAAGATCTGGGCTCTGCTCATTTGGGAACTCAGGAATTCTCTGCTGGTGTTTTCTACCGCTATGCCAGCCTGAATCTTGCGCAATTACAGGAGAATCTGGGGGGGATTGAACGCAGTAAGGTACTAGATATTGCCGCACATCTGGCGCATATGTTGGCGACGGAAACACCGAATGCGAAACAACGTACATTCGCGGCGTTTAATCCAGCGGATTTGGTAATCGTCAACTTTTCTGATGTGCCAGTGTCTATGGCCAACGCTTTTGAAACACCTGTCAAAGCAAAACAGGATGGCTATCTCAAACCCTCTATTGAAGCGTTCACAGATTACTGGAACCGTGTTGCCCAAGTGTATGGACTAACTGGATCGGCTGCGCAATTCTCTTTGTTGAATACAACGCTTCCGGAAGGTGTTGTGTCCAAATCAGGATTGGAAGAACTGAAGAACTGGATCCGTAGTAACGGTGAGGGTTAAATATGGCTTCTTATCTCATATTACGCCTTTCCGGCCCCATGCAGTTTTGGGGGCAGCCCACGTTTGAAGGTATGCGTCCCACCGCTAATTTTCCCACTCGCAGTGGCTTACTGGGATTGCTTGGGGCGTGTCTTGGGATACGCCGAAATGACAAAGAGTTACTTCAGGCCTTGTCCGACAGTGTGCGTTTCGCGGTGCGTTGTGATGATCATAAATTGGGTGATAAGTTTGTGGAGTTGAGCAAAATTACGGATTATCACACCATTAAGGATGCTAGAGTCGATTACGTTGGTTTGAAAAGCCATGACACCATCCAAACTTGGCGTGAATACCTCTGTGATGCCCATTTTACCGTAGCTGTTTGGTGTTTACCCAACAGTCATTACAAACTAGTGAATTTAGTCACCTCAGTTCAGAAGCCGTGGTTTACTCCCTATTTGGGAAGACGCAGTTGCCCATTGAGTCATCCACTCTATTTGGGACAGTGTGAGGCAGATAATCCCCGATTGGCATTAAATCAATTCGGTGGCGGAGGAACTATTTATAGCGAAGAGGCTATCAATCCCAAAGCCCCTCCTTTACATGTTCGTGATGAGCCTATTATTGCCTTACCACGTCAGTTTTCGACACATGATTGGTTTGTTATTCAGGGAGATTTGCCATGTTCTTAAGCAAAGTCTGGATTGACTGGCGATGGGCAAAAGATCCCTATCAATTGCATCGGGCTTTGTGGCAACTTTTTCCTCATCGTCCTAATGATGCACGTGATTTTCTCTTTCGGATTGAGGCTCAACACTTTGGTCGTGGTGCGGAAGCTTTATTGCAATCAGTGCAGGCACCTTCGTCAGCGCAAGCGGCTCAGGTTATCGTGAGTAAACCTATTCAGTGGTCTATTCCGAATGGTGCCAAGCTACGTTTTAAGTTACGGGCTAATCCGATTAAGACTATTAAAGACGGAGAACAGCGCCGTGATCGCAACGGTAAGATCAAAGGTTGCCGAGTACCGCTCATTCATGAGGAGGAACAGTTGCAGTGGTTATCGCGCAAATTAGCAGGAGCGGCGCTGTTATCGACGGCTTGGGTAACACCGGAGTCCCCAATCTATTTTTACAAAGATGATATTAGGGGAAAAATTCAGCCAATATGTTTTGAAGGGCAAATCATCGTACAGGAAAATGAATCCTTTATTACTCTTTTAAGTCAAGGAATTGGTCCGGCTAAAGCTATGGGTTGTGGTTTACTCTCTTTGGGTTTGAGTTAGAGATGATCCTCGTAGCACAAATTTTTCGTATAGGGAATTTCGGTAGATCGGGATGGTTTAAGTTTTGTCTTTTTTAACATTTTGAAAAACAAATATTTTTATATTTAATAAAATGCGTTTTTTAAGTAAAAAACGTGGTGGAATTATTTATATCAAATAAGCTCTTTAAAAACAAATAGATATAATTAGTCTGTTCCCCGTGAATACGGGGATAAACCGTCATCGTGATCTTGCTTCTGGTTCTGCATGGGCTGTTCCCCGTGAATACGGGGATAAACCGATAGTATTCGTTATTATAGCCGGACTCATTGCCTGTTCCCCGTGAATACGGGGATAAACCGCTCTTTTCTGCGCAATCTAATGCGCTCACCAACTGTTCCCCGTGAATACGGGGATAAACCGATGATCAGTGCAATAACCTGAGCGGTCAATGGCTGTTCCCCGTGAATACGGGGATAAACCGGCGGCTTTCAGTGCTTTTTTCATTGTGTCACTCTGTTCCCCGTGAATACGGGGATAAACCGCCCAAGGCACACAGTGGGACGGATGCGCTATCCCTGTTCCCCGTGAATACGGGGATAAACCGGCTTCCTCGGCGGCCTCAAGGTGGGCGGGTTCCTGTTCCCCGTGAATACGGGGATAAACCGCAATAATTATGATGATGAAGTTTGCCTTCTCTCTGTTCCCCGTGAATACGGGGATAAACCGGACTTCATCTTCTTTTTGCAGGCAAACATAAACTGTTCCCCGTGAATACGGGGATAAACCGGACTTCATCTTCTTTTTGCAGGCAAACATAAACTGTTCCCCGTGAATACGGGGATAAACCGGGATTATTTTTTATTTTTGTTACTTTTTCGGGCTGTTCCCCGTGAATACGGGGATAAACCGCTCTTTCATATTGTTCCCTTCCACTATTATATCTGTTCCCCGTGAATACGGGGATAAACCGAATTATTTTCTTTATTATTTTCCTCTAAAATACTGTTCCCCGTGAATACGGGGATAAACCGGGATTTCCGTTTACTATTACTATGGGGTTGTTCTGTTCCCCGTGAATACGGGGATAAACCGCTAAACCCACTTATGACACGGGCGATCTGATTCTGTTCCCCGTGAATACGGGGATAAACCGCCATAGTAGCCCACCCGTTCACGGGATTGTTCCTGTTCCCCGTGAATACGGGGATAAACCGACGGTTATCAGAGTCTGGTGGATTTATTTAAGCTGTTCCCCGTGAATACGGGGATAAACCGCTGCCCCGATGCGCGACACGCCCTTGTGCATAACTGTTCCCCGTGAATACGGGGATAAACCGTCATTAGGTTACTCGGCTTCGCGCTCTGGTATCTGTTCCCCGTGAGTACGGGGATAAACCGACACGCTCCTTAGCACTCATGATTGCGGGATGCTGTTCCCCGTGAGTACGGGGATAAACCGCTGACAATTGGGCAATGCGCGCCCTGTTCACGCTGTTCCCCGTGAGTACGGGGATAAACCGAATCATAGAGTGCCTGAGTTTTTGGCCTCAGTCTGTTCCCCGTGAGTACGGGGATAAACCGCTCTCTACTATGGTGACAGGATTCCTTGAGTACTGTTCCCCGTGAGTACGGGGATAAACCGCCGGAGACAGAATTGCGCGGATGACACTGGGACTGTTCCCCGTGAGTACGGGGATAAACCGTAACCACTCGTGAATTTTGCGCCTCCGTGCAGCTGTTCCCCGTGAGTACGGGGATAAACCGGCTTCCAGTGCCAGCTCAGCCTGTTCCGCGCCCTGTTCCCCGTGAGTACGGGGATAAACCGTTCTGCCGTGGGCGGAATATCGCCTGTCAATCCTGTTCCCCGTGAGTACGGGGATAAACCGTCGCGCCAATGCCGCACCATCACGATTAGCAACTGTTCCCCGTGAGTACGGGGATAAACCCGACTGGAAAAGAGGGGCAGTTAATCGCAGGGCCTGTTCCCCGTGAGTACGGGGATAAACCGCCTCCGGCATTGATACGGAGTAGGCAGTCAATCTGTTCCCCGTGAGTACGGGGATAAACCGTTCTGCCGTGGGCGGAATATCGCCTGTCAATCCTGTTCCCCGTGAGTACGGGGATAAACCGTCAGACAATGCTTTCTTATTCATGCAGTGGTTCTGTTCCCCGTGAGTACGGGGATAAACCGGATATAGATATGTCACATAATTTAATTGCGTACTGTTCCCCGTGAGTACGGGGATAAACCGAGATTATAATTCATCCATTAAAGAATTATATACTGTTCCCCGTGAGTACGGGGATAAACCGGCTGGGTCACGCTCTCAATGATTAGATATTGTGATAAACTCCCTGCTTTTTATTATGGAGTGAGAGATGGCTAAAGTGGATGTGGTTTGTCGTTACTGTCATA
>NZ_NKHQ01000010.1:0-2978 GCF_014467265.1 Xenorhabdus sp. TS4 | reverse complement strand
TATTCCAAATCAGAGGAGATGCACGATAAAGTGATAGGGACTTTCATCGAACGGGAATACTATTCTTTATAGGACAATCTAACCATTGGAGTCACGACCCGAATGAGGATGGGGTTCCAAATGAACTTAATGTTACATATTATGCTCAGCGTGTGAGTGCAGGTTTAATCATTTCAGAAGCAACTAATATTTCAGCACAGGGATGCGGTTATGCTATGACTCCTGGTATCTGGACAGAAGATCAGGTAGCAGGATGGAAAAAAGTCACCGATGCCATTCATGTTGCTGGTGGTAAGATTGTAATGCAATTGTGGCATGTCGGTCGTTTCTCACACGTTGATCTTCAACCAAATAAAGAAGCACCAGTAGCACCATCTGTTATTAAAGCAGACGGTAATGTTTTTACCAGTCGCGGTATAGAAAAAGCGTCCATGCCGCGCGCACTTAGAACCGACGAAATCCCTGATGTTATCGAGCAATATAGACATGCGGCAGAATGTGCTAAATGTGCAGGGTTCGATGGTGTAGAAATTCATGCTGCTAACAATTATCTATTGGAACAGTTTCTGCGTGATTCAACTAACCATCGCACCGATCAGTATGGTGGTTCAATTGAAAACCGAGCCAGATTAATTCTCGAAGTTGTTGACGCGGTAACCCATATTTGGGGTGGTGGACGAGTTGGCATTAGATTGTCTCCAGTGACAACGGAAGTAGGAAACACTCCGCTTGATCGTAATGTGATGGCAACTTATGGCTATCTGATTCAGCAACTCAATAAATTCAAGCTGGCTTATCTTCATTTTGTTGAAGGAACAACAGGAAAAAGCCGTGATGTTCCCGAAGGTGTTGATTTGGATAAACTAAGATCGTTGTTCGACGGATCTTATATCGGCAACAACAATTATAACCTTGAAATGGCGATTTCCCGTCGTGCGGAAGGTAAGGTAGATGCAGTTGCATTCGGGCGTCCGTTTATTTCTAATCCTGATTTGGTAGAACGTTTACGCTACGGGATTGAACTGGCTGATATCAATAATGACGCTTATTATGGTAATGGAGCAAAAGGATATACCGACTGGTTGAAGGCGAATAATTAATTTTATAGGCGGCTAAGCTGTATAGCTTCAGTAAAGCCGCTGTTATTTGCCAAAGCTATCATGTTGACAAACACATTGCCATCTTTTGAATAGTAGTGTGACAGGGAAAAGTAGACGTAAGACTTTATTATGAAGAAAGATTCCAAAATCATCAAAGCACTAGATGAACTTTTAACACCATTTGATAAACATGCTCCTGGTGTTGTCTATATGGCCAAATATGACAATGGCTTAATATATCAAGATGCTATAGGCTTAGCTTGTTTAGAATCGCACAAACCCCTTTCAATAGAAAGTGTCTTTAATATTGCTTCAGTTTCAAAACAGTTTACTGCATTTACAATCCTATTGTTAGAAAATGACGGTCATTTATCGTTAGATGATTCAATCGTAAAATTTCTGCCTGATTTAGGTAATTACGCAGAGCCTGTCACTCTGCGCCACTTAATCTATCATATTGGTGGACTAGTTGATTATATGGAGCTAGCTGAGTCGGTTGGCATTAATGAACAAGATCCATTGACAATTGAACAATCATTGCATCACCTATATGCTCAATCTCAATCTGTATTTGCGCCAGGAACAGCATTTGAGTACAGCAATACTGGATACTTTTTATTGGCGCAGGTGGCTGAAAAAGTAAGTGGGATGAAACTGAGTAAATTCAGTCAAGAACGTATTTTCAAACCCCTAGGGATGAAAAATACATTCATTGTTGATGAATATCCAATAACTGTCGAATTTGCACGAGCTTATAGTCAAGAAGGTCAACTTTTTGAATCGCCATGGACACATACAGGTGATGGAGCGGTACACTCAACTGTTGGAAACCTTATGTTATGGGGCGAAAATTTATCTCACGGTAGAGTTGGTGGAAAATCATTAGTCCAACGCATGACTCAAACATTACCAAAAACAACATCTACTGGATATATAGTTAAAAACCATGAACCTTATGCATTTGGTTTAGAGCATCACAACCACTTAGCAGAGCCGAGTTTGGAACATTCCGGCGGATGGGCAGGCTACAGAGCTTATTTTATACGTTTGCCAAATTCGCGTTTAACTATTACTGTTCTGAGTAATCAGGAAGCTATTGATACTCAAGTATTAAGTTATAATATTGCTGATATATTGCTAAAGGAAACATAACTATTTTTTAGTTTTTTTGTGATAAATAATAACCACCTCCTAAAAAAACGGACATAAAAGACAGAAGAATTTTCTGTTTTTTATGAAAAATAGAATTATTTTAATTCACTAAAATTCTGCTGACGAATTTTAGTGATATTCTCGTTAATTTGATGACGTAACTTATTGGCAAATAGTGCTTTATCTTCATCACTGAGTTTCTGTGAATGTTTGACAAAGAAGCTGTCAGGGTCATCAAATAGACCAAAATCCTGTATAATTCCATAGGTATCATTATTACCGTTCCATTCAATCGGCGGGTTTTGTAACTCTTCAATGGCTACACCATAACCGATAAACACCCCATTATGATCTGTGTATTTTTTTTGTAATGCCGACAAGTAAAACGAATCAAGAATAACTCCTTCAAAGCCATGCCATTGTCCATCTATATAGGCTTCAACCCAAGTATGAATAATCTCTTTAGGCATCTGTTCATATAGCGCTCCATTCATAATTCCTTTTTGTAAGATTTTATCGATGGTAAAACCATGTAAACGACAGGGTATTTTAAGTGCACGCAACAGTGCCATAAATAAGATAGATTTTACGCGATGCTCGACTTTTATGGTGAGTTGAAATGACATAGCCGCTCCTTTATAACTTTAAGTTGACAAACAAAGAGAAATAAAGGAACAAAAGGCTATGTCACAACAAGATTTTATCATTTGGGTGTTTTGTTGGGTA
>NZ_NKHQ01000001.1:130644-147153 GCF_014467265.1 Xenorhabdus sp. TS4 | reverse complement strand
CGAATTGCTAGAAAACTTCTTTCTCACACGTTGGGTATTTTTGCCAATTTTAAACAAGGTAAAAGTCAACGCGACTGGCTTCAACAAGCCAACGTTATAAGATGTTAAAGTCGAGCATCGCGTTACATTTATTCTTTTTAAGATGCGATGACAGCACTTACTTTGTTACTATGCTTCGTTGTGTTTTAGTGCTCGTGCAATGAATTGTGGGGTAATGCGTGGGGTAATAAAATGACTTTTTCACCTTATGTAGAACTAAAATATATTAAAAATCAATAGGAAATAAATTAATGCTGAGTTATCGCCACAGCTTCCATGCCGGCAACCACGCTGATGTGTTAAAGCACGTAGTACAAAGCCTGATCATTGAGTCGCTTAAAGTAAAAGAAAAACCTTTCCTGTATCTGGATACTCACTCTGGCGCAGGCCGCTATCACTTGAGTGGGGAACATGCCGAGCGCACGGGAGAGTATCTGGAAGGTATTGCCCGTATTTGGCAGCGTGATGATATCCCCGAAGAATTGGCGGCGTACATGGATGTTGTGAAGGCGCTGAATCCACAAGGCTCTTTACGTTATTACCCAGGCTCTCCGCTGATTGCCCGTCATTTATTGCGGGAGTATGATGAGCTGAATCTGAGTGAATTGCATCCCAGCGATTTTCCTCTGTTACGTACGGAATTCTCCCGCGACGGACGTGCCCGTGTCCTGCGGGAAGATGGTTTCCAGCAATTAAAATCAAAGCTACCACCAAAAAGCCGTCGTGGGTTTGTACTGATTGATCCGCCTTATGAATTGAAGTCGGATTATCAGAATGTCGTTCAGGGTATTCAGGAAGGGTATAAGCGCTTTGCTACAGGTACTTATGCACTGTGGTATCCCGTTGTTCTGCGTCAGCAGATTAAACGCTTGGTGAAGGGGCTGGAAGCTGCTGGTATTCGTAAGATTTTACAAATTGAACTTGGTGTTCGCCCTGACAGTGATCAACGTGGTATGACGGCATCAGGTATGATCGTCATTAATCCACCGTGGAAATTAGAACAACAGATGAAGGCCGTATTGCCGTGGTTGCATCAGGTACTGGTTCCTGAAGGTACAGGACATACATCAGTAGAGTGGATTGTCCCCGAATAAGGTAAAGGTTCAGCGTGGCGTCCTTATTAAAGGTATCGTTATTCAATAGATTACCTCTGAATAAACTGTGACGCGATATCACTCGATAGCTGTGGCCTATGGCAATAAGAGTTAGAATCGTCCACCGTCAATGATAACTTTTTGTAATAATGACGTTAGGTTGAACTTTGGCAGTAACTTAATTGATTAGACGGAAGTGACCTAAGATGAGTAAACATTACAATTATATTGCAATTGGTGGCGGCAGTGGCGGCATTGCTTCCATTAACCGTGCAGCCATGTATGGGCAAAAATGTGCCCTGATTGAAGCAAAGGCATTAGGTGGAACATGTGTTAATGTGGGCTGTGTACCAAAGAAAGTGATGTGGCACGCTGCTCAAGTTGCGGAATCTATTCATCAATATGGCCCCGATTATGGTTTTGATACCACCGTTAATCATTTTGACTGGAAAAAACTCATTGCCAGCCGTACTGCTTATATTGATCGTATCCATCAATCATATGAACGTGTATTGAATAACAATAAGGTCGATGTCATCCAAGGATTTGCCCGTTTTGTTGATGCACATACTGTCGAGGTTAATGGCGAAAAAATCACGGCCGACCATATCCTGATCGCGACAGGTGGTCGCCCGGTACGTCCAGATATTCCCGGTGCGGAATATGGCATTGATTCAGATGGTTTCTTCGAGCTTAATGAAATGCCCAAGCGTGTTGCTGTGGTAGGGGCTGGCTATATTGCTGTTGAAATCGCGGGTGTTTTGAACGCGTTGGGTAGTGAAACACATTTGTTTGTCCGTAAACATGCACCTCTGCGCTCTTTCGACCCTATGATTGTGGAAACGCTGTTGGAAGTCATTAAAACTGAAGGGCCAACATTGCATACAGAAGCAATATTACAGTCTGTAATTAAAAATCATGATGGTAGCCTGACGGTTAAATTGCAGGATGGCCGGGAGCAGGTTGTTGATACGCTTATTTGGGCGATTGGGCGTGAGCCAATGACAGATAAACTGAATCTGGTCGCAACAGGTGTTGAACTGAATGAAAAGGGTTATATCCAAGTCGACAAATATCAGAACACCAATGTTAATGGTATTTATGCGGTTGGTGATAACACGGGCGCGGTGGAATTGACGCCGGTTGCGATAGCAGCAGGGCGTCGTTTGTCTGAGCGTCTGTTTAACAACAAACCTGATGAGCATCTGGATTACACCAATATACCAACAGTGGTATTCAGCCATCCGCCAATTGGTACTGTAGGTTTGACGGAGCCACAGGCAAAAGCTCAGTATGGTGAAGATGAGGTTAAGGTTTATACATCATCATTCACCGCAATGTACACTGCAGTGACACAGCACCGCCAGCCATGCCGTATGAAGCTGGTCTGTGTGGGAGCCAATGAGAAGATAGTCGGTATTCACGGTATCGGCTTTGGAATGGATGAAATACTGCAAGGTTTTGCGGTTGCGCTGAAAATGGGGGCAACGAAGAAGGATTTTGATAATACGGTTGCTATTCATCCCACGGCGGCAGAAGAGTTTGTGACTATGAGATGAGAGATTAGAAAATCTCCTCTTATCAGTTGATCCAGCATTGGCCTCTAATTGTTAAAGAGGCCAATAAAAAATCACAATCCTGGCGCCTTCCATAATGAAGTCGTCAGCCCGTCATCTACCAGATGCAGTTGGTCTGCATACACCGCCTGCCAATCTTTTTTCGCTTTCTGGTAAACCTCACGGTGGCTTAAATTCGGTTGATATTCCCGCTCCCAACGTACTAATCTTTCTCCCGTTGCGGGCATGGAATCATATAATCCAACACCGACCCCGGCCGCTATTGCACAACCCAATGCCGTTGCTTCTTTTACCACCGGCACCCGAACAGGTAATCCGGTAACGTCAGACAGAATTTGGCTCCAGAGTTTGCCTTTTGAACCACCGCCTGCGAAGACCAGCGAATCTGGTTGGACGCCAGAGAAAGCCGAGACCATATCGAGGTTACAGGCCGAGACGATAGCTGCGTTTTCTTCCAGTGCCCGGAATAACGTTGCTTTGTTGCATTTTTCCGGATCAATCGAGAGATTGAGAAAAGATGGAGCGGCGTGATACCAAGATTTAAAGCGCATGACATCGGAGAAAATTGGCATGACACCATAGGCACCGGCAGGAACCCTTGCCGCCATATCTTCCAGCAGATTATAGGCATCAACGCCCAGTCGTTCCGCCAGCAATTTTTCTTCTGCGCAAAAAGCATCGCGGAACCAGCGCATGGTGAGACCAGTGAAGAAGCTAATGGATTCTGCTTGTGCCATGCCGGGGATAACATGTGGGTTGATACGAATGTTCATGTTTGGATCGGTGATGGGTTCAGGCAGATTGACGACTTGCTGCCAGAATGTTCCGCCGAGTACTGCGGTCTGGGCGGGTTTAACGACACCAATACCAAGACAGCCGAGTTGAACGTCTCCGCCGCCCATAATCACGGGGGTGCCGCTGCTCAGGCCGCATTCTGCCGCTGCCTTTTCCGTAATATAGCCGAGCAAGGTTCCCGTTTCTTTGACGGGGGAGAGGATGTCAGAGCGCAAGCCTGCCATCTCCAACAAGCTGGGACGCCAGTCGCGGCTGGTTAAATCCAGCATGCCTGTTGTGCCCGCGTTAGAGGGATCAACGGCCAGCTCGCCACTTAGCATATAAGCCAGCCAATCACTGATCATGGTTAGGGTACTGGCTTGTTGATAGATATCAGGACGGTGATGCGCTAGCCAAAGCAGGCGTGGCATTGCGCCTAATGCTAATGTTTGGCCGGAATAGCGGTAGACGTCATATTCAAAGGTATTATTGTAAAGTTCTTTCAGCTCGCTAACTTCATGGCTGGAGCGGGCATCTACATTGGCACATGCCCAGATAGGATCGCCCTCGCGATTATAAAGGACAATCCCTTCCCGCATTGAACAGGCTGCAACGCCTTGAATTGCATTGGCAGGCAATTCCGCCTTTTGCAGGGCCTGCCGAATGCATTGACAGGCTAGTTGCCAGTTATTTTTCAGATCGAATTCCATTGAACCTGCAACATTCGGTACAGGATGGTGTATCCATTCAGCTTGTCCAACGGAAACCTGATTCCCTTCGAGATCAAATATAACTGCACGGATACTGCCAGTTCCTGCATCAAGCGCCATCAAATACTTCCTTGATGGGTGAGCATGAGCGCATTGATTCATAATACTATCCTCGTCTGTTGTTATCTTCTTTTTATTCGATATGGCACAGGGGATGGATAGAGATTATTCGTCGATCAAATTAGCATAGCTTTCGCGGTCTGTTCTTCTGTCACCAGTGAATTGATGTAACCTCCTTTCAGTGCAGCAACGATAGCGTCTGCTTTTTCGATGCCACCTGCCACACCAATCACGTTCGGGATGGTTTTCATTTCTGGCAATGAGATACCGATCAGTTCCTGATGGATATCAATATTGCTAACCAATTCACCTTCCATATTGAAGAAGTAACCAAGAATGTCGCCGATAGCACCTTTGCGGCCAAACATCAATTGTTCACCATCGCTGATATAGCCGGAACGCATGATAGTTGCATGTTGCTTCTGTTTGATGGCACCGATACCGACGATGGCGATATCGGCCGCACAAGCTGCCAAAATCACGTCCCGTACACTGCGTTCTTCGCGGAATGTTGCCGCGACTTGATGGGTGGAGGCTCGTAGTGGTGCAGGAATGATGCTGACAGGGCAGGCCGCATCAAGCTGGCCAATGCCAGTCATATAAGGGCCAACACCGCCTGACAGCGTCACCAACCGAATTTGCTGGGATGAGATAAAACCGCTCAGATACTGCAAAGTGCACATGGGCGTTTCACCAAATCCAATCGCCAATAGCTGGTGAGGTTCAATCAGCGCCATTAACAGATGAGCGGCTCCGATGCCGAGACGGGCATTCAGATTCATGCCATCAAGGGTAGGTAA
This sequence comes from Xenorhabdus sp. TS4, assembly GCF_014467265.1. NCBI lineage: Bacteria > Pseudomonadati > Pseudomonadota > Gammaproteobacteria > Enterobacterales > Morganellaceae > Xenorhabdus > Xenorhabdus sp. TS4. The sequence goes on along the minus strand of NZ_NKHQ01000001.1, from coordinate 142,039 downwards.
TACGCGAACCTGTTTGAGATTAAAGCGTTTTTGCAAAGCATTTTCCAACTCCAAACACCCTTCATAGCGTGAATTGATCTGAACGCGGATCACGCCAGACTGCCGTCCTTTTTCTAACAGACGGGAGACTTTCAGGCGACTGAGGCCGAGTAATTCACCGATGTCTCCTTGCGTCAGACCATCGTGATAGTAAAACCAGGCAATGCGGGCCATCAGCTCTTCTTCACTCATGCTGTTTCCTGGATAGTTGTAGCTTGAATAGTCAATTTCCTCGGATAATACGCTTTTCTCTGATACTGATTGTTTCTTGGTTGATTTGATCGACATAATAACTTCTTTATCCACGAGGAAAGAATAAGCATAAATATCTCTAATGTACTAGAGGCTTATCGCAAAATTTGAACATATTTTAATGTAGATCTAATTTTTTCACAAAATGTGATCTAATTATTGAAAAATTCTTAAGTTTTACATTAGAGTCTTGAACAAATGTATTTAAAATAAATAAATGTTCAATTTCGCATCGGTGTCAGAAACGCAAACCCAAAAGGCCATGAGGTACGTGATGTCACAGAGCAATACTGCCACTAATACCAATGATCCGTTTTGCCTGAACCCTACTAACAGTGCTCCGCTTTTAGTTGCTCGTGGGATCAGTAAGCAGTTTTCTGGCTTGGTGGTGTTGAAGCAGATTGATTTCTTTCTGATGTCAGGGCAGGTTCATGCATTATTAGGTGGAAATGGTGCTGGTAAATCAACTTTGATGAAAATCATTGCTGGTATTGAACAGCCGGATGCCGGAACCTTGGTTGTGGATGGTGCTACTGTCAGCTATCTGACACCAGCGAAAGCGCATCAACTGGGCATTTATCTGGTTCCACAAGAACCTTTGTTATTTCCCAATCTTTCCGTTCAGGAAAATATCCTGTTTCGTTTGCCAAAACATCAAGCTAGTAAAAGTCGCATGCATGAATTACTGATTCAGCTTGATTGTCAAATTGACTTAAAGGCACCAGCAGGTGGTTTGAATGTAGCAGATCAGCAGTTGGTGGAGATTATGCGTGGTTTGATGCGTAATTCTCGCATTTTGATTCTGGATGAGCCAACTGCCGCGTTGACGCCCGCAGAAACCGAACGTTTGTTTGCGCGAATACGGGAATTACAGCAGCAGCAAGTGGGGATTATCTTCATTTCCCACAAATTACCTGAAATTCGTGAGATTGCGGATTATGTCAGTGTGATACGAGATGGGGGTATCGCTCTTAGCGGCGAGATTGAACACTTTACAACGGAAGCAATAATTCAGGCGATTACACCTACGGTAAAATCAATTGCGTTGGCTGATAATCAAAAATTGAGCTTGAAAGCTAGTGGTAATGTATCGGATAACATGTCAGAAATCCCCGTTTTGGAAGTGAACTCTCTGTGTGGAGAAGGGTTCCGTGATATCTCTTTGACGCTACGGGTGGGGGAAATTGTTGGTTTGTCTGGCGTTGTGGGAGCAGGTCGTACGGAACTGGCGGAGACGCTATATGGATTGCGCCCGATTGCAGGTGGTGAAATTCGTTTCCGACAGCAAATAATCAATAAACTAGATACAGCAGAGCGATTGCAGCGTGGGTTGGTTTATCTGCCTGAAGATCGGCAGGCTTCAGGATTGTTTCTTGACGCCTTTTTGAGTTGGAATGTTTGTTCGCTGACGCACAACCGAAGCACTTTCTGGACGCGTCCCACCCACGATATCGGAGTATTGGAACGATATTGTCAAGCGCTCAATATTCGATTCCACAATGTAAATCAGTTTGTACGTACGCTGTCTGGCGGTAATCAACAAAAGATTCTGATTGCTAAATGTTTGGAAGCCAAGCCGACCGTGCTGATCATTGATGAACCAACGCGTGGTGTTGATGTTGGGGCGCGTAATGATATCTATCAGCTTATTCATAACATCGCCAGCCAGCAGGTGGCGATTCTCCTGATTTCTTCTGATCTTGATGAAATTGTTCAGTTATCTGATCGCGTACTGGTCATGCATCACGGTGAGCTTTGTGGACAGCTTGATAAAGACCACATGAATGTGGACGAGATTATGCACCTTTCTTTTGGGGAACGTCATATTGAAATTCATCCAGAATAACCGAGAAGCCACAGCATTGATCGCCATTTTGGGGCTGTTTGCTTTGTTAGGGAGCCTCGATCGCCATGCTTTTAGTCTCCAAACTGTCACTATGATCTTCGGTAATGCCCAAATCCTTATTTTATTAGCAATGGGTGCCACGTTGGTAATGTTGACGCGCAATATTGATGTGTCTGTTGGTTCGACTACCGGATTATGTGCTGTAGTGTTGGGAATGTTGCTTAATACAGGGCTTCCGTTGGCGGTTGCCTGTTTAATTACGTTGCTGATTGGAATGATGGCAGGGTTGATTAATGGTGTGTTGGTGGCATGGTTGAAAATTCCAGCGATTGTTGCCACGTTGGGTACGCTCGGCTTATACCGTGGACTAATGCTGCTGTTAACTGGTGGTAAATGGATCGAAGGTTTGCCTGCTGGGGTTAAAGATCTCGCCAGACCAATGCTATTTGGTATTTCACCAATCGGCTGGTTGTTGATGTTATTAATTTTGTCTATGGCATGGATGTTAAAGAAGACTGAGTTTGGCCGTGGGTTTTATGCCACGGGTGATAACCTGCAAGGCGCTCGTCAGCTTGGTGCTCCCGTTAATGGCATTCGCATCACTGCATTTACCGTAAATGGTGTGATGGCAGCATTGGCAGGCATTGTGTTTGTGGCACAGATTGGCTTTATTCCAAATCAAACGGGGAATGGGTTGGAGATGAAAGCCATCGCTGCCTGTGTATTAGGTGGAGTAAGTTTGCTGGGGGGAGTAGGAACCGTCATTGGGGCGATCTTCGGGGCATATTTTCTGACGCAAATTGATAGTGTGCTGGTATTACTCAAGTTATCGGCCTGGTGGAATGATTTTATTGCTGGCCTTGTCCTGTTGGTGGTGTTAGTGCTGGATGGGCGTTTACGCAATGTCGTTGGCAAGAATTTACGTCAGCAACGTTACGCCCGTTTCCTTGAACCAATAAACAAACATACCGGAAGAAACGGGAGGCCATAATGAATAGGGTACAACGCTATGGTTGGGAAACGGCGCTTTTGGTGTTGTTGGTGGCGGAAATTTTACTGTTTGGCATAGTTAATCCAAGGATGCTGGATATTAACGTGCTGTTGTTTAGTACCAGCGATTTTATCTGCATCGGTATTATCGCGTTGCCGTTAACGATGGTGATTGTCAGTGGTGGTATTGATATCTCTTTTGGTTCGATTATCGGTCTGTGTGCTATTGCATTGGGTGTCATGTATCAAGCTGGTTTACCGATGATTGCGGCAATTCCTTTGACTTTACTTGTCGGGGGGCTGTGTGGTCTGATTAATGCTGCCCTGATTTTCTATACGGGTGTAAATCCGTTGGTAATTACCCTCGGCACGATGTACCTGTTTGGTGGTAGTGCCTTATTGTTGTCGGGACTATCTGGCGCGACGGGATATGAAGGCATTGGTGGTTTTCCTGATACATTTACAGATTTTGCCAACCTGACACTGCTCGACCTACCTGTTCCTTTGATCATCTTTATACTTTTTGCGTTGGTGTGCTGGTTATTTATGCATCGTACCCATCGTGGTCGTAATATTTTTCTTATTGGGCAGAACAGCCGTGTTGCCCGTTACGGTGCTATCCCTGTAAATCAAACTTTGTGCTTGTTATACGCTTTGACAGGGGTGGCTTCGGCAGTAGCGGCGATTGTTTTGGTCTCCTATTTTGGTTCGGCGCGTTCCGATTTGGGAAGTTCTTTCCTGATGCCAGCCATTACTGCTGTAGTGCTGGGAGGAGCCAATATTTATGGTGGTGCTGGCTCGATTATGGGTACGGCACTGGCTGTTTTGCTGGTGGGTTATTTGCAGCAAGGATTGCAGATGGTGGGGATTCCTAACCAGATATCCAGTGCGTTGTCTGGTGCCTTGCTGATTGTAGTTGTGATAGGACGATCTGCTTCGTTGCATCGTCATCAAATCTGTGATTGGTGGCAACGTCGAAGGGCTTCTGTTTCACAACAACATATTTCTGAAACATAAAAGACGATCTTGAAATAAAAATAAATGGAGATAGATAGGCATGAAAGCACCAACAATGAAAAAACTGGCTTTGGCTGCTGCATTAAGCCTGGGATGTGTTTCCTGGGCTCAGGCGGCAGAGAAAATTGCATTTATACCTAAATTGGTCGGTGTTGGGTTCTTTACCAGTGGCGGGCAAGGTGCGGTGGAAGCAGGCAAGGAGCTGGGTGTTGAAGTCACTTACGATGGCCCGACAGAGCCGAGCGTTGCGGGGCAGGTTCAGCTTATTAATAACTTTGTTAACCAAGGCTATGATGCGATTGTGGTTTCAGCTGTGTCACCAGATGGATTGTGTCCGGCTTTGAAACGCGCCATGAAGCGTGGTGTCAAAGTATTGACGTGGGATTCCGATACTGCGCCAGAATGCCGCTCTATCTATATCGATCAAGGAACGCCAAAGCAGTTAGGGGGGATTCTGGTGGATATGGCTGCAAATCAGATTAAAAAAGAAAAAGCGAAAGTAGCATTTTTCTATTCCAGCCCGACAGTGACGGATCAAAACCAATGGGTTAAAGAGGCTAAGGCGAAAATTGTAGAGGAACATCCGAATTGGGAAATTGTCACTACCCGATTTGGCTATAACGATGCCACCAAATCTTTGCAGACAGCGGAAGGCATTTTGAAAGCGTGGGAGGACCTGGATGTGATTATCGCTCCAGATGCTAATGCCTTACCTGCTGCGGCTCAGGCAGCAGAAAACCTGAAGCGTCAAGATGTCGCGATTGTTGGGTTCAGTACCCCGAATGTCATGCGTCCTTATGTTGAAAATGGTACGGTCAAACAGTTCGCTTTGTGGGATGTGGTCAAGCAGGGCAAGATAGCCATCCATGTTACCAATGAGATATTGCAAAAAGACGAGCTGAATGTGGGAGATAAATTGAATATTCCTGGTATTGGCAGCGTTGAAATCTCACCCAACAGTGTACAGGGATACCGTTATGAAGCGAAAGGTAATGGCATTATTGTCATGCCGGAGCGGGTAATTTTCACCAAAGACAATATCAATCAGTACGATTTCTAATTCATGGGGCTGGTATACAGCTCCTGACACCTTTCTGGAGGGAGAAATGGCAGATTTAGATGATATCAAAGATGGTAAAGATTTTGGCATTAATACACCGCAACAGAACACGCTGTTTGAACTGAAAGGCTGTGGTGCGCTGGATTGGGGGATGCAGTCCCGTTTGTCACGAATTTTCAATCCCACCACCAATAAAACGGTGATGCTGGCATTTGACCACGGTTATTTTCAGGGCCCAACCACCGGCTTGGAGCGTATTGATATCAATATCGCTCCGCTGTTTGAACACACCGACGTGTTGATGTGTACCCGCGGTATCCTGCGCAGCCAGGTTCCGCCTGCAACCAATAAACCTGTAGTTCTGCGTGCGTCTGGAGCCAACTCGATTCTGGCTGAACTCTCCAATGAAGCTGTTGCAGTAGCGATGGAAGATGCACTTCGTCTCAACGTTTGTGCGGTTGCGGCACAGGTTTATATCGGTTCAGAACACGAACATCAATCCATTAAAAATATAATTAAGCTGGTGGATCAGGGAACACGTTATGGTATGCCAACAATGGCGGTGACGGGCGTCGGTAAAGATATGGCGCGTGACCAACGTTATTTCTCTCTGGCGACTCGCATTGCAGCTGAAATAGGGGCGAACATTATCAAAACTTATTATGTCGATAGCGGCTTTGAGCGAGTAGTGGCGGGCTGTCCAGTGCCGATTGTGATTGCAGGTGGTAAGAAATTACCGGAACTGGATGCGTTGAATATGTGCTATCAGGCGATTGATCAAGGGGCATCTGGTGTGGATATGGGACGCAATATTTTCCAGTCGGAAGCACCTGTTGCAATGCTGAAAGCTGTGCAGGCCGTGGTGCATCATAATGAGAAACCTGCTCAGGCTTATGAGCTTTTCCTGAGTGAAAAAGCCAGGGGAGAATAATATGCACGTCACATTAGTGGAAATTAATGTTAAAGCCGACAAGATAGACGAATTTATCGAAGTATTTCGGGATAATCACCTTGGCTCTGTTAAAGAGCCGGGTAATTTACGGTTCGATGTATTGCGTGATGAAAATATCCCAACCCGCTTTTATATCTATGAAGCCTATGCTGATGAAGAGGCTGTTGCGGCGCATAAGAAAACGTCTCATTACTTGCGCTGTGTCGAAAAACTGGAAGCATTGATGACTGAGCCCCGCAAAAAAACGACGTTTATTGGTTTGATGCCGGAAGGGAAGTAATGTAAGGATATAATAGGAAAAATGGAATAGGTAACCCTCTGTTTATCAGGGGGTTAATAATTAATCTGAGCTCATATCCACTTAGCCTTGGTAATCAGCTCTGTCCATGTTAGAGCCAAAATGGCTCCCGCTTTCGAATGAAAATTCAACAAATGTTGTCGACAACACAACAAAGTTCAATTAATTTGTCCATGCTTGTTTTTTATTAAGATCGATTTTTTCTTGGTCGAAAATTCTGGATCTTGGAACAGGCACTTAGTTCAGCTTCTTATCTAGGACTCAGGTTAATTATGGCAAAGCAAGATTTAGATTATAACTCTATCGGAGAGCGTTATTTAGATTTCATGAAGACAGCTCCCCATATTAAAGTCGAAGTTCGTGCCATCCTGGACAGGATTGGTGATGCTCAGGGTAAATCAGTTCTGGACTTGGCTTGTGGAAATGGTTACTTTGGCCGAAAGCTACGTAATCTTGGCGCTTCAAAAGTTGTTGGTATAGATATTTCAGAAAAAATGATAGCGCTTGCTAGAGCAAAATCGAAACAATGTGGTGATGATGTGGAATTTCATGTTCGAAATGTTTGCGACATGGAATTATTTGGCAAGTTTGATCTCGTTGTTGCTGCTTGGTTGTTCAATTATGCGGAGTCGTGTGCAGATCTTGAGAAAATGTTCCAGTCAGTTGCCAATCATCTCAAGCCTTCTGGTAAATTAGTCGCTTATACGATTTCACCTGATTATCAATTAGAAGTAGATAACTATGATATCTATGGCATACATATTTTGAGCAAAGAACCGTGGCAAGGAGGGTACCGGTATCAGGCGGAATTTCTTAGCACACCTCCAAGTGCTTTCACATTTTACCAATGGAGTCGTGAAGATTATGAGCGTGCTATTGAAAAAGCTGGATTCAGTCAGTTTGAATGGAAAAAGGCAAGCGTTTTAGATAGTGATATCAAACTCTATTCGGATAGTTTTTGGCAAATTTTTCAACAGAATTGTCTTAATATCAGCCTGACTTGTCACTACTGAAAATGCATTATAAAAGACTGTGTTTCATAAAGTAGTTCGATTCTGTATGACCCAAACTCTGCAATCACAGCCCACATTTCGTTATCTTATTTTCCGTATCATTCATAAATGATTATTTCTGCTTCTTTACTGTGAATCTGATAAGCATGGTTTTTATCATTGGAGCCAATAAACCAGATTGAAAATCCTTTCAAATGTTAGAGGCGATTTTTAAATCGTAATAGTGTGTTGAGCGGTTATTGAAGTTAGGATGTCTTGTAAGACAATAGTTTTCCAATTCTCCAAAAATGTATTGATATCAGTCGGATTCCATTCTGTCTCGCCAACACTGCCGGCTTTTTTCTTCTGTAATTGGTTAATAGCCATTGTTGAGGAGGTAACATTCGGGATGTCTATCTGAACGGGAATGTTTTACGGTATTTAAATTAAAGCGTTTTATATTGGCTAGAATTTTTTCTATATTTTCACCATCCCACACGGTTATTGATGTAACCACTCGGCAATAAACGCTGCCACTTGTTCCGGCTGATTGATATTAAGTTGTGGAAGTGGTGTTGCCAGCGCAATATCGCTGGCAATTGCTATTACATAGGGATCGAGGATCTCATCAACGGTATGATTCAGGCCGTCTCGATAAAGAGCTATTTTGGGGATTGGTTCTTGTTTGAATCCTTCAACCAAAATCAGATCCAGCGAATTTGCATCAAATCGGCTGGCAAGATAGTAAAGATCTGGTTCTGGTAATTCTGGGGTTTCAGTCATCAAAGCCCAGCGTTGCTGACTGGCGACTAACGTTTGTGCAGCACCCGCTTTGCGGAGTTCATAGCTGTCCTTGCCTGGCTTATCGACATCCATATTGTGATGAGTATGTTTAATGAGTCCAACGCGGATATGTTGCTGGCGTAACAGAGGAATGACTTGCTTTAATAGTGTCGTTTTTCCGGTTCCACTATAAGCGGTGATAGCCAGAATAGGCAGTGCTGTGTTATTGCTGCTGTGGTTCATGCTGGCTCCTGAAGGCATTCCCAATGACGATGTTTCCAGTTATGGCATTCTTCAGGTGTATTTAAGTTAGTGAAAGCGCTGGGATTGGGAAAATAGACCGCCTTTGCCTTAATCATCTGCATAAAGAACATAAGTTTTCTGTCTCCCAAAGCGAGATAGCTTTCCAGACGAGGGATTAGACTGCGGTGCATTAATACCAGGGTAGGATGTGCACGCACGCAATCATGTGCATAAGCAGCCCAAGCGTTTTGTTTGTAGTGCCACAGTTTTGCGACCAGGTTTTCAGGGAAATTGGGGACATCGCAAGGGACAAATACCACCCATTCGTGGATGGCGCTTTTTAAAACCGCCAACATACCTGCCAATGGTCCGGAAAAATCGGCAATGATATCCGGTATGATGGGATAGCCACTCTGATGATAAATTTCCAGATTGCGATTGGCATTAATCAACAGTTCATGAATCTGCGGCTGTAATCTTGTAGCAATGTGTTGGTATAGTGGGGCATTGTTAAATTGCAGTAATCCTTTGTCGTTTCCCCCCATGCGGGTGGATAATCCCCCTGCCAGAATTGCGCCACTTATTTTTGGATGCGTCATGTTAAATCACCTGATATTGGGCAATGAAATATTTAATGTTTGGTATACCCTTTGTCTTTCAATTGTGAATCAATATCTAACCATGCTGCTTGAGGTGGCAGTATAACTTTACGCTGGTTGACAGACCAATGCTTTCTCAGAGCCATTAACCCTGCTAATTTGTATCGTGATTTATAAGGAACTGGAAATGACCTATCACCGCCTCAATGAAGTTATCGAACTTTTACATCCAGTATGGAAGAATGAGCCGGATTTAAATCTGCTGGCGCTATTGCAAAAACTGGCTGATGAAGCGGGATTCACAGGGCAGTTGTCTGAATTGACGGATGATATTCTGATTTATCACCTGAAAATGCGCGGTACGGATAGCCATGCAGAAATCCCTGGGTTGAAAAAAGATTATGAAGAAGATTTTAAGACGGCGTTGTTGCGTGCTCGGGGCATTATTAAAGATTAATGAAGAGAGAACTGTGTTGTGACGGAACCGAAGGCTTTTAATTTCCAAAATATTACGCCAGATTTAATCATGGATGCATTGGGGCAGTCTGGCCTGTACCTTGATTCTGGTCTAACCGAACTGAATAGCTATGAGAATCGGGTGTATCAGTTCATGGATGAGAATCGCAGACGCTATGTTGTGAAATTTTATCGGCCCCTGCGCTGGAGCCAGCAGCAAATTCAGGAGGAACATGATCTTGCACATGAATTGCAACAGGCTGATTTGCCCGTGGCAGCACCGTTGATGTTTGATGGGCAGACGGTACTGAATTATGGTGGTTTCTTTTTCGCCATTTTTCCCAGTGTGGGAGGGCGCCAGTACGAGTCAGATAGTTTTGACCAATTGGAAGATGTTGGGCGATTGCTGGGAAGAATGCATCAAATTGGGGCAAAAAAAACATTTTCTGCTCGTCCCACCCTTAACCTGAATGAATATTTATATCAGCCGTATCAATATTTGGCTGAATGTGAACTCATTTCCGCCAGGCATAAACAGGGTTTTCTGGCTGCACTAGATGAATTGAACCAGGCTGTTGCAAGCCAATGGCATGATAACTGGCAGGTATTGCGGCTGCATGGTGATTGCCATGCTGGTAATATCTTGTGGCGTGATGAAGCATGGTTTGTGGATCTTGATGATGCCCGCAATGGTCCCGCTATCCAGGATTTGTGGATGTTGCTCAATGGCTCACGGCAAGAAAGGTTGATCCAGTTGGATATCTTGCTTGAGTCATATGGTCAGTTTATGACATTTGATCCCAAGACATTGGCATTAATAGAGCCTCTGCGTGCGATGAGAATGGTCTATTATTTAGCCTGGGTTGCTCGTCGCTGGCAAGATCCGGCTTTTCCAAAAGCGTTTCCGTGGATGGCTGATAGTGATTTTTGGCATAAGCAATTGAGTCTTTTTTCTGAACAAGTCCGGCTGTTACAAGAGCCGCCTTTACAGCTCAACCCGATGTATTAATTTTTTTGGAGACCATTATGAAGAAATTTTGGCTAGCACTGGTGGGAGCGTTTATGGCATTTAATGCATCTGCTTCCGGTTTTTCTGAAGGCAAACAGTATACCGAGTTAAAAGATCCGGTTGAAAATCAACCTCAGGTGGTGGAGTTTTTCTCTTTTTATTGTCCTCATTGCTATCAGTTTGAAAATATTTATCATGTTCCTGCTACTGTTGAGAAAAACCTGCCAGCAGGTGTGACTCATGAACGTTATCATGTGGATTTTCTGGGGCCTTTGGGAAAAGCATTGACTGATGCCTGGGCAGTCGCCATTGTCATGAAGATTGAAGATAAAGTCACACCTATTTTGTTTGATGGCATTCAGAAAAGCCAAACCATCAATAGCAAGGAAGATATCCGCAATGCCTTCATCAAAGCGGGTGTATCTGGTGAAGAGTATGATGCAGCCCTGAACAGCTTTATCGTGCAATCAGTAGCCGCTAAAGAGCGTCAGTCAGCCCAGGATTTCAACTTGCGCGGTGTTCCGTCGATCTTTGTTAATGGCAAGTATTTGATTAACAACGGTGGAATTGAAACTCGTTCAGCTTTAGATTACTCGCAGAAATTCTCTGAGGTAGTGAACTATCTGGTGAATAAAAAATAAGTTGCAAGAGGGTGGCGTAACGAAATAAAAACGCTAGGATTAATATAAAATAATATAGGTATTGTGCCGATCATGAGAGAGTTGGCACAATACTTGCCAAAAAGCACCTTTCGTAACATAATCTATGGTCTTCCCCGTTTTTGCAACACTCATTTTGATGTATGGTTGGCTTGCTTAAATCTATCCGGCGTCTCTATGAGTATGGATACCCGCGCCAC
>NZ_NKHQ01000001.1:105178-130544 GCF_014467265.1 Xenorhabdus sp. TS4 | reverse complement strand
ATACCAATAAGGGTGACGTTTTGCATGATGGACTCTCCAGAAAAAATACTCTATAAAGAGTATGGTTCACAAGGTGGGGAAGACCATCTCATTAACTCCGGTAATATCCACAAGTCAGTGATTTTAAAGCGGTTGTAATATTTATTTAATATTCCGCGTAATTCATTGATTTTTTATCTTCTGTTATCCATTTTTTGTGGGAATAAACATAAATCTGTTTTATATGCCATTTTTTTGTGCACAAAGTTATCCACAGAGTGCTTATCAGAATATTTGCCATAAAATGCAAGTTAGTACGAGAAAATTCCCGCAAAATTCGTCTAGAACGACACAGTATGGCATTCTATTCTTTATTCATCCCACAGAACGACGAAGAAAATTTTATGGCACAGATAGCAGACAATCCCCTGATTTTGGTTGATGGTTCTTCATACCTTTATCGTGCATACCATGCGTTTCCACCACTGACAAACAGTTCGGGAGAACCGACGGGCGCCATGTATGGTGTACTGAACATGTTGCGAAGTTTGATTATTCAGTATAAACCCAGCCATGTGGCGGTTGTGTTTGATGCCAAAGGCAAAACGTTCCGTGATGAGCTATTTGCTGAATATAAATCCCATCGGCCACCAATGCCGGATGATTTGCGTTTGCAGATTGAACCGTTGCACAAAATGGTCAAGGCAATGGGACTGCCAATTCTGGTTGTGCCAGGGGTTGAAGCTGACGATGTTATCGGTACATTGGCTTTGCAGGCTGAAAAAGAGGACCGTTCGGTGCTGATTAGCACTGGTGATAAAGATATGGCGCAATTGGTGACGCCAAATATCACGCTGATTAACACCATGACCAACACTATTTTGGGGCCGGAAGAGGTTGAGGGAAAATATGGTATTCCTCCTGAGCTGATGATCGATTTTCTCGCCCTAATGGGGGATTCTTCCGATAATATTCCGGGGGTGCCGGGAGTGGGTGAGAAAACCGCTCTGGGGCTATTGCAGGGTATTGGCGGATTGGATGAGATCTATGCCCGGCTTGATGATATTGCCACACTTGGTTTCCGTGGAGCCAAAACACTGGGTGGTAAAATGGAACAGCATAAAGAGGTGGCTTATCTTTCCTACCAATTGGCAACAATCAAAACCGACGTTGAGTTGGATAGAACCTGTTTAGATCTTTCTGTTATGCCTCCGGATACGGATGAGTTACTGTCTCTGTTCAATCATTATGAATTCAAACGTTGGATCAGTGACGTACAGAATGGCAGTTGGCTGGAAGGTAATGGGCAGAAACCTGTTGCAGCTGGCACTAAGTCAGAATCAGTGGCTGCTGCACCAGCCGCTGTTAAAATTTCACCGGAAAATTATCAAACCATCCTTGAGCACCAGATCCTTGATGAATGGATTGCAAAGCTGAAACAAGTTCCGGCATTCTCTTTTGATACTGAAACCGACAGTCTTGATACCCTAACAGCTAATCTGGTGGGGATGTCCTTTGCCATTGCAGTGGGGGAATCAGAAGTTGAAGCCGCTTATCTGCCATTGGGACACGATTATCTGGATGCGCCACAGCAATTGGAGCTGCATGAAGTCCTCGCAGCATTAAAACCGCTGCTGGAAGATGCCAATCTGCCTAAAATTGGTCAAAACCTGAAATTTGATCGTGGTGTTTTGGCGCGTTATGGCATTGCTTTAAATGGCATTGTTTTCGATACCATGCTGGAATCGTATGTTTTGAACAGCGTAGCAGGGCGGCATGACATGGATAGCCTTGCTGATCGTCATCTGGGCTATAAAACCACCACATTTGAAGAAATTGCGGGCAAGGGCAAAAAGCAACTCACCTTCAATCAAATTCCATTGGAGGAAGCTGCAAAATACGCAGCAGAAGATGCGGATGTGACTCTTAGGCTACATCAGGCCATGTATCCTCAGTTAGAGAATGCTCCAACTCTGCAAAAAGTTTTCCAGAAGATCGAAATACCACTGGTGCCGGTGCTGTCCCGTATGGAAAGAACAGGGGTGTTGATCCATGCCCAAACGTTGGCAGAACATTCAAGGGAAATCACTGCGCGTTTGGATGAACTGGAAAAATCTGCGTATGAGTTGGCAGGGGAAGAATTCAATCTGGCATCACCAAAACAGCTACAAGTCATCTTATTTGAAAAAATGAACTTGCCTGTATTGAAAAAGACGCCAAATGGTGCACCATCAACGAATGAAGAAGTGCTGGAAGAGTTGGCAGAGCACCATGAATTGGCAAGGGTGATTTTGGAACATCGTGGTCTGGCAAAACTGAAAACCACTTATACTGATAAACTGCCTCAGATGGTGCACCCACTGACAAATCGTGTTCATACCTCGTATCATCAGGCGGTAACTGCGACGGGGCGCCTCTCTTCCCGTGATCCAAACTTGCAAAACATCCCTGTTCGTAATGACGAAGGGCGCCGTATCCGTCAGGCATTTGTTGCGCCGGAAGGTTACTGCATTATGGCCGCGGACTATTCACAGATTGAATTGCGCATTATGGCGCATTTGTCACAGGACAAAGGCTTGTTGGAGGCATTTGCCCAAGGCAAAGATATCCACCGTGCGACGGCTGCGGAAGTGTTTGGCGTACCATTGGAACAAGTGACCAGTGAACAGCGTCGCAGTGCTAAGGCGATTAACTTTGGTCTGATTTACGGCATGAGTTCGTTTGGCCTGTCCCGTCAGTTAGGTATTCCGCGTGGTGAAGCACAGCGCTATATGGACCTCTATTTTGAACGTTATCCAGGAGTGTTGGCTTATATGGAACGTACACGGGCGCAGGCGGCTGATCATGGATTTATCGAAACGCTGGAAGGCCGTCGGTTGTACCTGCCGGATATCAAATCGCGTAATGCCATGCGCCGCAAGGCGTCAGAGCGTGAAGCCATCAATGCACCTATGCAGGGGACGGCAGCGGATATCATCAAATTGGCGATGATTGCGGTAGATAACTGGATTGTCAGTGAACAGCCAAATGTGCGCATGATCATGCAGGTTCACGATGAACTGGTATTTGAAGTACATGAATCAGAGCTGGAGATAGCAGGGCAGAAAATCAGAGAGCTGATGGAACAAAGTATGCAGCTTGATGTGCCGTTAAAAGTGGATGTTGGGATTGGTGATAATTGGGATCAGGCACACTGATGTCCCTTTTATCTTAGAAGCTGAAAAAGAGCCGCAGAAATGCGGTTCTTTTTTTATTGAATGATTTTTATGAAAATACTGCGTGTTTAATGAACTGGAATTATCTCAATTACACCGCGAAAAGGCGTGTGACAAGAATTTCAGTTAGATTTTAGATTAGATCTAGATCTCATAAATATGTAATTAAACTACATGAATGACGCCATAATAACCTGTTCTGCTTAAATGTTAACAGCTGAATCGAGGTAATTAGTGAAAATTAATTACAAAAAAGTCTTTTTTTGATGAAAAGAATAGGTTAAAGTTGTCGATGTAGGGTACAGAGGTAAGATGTTCTATCTTTCAGACCTTTTACTTCACGTAATCGGATTTAGCTGAATATTAGCTGCCCCAGTCATATTTTTTGACTGGGGCGTTTTTTTATGTCCGATTAATGGAAGTGCAGTAAGGCAGAAGGCGGATGTTACTCCGCCTCAATAGCAGGCTGATTGAACCAAAGATTGAGTTTTTGCTCTAGTTTATCGGTGCCGATTTTTTTCAGGGCGGAGAAGTATTCGACCTGAATATCACCATTCAGAGAGGACAATTCCTGACGAACTTTCGCTAGTTGGCTTTTACGGGCACCGGAAGCCAGTTTATCGGCTTTAGTGAGCAATACCATGACGGGGACTTGCATCACGACCGCCCATTCGATCATTTGCATATCCAGATCTTTCAACGGATGGCGGATATCCATCAAAACCACCAGCCCTAACAGGCATTCACGCTTTTGGAGATACTCTCCTAGGGCTTTCTGCCATTTACGTTTCATCTCTTCTGGGACTTCAGCGTAACCATAGCCTGGCAAGTCTACCAGACGAACACCTTCTTCTACTTCGAACAGGTTAATCAACTGGGTACGGCCAGGGGTTTTACTGGTACGCGCAAGGCTCTTTTGGCGGGTTAGTGCATTCAGGGCGCTAGATTTACCCGCATTTGACCTGCCGGCAAACGCGACCTCAATGCCCACATCTTGAGGCAGGTGGCGAATGTCAGGTGCACTCGTGATAAAGTGGGTCATATGATAGTTGTAGTTCTTGATGGTCAAAATGGTTATCTCCCTGAGGAATACACAAAAATAGCGCGGTGATTATACCGAGAGCAACCGCTTGTGGACAGGCGTAACTTTATACCGACATTTTACCGTCATTTATACCGATATTTTTTCCGATAATGAATGGCGCAGATAGTCGGAAAATAGTGTGTATAACTCACCTTGAGCAGTTGAGATACTCGTAAATGTAGGTAAATCTTTGGAACTTCACTCCATTGGGAATTACACTTAATGAGTTTTGTTGTTATGAGTTTTATTGTTGACCTCAAAAATAAAGGAACCATCAATGTTTAAACGTATTTTTGTGTCGCTTATGACTGCATGTGCTATCAGTGCGATAGCTGTCCCAGCATTAGCCGCTGAAACTCACGTGAAGCTGGTAACATCGGCTGGAGAAATCGAACTTGAGTTAGATAGCAATAAGGCACCAATTACTACCAAGAATTTCGTTGAATATGTCAATGAGGGATTTTATAACAACACTATTTTTCATCGTGTTATCCCAGGCTTTATGATCCAGGGCGGTGGCTTTACAAAGGATATGAAGCAAAAAGCTACCAGAGAGCCAATCAAAAATGAAGCAGATAACGGCCTGCGGAATTTGCGGGGTACTATTGCTATGGCACGTACCGCAGATAAGGACAGCGCAACCAGCCAGTTTTTTATTAACGTGACTGATAATGCTTTCCTTGACCACGGGCAGCGTGACTTCGGTTATGCGGTCTTTGGCAAAGTCGTCAAAGGCATGGATGTGGTTGATAAAATTTCTCAAGTCAAAACAGAAAATGTTGGCCCTTATCAAAATGTACCGGCAAAACCAATTGTGATCTTATCTGCCAAGGTTGAATCTTAACAGCCCGAACACCGACATAATACGGTATTCGGATAATCATTACTGGTTGTTTGAGTACCGTTTGCATTCCCCTTCTCTCCGCCATTTCTACGTTGTTACATCATGTTGCATTATGGTAATGCGGTCGCCGTACCACTATTTTAAAAGTGCTTCTGTGGTATGATTAGCCCCCCATTGCTGTTAATACTGCTTTACCTGATTTTACTATTATACAGAATGCATAATACCCCAATGGGGTAGGGCAACTTATAAGACTATAATAATCAGTAGGATATACTCCTATGTTACTAATAATAGATAACTACGATTCTTTTACATTCAATTTATATCAATATTTTTGTGAGTTAGGGGCAGAGGTTTTAGTTAAGCGTAATGATGAGATCCAGCTTGAAGATATCGAAGATTTGGCGCCTACTCATTTAGTCATTTCGCCGGGTCCTTGTACGCCGAATGAAGCAGGGATCTCGCTGGAAGCAATTTCACATTTTGCAGGGAAATTGCCCATCCTCGGTGTGTGCCTGGGACATCAGGCGATAGGTCAGGCTTTTGGTGCGAGCGTTGTTAAAGCGCGTGAAGTGATGCATGGAAAAACCAGCCTGATTCACCATAGCCAGCAAGGGGTATTCAAAGGATTAGATCGTCCATTGACGGTCACGCGTTACCACTCTCTGGTCATTGCCGCAGAAACGCTTCCGGCTTCATTTGAAGTGACAGCCTGGAGTCAGCGCAATGGTGACGTAGATGAAATCATGGGAATTCGTCACCGTACTTTGCCACTGGAAGGAGTGCAATTTCATCCAGAAAGCATTCTTAGTGAGCAGGGACACGAATTGTTGAATAATTTCCTCAAATATTAGTTAGATACCTCCGCATTCCCTCATTCTGTTATTTTTTTATTTGCCCTTAAGTGATTTTTTATTCATATTTTATGACTATTATTTCACTTCGAAATGGCAAATATAAAAATAAGGTGAGGGAAATGGTAGAAAATAAAGCAGCAAACCGAAATACCTATGATCAAGTGATGTTGCCCATTTATGCACCGGCGAATTTCATTCCTGTCAGAGGGCAAGGAAGTCGGGTATGGGATCAACAGGGTAAAGAATATATTGATTTTGCCGGGGGTATCGCTGTCTTGGCTTTGGGGCACAGTCATCCGGCTTTGGTGAACGCCTTGAAACAGCAAGGTGAAAAATTGTGGCATGTCAGCAATATTTTTACCAATGAGCCTGCCTTAACTTTAGCGCAAAAATTGATTGATTCGACCTTTGCTCAAAAAGTCTTTTTCGCTAATTCGGGAGCGGAAGCCAATGAAGCGGCATTTAAATTAGCACGTCGTTATGCGATTACTCGTCATTATCCCAATAAAACCAAAATCATTGCATTCCATCAGGCGTTTCATGGTCGTACCTTTTTCACTGTTTCGGTAGGAGGGCAGCCGAAATATGCCGAAGGGTTTGGACCTAAACCTGCTGATATTGTTCACGTGCCTTTTAATGATTTGGATGCCGTCAGGGCGGAAATCGATGATCACACTTGTGCTGTTGTTTTGGAGCCAATTCAAGGAGAAGGGGGGGTTACTCCTGCGACGATGGAGTTTCTGCATGGGGTGCGTGAATTGTGCGATAAGCATCAGGCTTTGTTGGTCTTTGATGAAGTTCAGAGTGGGATGGGGCGCACGGGTAAG
Source organism: Xenorhabdus sp. TS4 (assembly GCF_014467265.1). NCBI lineage: Bacteria > Pseudomonadati > Pseudomonadota > Gammaproteobacteria > Enterobacterales > Morganellaceae > Xenorhabdus > Xenorhabdus sp. TS4. Next base: position 123,735 of record NZ_NKHQ01000001.1, on the reverse strand, counting down.
TTATATGCTTACCAGCATTATGGCGTACAGCCGGATATCTTGACGACAGCAAAAGCGCTGGGGGGCGGTTTTCCAATTAGTGCAATGTTAACGACAGATACAATAGCGGCGGCAATGGAAACGGGGGCACATGGAACGACTTATGGTGGAAATCCATTGGCTTGTAGCGTCGGTTGTGTCGTACTGGATATCATCAATACGCCAGAAGTGCTGATGGGCGTGGAAAAACGGCACGATATGTACACTCATGCTCTGGAAAAGATGAACCAAAAATATGGTATCTTCCATGAATTTCGTGGAAAAGGCTTGCTGATTGGGGCCGTATTGAAAGCCGAATATCAGGGTAAGGCCAGAGAAATATTGCAGCAAGCGGCGGAACTGGGATTGATGTTATTAAGTGCAGGAGACAGCATCTTGCGTTTTACACCATCATTGATCATTTCTGAGGACGAAATCACAGAGGGTATGATGCGGCTGGAAATGGCGATATCCCGCTGGTTAAACAAATAACAGTAAAAAAAGCCAGTACGAAGTAACGGATTGCACTGGCTGAGTAGTTTCTGGTTTATCGGGAATTAACGTGTCCCATAAACGACGATGGTTTTGCCATGTGCAGAGATCAGGTTTTGATCTTCCAGCATTTTCAGGATACGGCCAACCGTTTCACGGGAGCAACCCACAATCTGCCCAATTTCCTGACGTGTGATTTTGATTTGCATACCATCAGGGTGAGTCATTGCATCAGGCTGTTTGGCCAAATTGAGCAACGTCTGGGCGATACGACCTGTAACGTCCAGAAAGGCTAAGTTACCTACTTTTTCGGAAGTGGTTTGTAGGCGACTTGCCATCTGAGCAGATAAACGCATCAGAATATCAGGATTCACCTGAATTAACTGGCGAAATTTCTTATAGGAAATTTCAGCCACTTCGCAGGCACTTTTTGCTCGCACCCATGCAGTACGCTCTTGTCCCTCTTCAAACAATCCAAGTTCACCAATGAAATCTCCCTGATTTAAATAAGAGAGAATCATCTCCTTACCTTCTTCATCTTTTATTAGAACAGCAACCGAACCTTTAACAATGTAGTAAAGCGTTTCTGCTTTCTCGCCTTGATGAATAAGCGTGCTCTTGGATGGATATTTGTGAATATGGCAGTGTGACAAAAACCATTCAAGAGTAGGGTCTGTTTGTGGCTTGCCGAGAACCATTCGCTTTATCCTCTGTTGTTATTTCTGCCTTTATAGTGTGAGAAACGGTAGTTCCTCTTCAGGCTAGCTTTTAAAGTCAATAGATTAACATATTAACCTGCTGAAAAACTGACAAGCGGGAATTTTATATGGATTATAAGGATGTCAAAATGTAGGTATATTGATCTTAACCCATATACCTTGCCAGTTCGCGCTTGTAACCTTGTTTGTAACACAGGAAAGCATTTCTGTCTCCTCCTGTATCGCTTCAGCATATTAAACTGACTGGTAGATTACCAGAAATCAGGCAGAAGAGTTGGTTTTATTGATTTTACATTTATAAAAGGGAAAAAATTATGTCACAAAAAATGGTCTGTTTATTTAAATAAAACAGGTAACGTTATTTTTTGTTACCTGCCTTATTAAAAATTAAATAGGGATTAAATTACGAAATTTTTTTGCCTTCCAGTAATTGCTTAACAAGCGGTGCCATAATTAATTCCATTGCCAGCCCCATTTTTCCACCTGGAACGACGATAGTATTTATGCTGGAAATAAATGAGCCCTGAAGCATAGCGAGTAAATAAGGAAAATCAATTTGAGTGAGGCCACGGAAGCGGATCACGATAAAACTTTCGTCCAGCGAGGGAATGGCTTTGGCAGAGAAGGGATTGGAGGTATCAACGGTGGGGACACGCTGGAAATTGATGTGAGTACGTGAAAACTGAGGAGTGATGTAGCGGATATAGTCATCCATTGAGCGGACAACGGAATCCATGACAGCCTCTCTGGAATGCCCACGTTCACCGGTATCACGGATGAGTTTTTGTATCCATTCTAAATTGACGATAGGCACAACGCCAATCAATAGATCCACATGACTGGCGACATTGTGTTGTGGCGTGACAACACCACCGTGCAGCCCTTCATAAAATAGGACGTCTGTCTTTGATGGCAGGGGTTCCCACGGTGTGAACGTACCTGGTGATTGGTTATAGGGAACGGCTTCATCATAGGTATGGAGATATTTTCGGCAGCGGCCATTGCCCGTTTCCCCATACTCAAAGAATGTTTTTTCCAACATACCGAAATCATTAGCTTCTGGCCCAAAGTAGCTGATATGTCTGCCTTGTTCTCTTGCTTTGCGTATCTCGGCATCCATTTCAGGACGAGTGTAACGATGGAAACTATCCCCTTCTATCAGTGCGGCGGTTACGTCAAGTTGTTGGAAAATCTTACGGAAAGCGACACTGGTGGTGGTTGTTCCTGCTCCACTGGAGCCAGTGATTGCGATGACGGGGTGTTTGGCAGACATGAACAGACTCCTTAATCAATAAAACTGGCGAATCAGTCAATTAGAATGAATAAAGCAAGCTGAGCTTTACGGACGGAACATCTCTTTAGGCAAGATATTAACGGTTCCATGTAGTTCAGACCATACCAACAGAACCTCGCCTCGTTCAAGCTGACGTTTTACATCCTGTACTTTTTGTTCGAGCGTTTTTTCCTGTTCACCATAATCAGTACCTTCCCGCAGGACAAAACTTTCAATTAAGTTGTGGAGTGTATCGGCTTCCAATTGTTGCCACGGGATAATCATTGTGATTGCTCCTGAAAATACTGTAATTCATTATCGGGTAAATTTAGATGTTGCCAATGGAGTTGTAGTCTGGGATTCATAATGAATTGATTTCATGATTAGTTATCTTGTATATGAAATAACATACTGTTATTTTTCTTGAAAAGAAATGCCAACTATCTGGGTGGGAGGGGAATCTACCCATGACTTTAAGCCTGATATTTTCGCTTAGTATATTTATGTTTATTTCCGCTGTCACACCGGGCCCAAACAATTTGTTACTGACATCATCGGGAGCTAATTTTGGTATTCGCCGCTCTATCCCGCTTTGTTTGGGCATTATTCTGGGAATGCAGACAATTTTGCTGCTGTCTGCGTTTGGTGTTGCGGCGTTACTGTTGATTTATCCTGCTATACACATGGGCCTGAAAATACTCGGATGTCTGTATTTATTATGGCTAGCCTGGAAAACAGCTACTTCGCATTATAAGCGGCTGGACACCACAACATCGGCAGGAGAGCCAATAAAGATTTATCAAGGTTGGTTATTGCAGTTCTTAAATCCCAAAACATGGTTGATGGGATTGGGTGCAATCAGTAGTTACAGTCTGGCTGGAGAGTTGTATAACCATTCCATTTTTGTTATCAGTATCGTGATGTTAATCGTCAATACCCTTGCTGGTGCAATCTGGCTTGTTCTCGGTTCACTGATTGGACGGTTACTGAAAAGCCGTCGCGCGTGGTTTACATTTAATATCGCAATGGGTGTCCTGACCGCCGCTTGTGTGCCTTTAATCTGGTTTGGCTGAGTTAACTTAAATCGATATTTTTGCTGCCGAAGAATAGCGTTAGCGTGAAGCCAGCGATATAAGAGACGATTAGTCCGGCACCATATATTGCCATGCCCGTGAATATGCCGCTGTCGGATGTCATCAGCGGCAGGGCGACTAGCCCGGAAGGGCCGAAAACGCTATTCAATCCGACAGGCCATCCCCACCAGGCAATCAGACCGATAAAAAAACCACCTATGGCACCGCCGAGACAGGCGGTGACAAAAGGTTTGACGCGGGGAAGTGTGACACCATAGATCAAGGGCTCGCCAATTCCCAATAAACCTGGAATGATGGCGCCTTTGATTTGAGCGCGCAGTAACGCGCCTTTTTGGGCTTTGACATATAACGCCAGTGCGGAACCTACTTGCCCCGCCCCTGCCATCGCCAGAATGGGAAAAAGGGAATTAAATCCTTGTGCTTCCATCAAAGCAAAATAGACGGGGACAAAGCCCTGATGTACACCAAACATCACGGCGATTAGGAATAGCCCTGCCAAGATGGCTGTACCGAATGGGTTGCCATTCAAATTCATGAACAGCCATGACATCACGGTAAACAAATAACCTCCGACAGGCATAATGACGATAAATGCAACAGCGCCCATAATAAGTAGGGTGACTGTGGAAGTCAGGATCATATCCAGATCAGAGGGCATGATTTTTCGGATCTGTTTTTCCACCCAGGCACCGAGAATACAGGCAATCAGTATCCCGATAATATTGCCTCGCGGGTCAATGGCGAAGCCAAAAAAATGACTGATACCAGAGTAGAAACCACTGGTAGCTTCGGCGTTATAACCCAGCACAAATAGAGAAGCGATGATGGCTCCGTTAACCCCATATCCCCCAAATGCCTTTTGTGCATTGTAGCCAATCAAGATACCTAAGAAACTGAACATGCCTTTGCTGAAAATTTTCATATAGCCAACCATCTCAACCAATATAGCGTTGGGATGAGAGACTTCTTTAATAAAAATTTGTTCCAACAGAGTAGCAAAACCCAATAACAGGCCAACGGCAATAAATCCAGGGATCAGGGGAGTAAAGATGGTGGCAAATTTAGCCAGAAATTTATGGACTGAACTGGTTTGTTTTTCTTTGAGATGTTTTTTGTTAGAGGTGGCGATATCTTTTAGTGTGTCAGAATGGGGTTTAGCAGGGGAAAGTTCAGATCCACTGGGATGACGTGTATCACTTAACAGCGTTTTCATCATCTCTGCTGCTGTTTGGGCTTTACCGGAGCCAAGGACAATCTGGAGTTGGTCATCAGTCGCTATGACGCCCAAGACACCGGTAATCTTCTTCAAGTAGAATATGTCGGCAAGTGAATCATCCCGTAGTGTCAACCGCAGGCGGGTCATGCAATTTCCACAACGGGCAATGTTACCCGCTCCGCCAATGGCGTTGAGTATTTCAGCCAACATTTCCTGACGAATTTTAGCCATTTAAACCCCCTCTAAAGAGGCAATGATTATCGGTCTGTTGAGATAGCTGGCCGGATAAGCCCTTGGTGTTCTGCCAATAATGCTTTGGCCTCTTTGGCGCTGACGCCCGATAAAATCATGACGATTGCGGTCTTGCAATGACCACCACAGGTGTTTAAGGCCTGTTCTGCCATTTCTCTGCTGCACTCCGTGGCGGCGATGACAATATTCTTCTGGCGTTCGATTAATTTGGCATTGGTAGCTTCTACATCAACCATCAAATTACCATATACTTTGCCAATACGGATCATGGTGCCTGTTGTGATCATATTCAGTATCAATTTTTGTGCCGTTCCTGCCTTCATACGGGATGAACCCGTTATCACTTCTGGCCCTACGACAGGCGTGATGGCAATATCAGCCAATTGCACCATTGAGCTATCTGGATTGCAGCTGATACAGGCGACAGTAGCACCAACTGATTTGGCATATTCCATTGCACCTAATACATAGGGTGTTCGGCCACTGGCAGCGATCCCTACCAGGACATCTCTTTGGTTAAAGTGTAGAGCCTTAAGATCTTCTGTGCCTAATTGCCGATTATCTTCTGCATTTTCGACAGCTTGTAGAATGGCTTGATGCCCTCCGGCAATTAAGCCGATTACCTGTTCTGGTTTTGTACCATAAGTTGGTGGACATTCACTGGCATCCAGGATACCTAAGCGTCCAGATGTGCCAGCTCCACTATAGATTAAGCGCCCACCCTGACGAAATGCCTCGGCAACTTTATCAACCACACTGGCAATTTGAGGTAATGTTTTTTCAACAGCAATAGCCACTTTTTTATCTTCATCATTGATGACGTGCAGCATATCGAGAGTTGAGAGTTGATCAATGTGGGTACTGGCGGGATTACGACTCTCTGTTATCATATTGCTCAAGTCGATTTTCATCATTTTTCTGCCATATTTTATCGAAACTAAGAAGTGATTTATGTGGGTCAGATTATCTTACTGAGCATTTAATAGAAAATATACACCAAAATAGATTAAAAACACTATTTTCCGCTTTCTCTTTTATATTGGCAAAAATTGTCGATATTATGTTTAAAGGCGGTTTATTAGATAACTATGCGACTGGAGAGAAAGTAAAATTATATACTATATTGGTCATCAACTTTGTTTTGTTTGTATTTTTTATTTTTTCGATAAAAATCAACATGCTTTATCCATAAAATAACAAGCCAATACAGAATATTCCGATATAAAAAAGATCTTAAACTTGTTAAGAATAAGTATACACTATCACTAGCAACACATTATAAAGCCTGCCATTGTCGTATTGCTATTTTTTAATATTACATTTCCTTATTAACACGTAATAAGAGTAAATATTAAAATGGCCATAAAAGTAAAGTATGGATGAATTGTTAATAATATAATTGGTGTGAATTATCTGCTGTTTGTTACATTATACGAGTAAGCCAGATATATATGCTTTTCTTTATATTTTCCAATTAAATTATTCACACAATAGTTTCACAACATGATATTTTAACTTTCATGATCTCTGGTATTTGATTTGGCAGATTCTCAATAAATAAAAGTTATCAGTTGTGGATCTGTTTGTATGCTATATCTCGATTATTTTTAAACTTCATAAATATTAATGACGCTGTAGTTTAAAAAATGAAATAGAGTGATAAACAATATGGGTAGTAAGGAATATATCCATATTGCGAGAATAATTAGTTACTATTGAAATAATTTTACAATGAAATTAAAACATAATTATAATAAATGTTTTGCGAATTGTACCCTTATTAACTAACATTTTATTAGTTAACATTTTGACCATTTGACCTGATAAAACCTTTGGCAAAACACTAAGTTAAAATGCTATCACCATGAATCTGTAATGTTTTGTAGTTATTCAACAATCATTGGGCTAAAGAACATGGATATACGCAATCTTGAAGCTTTTATCGTTTTGGCTGAAACTCTTAATTATCATAAGGCTTCTGAGAGGCTTTATCTTTCTCAGCCGGCCTTGACGAAGAAAATCCACGGGTTGGAAGATATTCTTGGGGCGTCACTATTTACAAGGGGACCAAATGGAACGAGGTTGACAGATTTTGGGCAGAAGACGTTGGAAAATACCCGGAAGTTTTTATCTCACTATGAACACTTCAAAAGTCAGGTTCATTTCGATTCAAAAGAGGATATGGTCAGGCACTTATACGTCGGCTCTTGTTTTCCTATCCACAATTATTCTCAAATAGAGAATCAGATAGTGGAAAAAAAAGGGAATGTCGTGCTGTCATTGGTGACTGGACTGTCAGTCGAGCAGCAGATAAATTTATTGAATGCAGGGATGTTACATGTTGCAGTGATGCCGCTATCATCTATTATTGCTCAGTTAGAGCCAAAAAAGGTGTTTACGGAAAGATTGATCTATATCTTTAAGAAAGGAAGTTATCTGGTATCTAAATGCAGAACAGCCTTAAGTAAGTTTGGGAACGGAGTTACTCCGACAAATTCACCAGAAAAAAAAGAGATGGTTGAGTTAACGGAGTGTCTCAATGTTTTTCCTATTTATACTGGTGCTGGTGACAATATGCATTTGCTATTAAAAACAAATGATATCATGTTGATAGTAGAGATGATCACAAAAAATAATGCCTATACTTGTGTGCCTAAACGGATTATTAGCTCTATTCCTGAGTATTATATGAATTTTTTAGAAATTGTTGAAACGGATAAAAAAATTGATCTTGGTGTGGTATGGGCAAAATCCATAGATGAGTCTTTGATTGAAGATGCTGAAAACTTTTCTGCCTTAGTTGCTAATGTATAAGTCAGTGATTATTTTTTGTTTTATACGGAATATTTTTGTTTTGTCTCTTATGATAATCAAGCTTGAGGTGTAATTTGTAAAAGTTTTCTCAGTAAGGAGCTAAAAATGAGAATCTGAAACATTTTTCAATTATAAATAATCTCCTGCATAATTGATGAGTTATTATTTTTTACGGCGAGTATTCTTGCTGTTTGCAAGCAATTTTATATTTTTGCTTTGTAATCAGGGAATAATCGGGTGTTGAATGGCAATACCCGATTATATACCTACAGGTTTATACCTGAAAAATTAACTGACTCCTTAACTCGCATTAAATTCTGCTGTCATTTGTTCGAGCTGTTCCTGAATGTCCAACCATTCCATTTCAGTATCCTCCAGTTTGAATTTTGTTTGCGTTTGCTGATGCAGGCATTCAGTCAGTTCAGTTTTACGATCATTGTCGTAAAGCGTGTTGTCTGACAGTTTCTCTTCTAATTCCGTCAATGCCGTACCCAGTTTTTCCATCTGTTTTTCAAGGGCTGCAAGCTGTTTACGCAATGGCTGCGTTTGGTTACGGAATTCAGCTTCACGCCGTTTTTGATCTTTACGCTCTTGGGCACTGTAATTTTGAGTGCTATTCGTTGAAGATTCGGTCTCTGATTTTTCTTTTTCCTGGCTATCCCGCATTTGCTGGCGTTGCAGTTCAGTGAGCCATTGCTGATAATCTTCTAAATCGCCTTTAAAAAGTTCTACTTTGCCATCATGTACCAGATAAAGTTCGTCTGTTGTAGAGCGCAGTAAGTGCCTGTCATGCGATACGACGACCAGAGCACCTTCGAAATCAATAAGTGCTTCAGTTAATGCTTGTCTCATGTCGAGATCAAGGTGGTTGGTCGGTTCGTCAAGCAGAAGGAGGTTAGGGCGCTGCCAGATAATCAGAGCCAGTACTAAACGGGCCTTTTCACCACCGGAAAAACGTCCGCTTGGATCGGTCACTTGATCGCCTTTGAAGCCAAATCCTCCCAGATAATCCCGAAGCTGTTGTTCCGCTTCTTGGGGAGCGATGCGGGCTAAATGTTGTAATGGAGATTCATCTGCCCGTAGGTATTCCAACTGGTGCTGTGCGAAGTAACCCAGTTTAATGCCTTTCGATAAGGCAATTTCTCCTTGCTGAGGTGCAAGCTCTCCTGCCAGCAACTTGATCAACGTGGATTTACCCGCACCATTGCGGCCTAGCAGGCCGATCCGTGAACCTGGCACCAGATTTAATTTGATCGAGTTCAATACCGTTTTCTCACCATAGCCAGCACTGACTTTATCCATGTTTAAGAGTGGATTTGGCAGGTTATCCGGCTGGCGGAAACTGAAATGGAAAGGGTTATCAACATGAGCGGGAGCGATAAGCTCCATGCGTTCCAGCATTTTGATGCGGCTTTGTGCCTGTTTTGCTTTAGAGGCTTTGGCGCGGAAGCGGTCAATATAGCTCTGTAAATGAGCTACTTTTTCCTGTTGGCTTTGGTATAGCGCCTGTTGCTGAGCAAGTTTGGCCACACGTTGCCGTTCGAAGGAAGAGTAGTTGCCGGTGTATTCGTATAGATCCTGCTGCTCAATGTGCAGAATTTTATCGATGATTGGATCGAGAAAATCGCGATCGTGGGAAATGAGAATCAAGGTGCCGGTATAACTCTTCAACCATTTTTCGAGCCAGATAACCGCGTCCAGATCAAGGTGGTTGGTCGGTTCGTCGAGTAATAGCAAATCAGAGCGGCAGATCAGCGCTTGTGCCAGGTTGAGGCGCATACGCCAGCCACCAGAGAACGAACGTACAGGTTGCTCTAGCTGAGTCTGAGAAAAACCCAATCCATGCAGCAGACTGGCGGCTCTGGCGCGGATTGTCCACGCCTGAATAGTATCAAGCAAGCCATGAAGATGGGCGATGGCGTGACCGTCGTTTTGTTCGTTGGCTATTTTGAGTTTTTGCTCCAGTTGCCGGAATTCACGGTCACCATCGATGACATATTCCAGCGCTGATGTTTCCAGGGCTGGCGTTTCCTGATTAACCCAAGCCAGTGCCCAGTTGTTGGGAAAGGTGACAGAGCCACTTTCAGCTTGAAGTTCATCTTTCAGTAATGCAAGCAGGGTAGATTTACCACAGCCATTTTTGCCAACTAATCCGATTTTTTGTCCGGGATTGATGGTTGCGTTGGCGTTATCCAGCAGGACGCGAATGCCACGACGGATTTGCAGTGAAGAGAAAACAATCATAGATGCCGTCTATATATAATGTGTTAGGTTAATTAATAGTTAGATTTATATATCCTTCATCTTTCAAGTTGCTGCTTTGTTGACTGCGTTCCCCATACCAATCGTATATTGATATGCATAGTGATCGTTGATACGTATAGTGATCGATGTGCCGCAATTTGAAAGCTATTGGGTATATGTATTCAATTTTAAGTGCCTGGTGTGCATGGTAGCGGAAAATAGATGTTCTGACACGTCTTAGGGGGAATTATGTCAATTAGTCGTAAGCGTTTTATTGCAGGAGCGGTTTGCCCAAAATGCCAATCACAGGATACGCTGGCAATGTGGCAGGAAAATAAGGTTGATGTTGTTGAGTGTGTCCATTGTGGTCATATACAGAGGCAGACAGATGAAGCTGTCACATCTCATATCAGAGAGCAGGAACAGGTCATTGGGATCTTTACACCACAGTAACTCAATACATATACAATGAATTGTGGATAAATTTTGCCATTGCCTAGGTACAGTAACGTAGAATTCCGTTACAATTGGCAGCATTTTTTTGAGCAGTAAAAATTTTCCCTCACGGTTTTTTTCCCTCGGGTATGTAGGAGTTGTCATGAAAGTAGCAAAAGACTTGGTGGTCAGCCTGGCTTATCAAGTAAGAACAGAAGATGGTGTTTTAGTTGATGAGTCCTCGGTGAGTGCACCGTTAGACTATCTGCATGGCCGTGGTTCTCTGATCAGCGGATTAGAGAAAGCACTGGAAGGCCGTGAGGCGGGTGAACGTTTTGATGTTAGTGTAGAAGCAGCAGATGCATACGGTCAGTATGATGATAACTTGGTTCAGCGTGCACCAAAAGATGTGTTTGTTGGCGTTGATGATCTTCAGGTTGGTATGCGTTTCCTGGCTGACACGGATCAAGGGCCTATTCCAGTAGAAATCACTGCCATAGAAGGTGATGAAGTGGTTGTTGATGCGAACCACATGCTGGCTGGTCAGAATCTGAAATTCAATGTTGAAATTGTAGCGATCCGTGAGGCGACCGAAGAAGAATTGGCTCATGGCCATGTACACGGTCAGGGTGGCTGTGGTGATCACGATCACGACGATCATGGATGCTGCGGCGGTAGCTGCCATTAAGATTAATCGGGGATAACTGAAAATCGTTAGTCACCTGAAATATCAGTAAGCAAAAAAAGGGAAGCGGGTTTTCAGCTTCTCTTTTTTATTTTGCGTCTAGCCTTCCTTGGCAGAGAGCTTCCCTGATGAATATCAGTAATGGGGGGGCGGTGTTTCTTCAGAAAGCGGTGCAATGATGGATGCCTGGTGAGTTTGCAGACGTTCAGCGATTAATTTTAGTTGTTCTTTCAATCTGTCAGTTTCGAGCTGTTGCTTTATCACTTCCTGATTCAATTCTTCAATGGTGGCTTCTTGATAAGCCAGCTTGGTTTCTAGTTGCTCAAATCTTCGCTCAAATTCAGATAACTCCATTATCTTTCCTCCTGCTTCTGAATCAATTAATTTAAATGACGGACCGATGATTCGGTCAAGATGCCACTATAATGCTCATATATCCAGTGAAATAGGATTTCACGAAATCTCTTTGCTTTAATGTTGTCTCAACGATTTTTATGGCAAGGTATAGCAAATATTGTCATTGGTTTCCTTAGGCGGTTATAGTAAACGTTATGACCTATGCTGATGGTAACCCCACCCAAACTTATTGGAGAATAGGATGAAATCATTGTTTAAAACCACTCTGTTGGCAACAACTCTAGCGGTGGTATTTAGCGTACCTCAGGTTTTGGCTGCTAACACCGAAACCAAAGGCGAAGTAAAACTAAATAGTGCTTTTAAAACAGCAGAACAGCAAAATTCTTATGCTCTGGGTGCTTCTCTGGGAAGCTACATGGCCAACTCATTGCAAGAGCAGAAAGCGCTCGGTATCAATATAGAAAAAGAACAGTTGTTGGCTGGTGTTGAAGATGCATTAAATAATAAAGCCAAACTGACGGATAAAGAGATTCAGGAAACCTTGATGGCCTTTGAATCTAAAGTGAAAAGTGCAGCATTGGCTAAGGCAGAAAAAGAAGCCAGTGAAAATGGTGAAAAAGGTGCCCAATATCGCAAAGAGTTTGCTAAACAAGCGGGCGTAGTGGAAACCAAAACGGGGCTTCTTTACAAAATTGAAAAAGAAGGTACTGGTAACGCACCTAAAGAGACTGATACTGTAGTTGTTAACTATAAAGGTTCTTTGATTGATGGTCAGGTTTTTGATAGCTCTTATGACCGTAAAGAGCCGCTGGCAATTCGTTTGGACAGCGTTATTCCAGGCTGGAAAGAAGGTATACAGCATGTGAAGAAAGGTGGAAAAATCACATTAGTTATTCCTCCTAAGCTGGCTTATGATCAGGCAAATTTACCTAAAATTCCAGCTAACTCCACTTTAGTTTTTAATGTTGAATTACTGGATATTAAGCCTGTTGCCAAGGCAAAATAATTCTTGTAATTAAAAGATATTAGCAGGGGATTAAGGCTCCTGCTTTATCACATATTTCTTCCACCTTTCGATTTGCTGCTGATATTTACCTCTATTTGATTAGTAATAAGCATGGATAAAAAATAATAAATTTATTTGCTTATTATTTCCCACGGTATTAAATGAGATATTGCTTTTCGTATTTCAGGTGGATTCGGCATAAAGCTGTGATAGAACCCCGCGCTATACTCAGCAAGAGCTTGACGGCAGTTCGATGTGGTTTTAACGTCACTACTCTGAATAGTCCGAATAGAATAATATAGAACAAACATTTTTAACTGTTTGTTTTTAGCGCTTATCACATAAGGCTATTTAACTTTCTTGTAACAATAGGTGTTTACCGAAGTAGATGCTGAGTTGCAGTCATGTGATTTTATAATAAATCTTGCCCTGATGTTTTTGGTGAGGCAAAGTCAGAATTTGAAGGATGGTGTATTACATGTCTACCCCGCTATTAACTGGTGATAATATCTCTAGTGATAACAGTGATATTGATTTACTGGAAAACCAACCATTTAGTGAAACTGATCACGAAATTTTAAAATCTTACGAAGCTGCTGTTGATGGCCTGGCTATGTTGATTGGTGGGCATTGTGAAATAGTTCTTCATTCACTGGAAGATCTTAAATGTTCAGCCGTCAGAATAGCTAATGGCGAACATACGGGGCGTAAAATTGGTTCTCCGATTACCGATCTGGCGTTGCGAATGCTGCATGATATTACAGATGAAGACAGTAGCGTTTCCAGGGCGTATTTCACACGGGCAAAAAGTGGCTCGTTGATGAAATCTGTCACGATTGCTATCCGCAATCGCCAGCGTCGAGTCATTGGGCTTTTGTGTATCAATATGAACCTTGATGTGCCTTTCTCTGAAATTATTCAGACCTTTATCCCGGAAAAAACGCATGAAGTTGCTTCAAACGTCAATTTTGCCTCTTCCGTGGATGATCTGGTAGCACAAACTCTGGAATTCACTATTGAAGAAGTGAATGCTGATCGTAATGTTTCCAATAATGCGAAAAACAGACAGGTAGTGCTGAACCTTTATGAGAAAGGTATTTTTGATATTAAAGATGCCATCAATCAGGTCGCTGATCGTTTGAATATCTCCAAGCATACGGTATACCTCTACATTCGTCAGTTTAAAAATGGTGAATGTGCGGGTTCGGAGAAGTAATGTTGTCATTGTCTTATTGTTTGCTGGTCACTGGGCCAGCTTACGGTACTCAACAAGCCAGCAGCGCTTACCAATTTGCTCAGGCATTGATCGCCTCAGGTCATAAACTGCATAGCGTGTTTTTTTATCGCGAAGGTGTCCAAAACGGCAATCAATTGGTTGCCCCTGCCAATGATGAGTTTGATTTGGTCAGGGCCTGGCAGGTATTGGCAGTCCAACATCAATTCGATCTGTTTATCTGTGTTGCAGCGGCATTGCGCCGTGGTGTTGTAGATGAACAGCAAGCCCGTGAATTGAATCTGCCTGCCGCTAATTTAGCCGAAGGGTTTGAGCTTAGTGGGTTGGGATCATTGGCAGAAGCCATGATGTTATGTGATCGTGTCATACAATTCTAGCGTTGGTTAGGTTTGAGAATCTTCGTGGGTATCGATGAAAAAAATTGCCTTTGTTTTTACTGAAGCTCCTCATGGCTCTTCTGCCGGCAGGGAAGGGCTGGATGCATTGCTTGCAACGTCGGCATTGACTGAGCAGATCGGTGTATTTTTTATTTCTGATGGCGTATTTCAATTATTAGCCAATCAGCAGCCGGATAAAATCCTGGCCCGTGACTATATCTCAACCTTTAAGGTCTTGCCGCTTTATGACATTGATAAATTTTACGTTTGTCTGGATGATCTGGTGATTCGGGGAGGCAGCCCGGCAAATAATTTTGTGCTGGAAGCTGAACTTCTTTCTGCCGCAGCAATCCGAGAATTGTTGGCGGGTTATGATTTTGTGTTGAAATTTTAATCTATTTCAGGCGGGTAACATGTTATATACTGTCAGTCGCTCACCTTACCATGATGACTTCAATGCAATGCTTGGCCTTGTATCTGATACCGATGATGTTCTATTGATGCAGAATGGTGTGTTATCAGGTATTAATGATAACCGTTATTTGGCTGAACTGCTCCGTACCGGGGCAGGCATCTATGTTTTGAAGGAAGATCTCGATGCACGGGGGCTGATTGAACAAATTTCAGACCGTGTAAGGGTGATTGATTATAATGGTTTTGTTAGCTTAACGGTAAAACATCAGCAAAATTTTGCCTGGTAGATGTGATTGGTAGATCTGAATTGCACTTTTCAGTAACTTTACCAGCCTAACGCTTTACTGGCAGTACCTTACCGATAATATTTTGCCGATATAGAAAAACTGTATATTTCTTGACACCTCGTTAAGTCAGCAATAAAATTCCGCGTCCTCTTGTTTTGTCATAATGACAGAGA
The DNA here is from genome assembly GCF_014467265.1 of Xenorhabdus sp. TS4. Lineage (NCBI taxonomy): Bacteria > Pseudomonadati > Pseudomonadota > Gammaproteobacteria > Enterobacterales > Morganellaceae > Xenorhabdus > Xenorhabdus sp. TS4. Next base: position 108,645 of record NZ_NKHQ01000001.1, on the reverse strand, counting down.
GAGGGTAAAATCCGTGTTTACGAAGCAAAAAACCAGGAGCTTTTTTAATAATGGCAACTATTAATCAGCTGGTTCGCAAATCTCGTAGCTCGAAAGTTGTGAAAAGCAACGTTCCTGCTCTGGAAGCTTGCCCGCAAAAACGTGGCGTATGTACTCGTGTATATACCACCACTCCTAAAAAACCAAACTCCGCACTGCGTAAAGTATGCCGTGTGCGTTTGACTAACGGTTACGAAGTTTCTTCCTACATCGGTGGTGAAGGCCACAACTTGCAGGAACACTCCGTTATCCTTATCCGTGGCGGTCGTGTTAAAGACTTGCCAGGTGTGCGTTACCACACCGTTCGCGGCGCTCTGGACTGTGCCGGTGTTAAAGACCGTAAACAAGGTCGTTCTAAGTACGGTGTGAAGAAGCCAAAGGCTTAATGGTTCTCCGTTAAGTAAGGCCAAACATTTTTCACATTAATGTCAAAATAAACTCGTAGAGTTTTGGACAACCCTGAAATTCGAAACGGAGTATTTCCATGCCACGTCGTCGTGTAATTGGTCAACGTAAAATTCTGCCAGATCCAAAGTTCGGATCTGAACTGCTGGCCAAATTTGTAAATATCCTGATGGTAGACGGTAAGAAGTCTGTCGCAGAAGCAATTGTGTATGGTGCGCTTGAGACCCTGGCTCAGCGTGCTGGTAAAGATCATCTGGAAGCATTCGAGCTGGCACTGGATAACGTGCGCCCGACTGTAGAAGTTAAGTCCCGCCGTGTTGGTGGCTCTACTTATCAGGTTCCAGTTGAAGTTCGTCCGGTTCGTCGTAATGCTCTGGCAATGCGTTGGATCGTTGAAGCTGCTCGTAAACGCGGTGATAAGTCCATGGCTCTGCGCCTGGCAAATGAATTATCTGATGCGGCTGAAAATAAAGGCGCTGCTGTGAAGAAACGTGAAGACGTTCACCGTATGGCAGAAGCTAACAAGGCGTTCGCACACTACCGTTGGTAATCCCTTATTGGGTATTTCATCGGCAGTGAATATGTTCTGGGTAGCTGTCCGGCTACCCGTTCTCTAAATTGAACGCCCACGAGAGAGGAAAAAATGGCTCGTAAAACCCCTATAACTCGTTACCGTAATATCGGTATCAGTGCGCACATTGACGCGGGTAAAACCACTACCACCGAACGTATTCTGTTCTACACTGGTGTAAGCCATAAGATCGGTGAAGTTCATGATGGCGCTGCTACTATGGACTGGATGGAGCAGGAGCAAGAACGTGGTATTACCATCACGTCTGCTGCGACTACCGCATTCTGGTCTGGTATGGCTAAACAGTATGAGCCACACCGTATCAACATCATCGACACCCCAGGCCACGTTGACTTCACTATCGAAGTAGAACGTTCTATGCGTGTTCTTGACGGTGCAGTAATGGTTTACTGTGCAGTTGGTGGTGTTCAGCCACAGTCTGAAACTGTATGGCGTCAGGCGAACAAATATAATGTTCCACGTATCGCGTTCGTTAACAAAATGGACCGTATGGGAGCGAACTTCCTGCGCGTTGTTGAGCAGATCAAAACTCGTCTGGCTGCTAACCCTGTTCCTCTGCAATTGGCAATTGGTGCAGAAGATACTTTCACCGGTATTGTTGATTTGCTGAAAATGAAAGCGATCAACTGGAACGACGAAGATCAGGGTATTACCTTCGAATACGAAGATATCCCGGCTGACATGCTTGAGCAGGCTCAGGAATGGCATCAGAACCTGATTGAATCCGCCGCAGAAGCATCAGAAGAGCTGATGGATAAATACCTGGGCGGTGAAGAGCTGACTGAAGAAGAAATCAAGGCAGCTCTACGTAAGCGTGTTTTGGCCAACGAAATTATCCTGGTTACCTGTGGTTCTGCATTTAAGAACAAAGGTGTTCAGGCAATGCTGGATGCAGTTGTCGAATATCTGCCAGCACCAACTGATGTTGAATCCATCAAAGGTATGTTGCCAGACGGTAAAGATACTCCGGCTGAGCGTCACTCCAGCGATGATGAACCATTCTCAGCACTGGCGTTCAAAATCGCGACTGACCCATTCGTGGGTAACTTGACTTTCTTCCGCGTTTACTCTGGTGTTGTTAACTCTGGTGACACCGTACTGAACCCGGTGAAAGACAAAAAAGAACGTTTTGGCCGTATCGTTCAGATGCACGCTAACAAACGTGAAGAAATCAAAGAAGTCCGTGCAGGCGACATCGCTGCTGCTATCGGTCTGAAAGATGTAACCACCGGTGATACTCTCTGTGACATGAACGCCCCAATCATTCTGGAGCGCATGGAATTCCCAGAGCCAGTTATCTCTGTTGCAATCGAGCCAAAAACTAAAGCTGACCAAGAAAAAATGGGTATCGCTTTAGGCCGTCTGGCTCAAGAAGACCCATCTTTCCGCGTGAGCAGTGATGAAGAGTCTGGTCAGACTATCATCGCAGGTATGGGTGAGCTGCACCTCGACGTTCTGGTTGACCGTATGCGTCGTGAATTCAACGTTGAAGCGAACGTAGGTAAACCTCAGGTTGCTTACCGTGAAACCATTCGTGCTTCTGTTGAGCAGGAAGGTAAGCACGCTAAACAGTCCGGTGGTCGTGGTCAGTACGGTCACGTTTGGCTACGTATCGAGCCTCTGGAAGCAGGTGGTGCTGGTTACGAATTCGCGAACGAAATCGTTGGTGGTGTTGTTCCTAAAGAATACATCCCAGGCGTCGATAAAGGCGTTCAGGAACAGCTTAAGAGCGGTGTTCTGGCTGGTTATCCAATCGTTGACGTTAAAGTTGCCCTGTTCGATGGTTCTTACCATGACGTTGACTCCTCAGAAATCGCCTTTAAAATTGCTGCATCCATGGCATTTAAAGAAGGCTTCATGAAAGCGAAACCAGTTCTGCTGGAACCTATCATGAAAGTCGAAGTGGAAACCCCAGAAGACTACATGGGTGACGTCATCGGTGACCTGAACCGTCGCCGTGGTATGATCGATGGTATGGATGATATAGCTACGGGCAAAATTGTTCGTGCTCAAGTACCATTGTCTGAAATGTTTGGTTATGCTACTGACCTGCGTTCTCAGACCCAAGGTCGTGCTTCTTACTCCATGGAGTTCTTGAAGTACAACGAAGCGCCGAGCAACGTCGCTCAGGCTATTATCGAAGCTCGTAAATCTAGATAAATTTTCGAGTTTACTATCTTTTTAGCTCCCTCATTTCTGTGACGGGGGAGCAGTATTAAGGAATAGAGTCGTGTCTAAAGAAAAGTTTGAACGTTCAAAACCGCACGTTAACGTTGGTACTATCGGTCACGTTGACCACGGTAAAACTACCCTGACTGCTGCAATCACTACCGTTCTGGCAAAAACTTACGGTGGTAGCGCGCGTGCATTCGACCAGATCGACAACGCACCAGAAGAAAAAGCACGTGGTATCACCATCTCTACTTCTCAC
>NZ_NKHQ01000001.1:55221-105078 GCF_014467265.1 Xenorhabdus sp. TS4 | reverse complement strand
AGAGATGGTAATGCCAGGTGACAACATCAACATGGTAGTTAACCTGATTGCGCCAATCGCCATGGACGAAGGTCTGCGTTTCGCAATCCGTGAAGGTGGTCGTACTGTAGGCGCCGGTGTTGTTGCTAAAGTGATCGCATAATTTTTTTAATGTGTTCATTTTGGAAGGGCATCGATAGATGCCCTTTTTATACGTTGTCTTAAGAAGAACCTATCTCATCAATAGTTGTTCATAATTGGATAATTAATGGCAGATAAATTGCTATTTGATTGCTATTCTTAATTATTGGTGAGATAGGCTCTGATACAACGGATGGGCTTAGATATCATCGATATACAAAAGTCCTGCTGAATTATGGTGCCGAGTCAGATACAATTACAATTATCTTTGGGTTCGGTCTGATTTGTTTTGCTCTTGCGAGGCAAGCTGGCTATCTATTTACATCATAGTTACTTACATATAGTTACAGGTTGGTTTATGAGTGCGAATAGCGATGCTCAAGAAAGCGGGCGTGGTCTTGATATAGCAAAATGGCTATTGGTAGCAGTGCTACTGGTGGTTGCTATTGTGGGTAATTACTATTACCGAGAGTATAACCTGCCTCTGCGCGCGATAGCCGTGGTTGCTATTGTTGCCCTTGCAGGAGCAGTTGCATTGTGGACTGTAAAAGGTAAAGTTGCATTAGCCTTTGCCCGTGAAGCCCGCATTGAAATGCGTAAAGTCATTTGGCCAACTCGCCAGGAAGCACTGCATACGACTTTAATTGTTGCAGTTGTGACGGCTGTCATGTCTCTTATCTTATGGGGGCTTGATGGTATTCTGGTGCGTTTAGTTTCATTTATTACAGGCCTGAGGTTTTAAAAATGTCTGAATCCCCAAAAAAGCGTTGGTATGTCATCCAGGCATTTTCTGGGTTTGAAGGTCGCGTCGCTCAATCTCTGCGTGAACATATCAAATTACAAGAGATGGAAGATTCTTTTGGCGAAGTGATGGTGCCGACAGAAGAGGTTGTTGAGATCCGTAGTGGCCAGCGCCGTAAAAGCGAGCGTAAATTCTTCCCTGGCTATGTCTTGGTACAGATGGTAATGAACGATGCGACTTGGCATTTGGTTCGCAGTGTACCTCGCGTAATGGGTTTTATCGGTGGTACTTCTGACCGCCCAGCACCAATCAGCGATAAAGAAGTTGATGCGATCATGAATCGCCTTCAACAGGTTGGTGATAAACCACGGCCAAAAACTCTGTTCGAACCAGGCGAAATGGTTCGAGTCAGCGATGGTCCGTTTGCAGACTTCAATGGTGTGGTGGAAGAAGTTGATTACGAGAAGAGCCGTTTGAAAGTATCGGTTTCTATCTTTGGTCGTGCTACACCTGTTGAGCTGGATTTCAGCCAGGTAGAGAAAGCCTAACCTGGTGATTAAGTAAGCGCTTATGCTTGCAAAGGGTGTGAAATTAGCGTACAATTTCGCGCCTTTTGTTTTTTATCCAGGCATCATTTTTAGATGATACTTAGATAATATTAGGTTAGTTAAAGTCTTAGGGGCCTGGTCTTTAATAGACGGGGTTCAAATTGTCAGGGGAGCCTCATCTTGAGGCGATAAGACCCGCATAGAGGAAAAAATAAATGGCTAAGAAAGTACAAGCCTACGTTAAGCTGCAAGTTGCAGCTGGCATGGCTAACCCAAGCCCACCAGTTGGTCCAGCTCTGGGTCAGCAGGGTGTTAACATCATGGAATTCTGTAAAGCGTTCAATGCTAAAACTGAAAGCATTGAGAAAGGCTTGCCAATTCCAGTTGTTATTACTGTTTACGCAGACCGTTCTTTCACTTTCGTTACCAAAACCCCACCAGCGGCTGTTCTGCTGAAAAAAGCAGCAGGCATCAAATCTGGTTCTGGCAAACCGAACAAAGATAAAGTTGGTAAAGTAACCAGCGCTCAGATTCGTGAAATTGCTGAAACTAAAGCTGCGGACATGACTGGTGCTGACGTTGACGCGATGATGCGTTCAATCGAAGGTACTGCTCGTTCCATGGGCCTGGTAGTGGAGGATTAATCAATGGCTAAACTGACCAAGCGCATGCGCACTATCCGTGAAAAAGTTGATGTAACTAAACAATATGACATCAACGAAGCTGTTACTCTGCTGAAAGAACTGGCTACTGCTAAATTCGTAGAAAGCGTTGACGTAGCTGTTAATCTTGGCATTGATGCTCGTAAATCTGACCAGAACGTTCGTGGTGCAACTGTACTGCCACACGGTACTGGCCGTTCAGTCCGTGTTGCTGTATTTACTCAGGGTGCAAACGCCGAAGCAGCTAAAGCTGCTGGCGCTGAACTGGTAGGTATGGAAGATCTGGCTGAACTGGTTAAGAAAGGCGAGATGGACTTCGACGTTGTTATCGCATCTCCAGATGCAATGCGTGTTGTTGGCCAACTGGGTCAAATCCTGGGCCCACGTGGTCTGATGCCAAACCCGAAAGTAGGTACTGTAACGCCTAACGTTGCTGAAGCTGTACAGAACGCTAAAGCGGGTCAGGTTCGTTACCGTAACGACAAGAACGGTATCATCCACACCACTATCGGTAAAGTTGACTTCGACGCTGACAAACTGAAAGAAAACCTGGAAGCTCTGCTGGTTGCGCTGAAAAAAGCTAAGCCATCTTCTGCTAAAGGCGTTTTCGTTAAGAAAGTTAGCCTGTCTACTACCATGGGTGCAGGTGTTGCGATCGACCAGTCTAGTCTGAACGCATCAGTTTAATGATTTAAGCTGAGAATAACGCTTTACCTTATCGTCAGATTTGTCTAAAATCTGACGCTTAAAATTTGCTGATCAGTGTGTTTTATAACATACAACCTTCGAAAAATAAGGCCGTATCGGCAAATAACAAGTTTTCGGTTGGAGCTTGGCCTAATCCAAGCCCCGTCCAAGACCGCAGGCGTAAGTAATTACTTAATATCCTGCGTAGACGGTGACAGAGCCAAATGAAATTTATTTTCTGGATTCTGCTCACCGTGTTTCAGCGCTCAGGCACATTTGGTGTTTTGAGTGAAGTGAGTCCCGGGTTTGCCCGGTTAATCCAGGAGCAAGAAGCTAATGGCACTAAATCTTCAAGACAAACAAGCGATTGTTGCTGAAGTCAGCGAAGTAGCCAAAGGCGCGCTGTCTGCGGTTGTTGCGGATTCTCGCGGCGTTACCGTAGATAAAATGACTGAACTGCGTAAAGCAGGTCGCGAAGCTGGCGTTTATATGCGTGTTGTTCGTAACACCCTGATGCGCCGTGCTGTTGAAGGTACTGAATTTGAGTGCCTGAAGGAAGCGTTTGTTGGTCCAACCTTGATTGCTTTTTCTAACGAACATCCGGGCGCAGCTGCTCGTCTGTTCAAAGATTTCGCGAAAGCGAACCCAGCATTCGAGATTAAAGCAGCAGCCTTTGAAGGTGAGTTTATCCCAGCGAACAACATCGATCGTCTGGCAACACTCCCAACTTACGAAGAAGCAATCGCACGCCTGATGTCAACCATGAAAGAAGCCGCTGCAGGCAAACTGGTTCGCACTCTGGCTGCGCTACGCGATCAGAAAGAAGCTGCTTAATTGCTTATTTCCTTCGTTGCTTTTTAACGTATAAATTTTTTCTGAATTTTAGGAACACTTGTTATGTCTATCACTAAAGAACAAATTCTGGACGCAGTTGCAGAAATGTCTGTAATGGACGTTGTTGAACTGATCAGCATGATGGAAGAAAAATTCGGCGTTTCTGCTGCTGCAGCTGTAGCTGTAGTTGGTGGTGCTGCTGAAGCCGTTGAAGAAAAAACTGAATTCGACGTAATCCTGACTGGCGCTGGTGCTAACAAAGTTGCTGTAATCAAAGCAGTACGTGGCGCAACTGGCCTGGGTCTGAAAGAAGCGAAAGACCTGGTTGAAAGCGCACCAGCAGCTCTGAAAGAAGGCATCAGCAAAGACGACGCTGAAGCTCTGAAAAAATCTCTGGAAGAAGCAGGTGCTTCTGTTGAGATCAAGTAAGATCTGTTTGAAGTTCGCAGCCTGATTTTTTAAGGCTGGCGGCTGGCGGTTTTTTAATCGCCAGCCTTTTTGCGCTGTAAGGGCATTGTCTGAAAATCAGATTTGCCTGAAAGGCATTAATAGGGAGTTAGTAGCATTTCACACTGTTTGGCTGCTAATAAACCCAAAATACTTCTTCCTATTGACGACTTAATATACTGCGTTCTCAGCTACGATCCACTCGGGTAGCTCGGTAGTAAGGTAACGCAATGAAATGATTTAAGAGTAATAGTAATGAGTATTACGGAAAATATTCTGTTTTCTGTTCGAAAAAATAGTGTTGCAGAGTGCTGTCCTTAAGGGCGGACAGAGTGGGTCACTTATCAGCGAGCTGAGGAACCCTATGGTTTACTCCTATACCGAGAAAAAACGTATTCGTAAGGATTTTGGTAAACGTCCACAAGTTTTGGATGTTCCATACCTTCTTTCTATCCAACTTGACTCGTTCCAGAAGTTTATCGAGCAAGATCCTGAAGGCCAAAATGGACTGGAAGCGGCCTTCCGTTCAGTGTTTCCAATTCAGAGCTACAGCGGCAATTCAGAGCTGCAATATGTAAGCTATCGTCTTGGCGAACCTGTCTTTGATGTCAAAGAGTGTCAGATCCGTGGAGTGACGTTCTCCGCACCTCTGCGCGTTAAGTTGCGTCTGGTGATCTATGAGCGCGAAGCGCCAGAAGGCACAGTTAAGGACATCAAAGAACAAGAAGTCTACATGGGTGAAATTCCACTCATGACTGATAACGGGACTTTCGTTATCAACGGTACTGAGCGCGTTATCGTATCTCAGTTGCATCGTAGCCCAGGCGTTTTCTTTGATAGCGATAAGGGTAAAACCCATTCATCCGGTAAGGTACTGTATAATGCACGTATCATTCCTTACCGTGGTTCGTGGTTAGATTTCGAATTTGATCCAAAAGATAACCTGTTTGTGCGTATCGACCGCCGCCGTAAGTTACCGGCTTCGATTATTCTGCGCGCGATGGATTATTCCTCTGAAGACATCCTGAATCTGTTCTTCAAAAAAACCGTTTTCGAAATTCGCGACAATAAATTGCAGATGATGCTGGTTCCAGAACGTCTGCGTGGCGAGACTGCTTCATTTGATATCGAAGCAAACGGCAAAGTTTATGTTGAAAAAGGCCGTCGTATCACAGCTCGCCATATCCGCCAGTTAGAAAAAGAGCAGGTAGACCGTATTGAGGTGCCTGTTGAATATATCGCGGGTAAAGTTGTAGCAAAAGATTACATCGACCAGAACACAGGTGAAATCATCTGTGCTGCTAACATGGAACTCTCTTTGGATCTGCTGGCCCGTTTAAGTCAGGCTGGTTACAAATCTATCGAGACTCTGTTTACCAATGATCTGGACCACGGCGCTTATATTTCCGAAACCCTGCGTGTTGACCCAACCAATGATCGCCTGAGCGCACTGGTTGAAATCTATCGCATGATGCGTCCGGGTGAACCACCAACACGCGAAGCCGCAGAAAACCTGTTTGAGAACCTGTTCTTCTCTGAAGATCGTTATGATCTGTCTGCGGTTGGTCGTATGAAGTTCAACCGTTCGTTGGATCGTGACGAGGTTGAAGGTTCCGGTATCCTGAGCAAAGAAGACATCATCGACGTGATGAAGAAGCTCATCGATATCCGTAACGGTAAAGGTGAAGTCGACGATATCGATCACTTGGGCAACCGTCGTATCCGTTCCGTGGGTGAAATGGCTGAAAACCAGTTCCGCGTCGGTCTGGTTCGTGTAGAACGTGCAGTGAAAGAGCGTTTGTCTCTGGGCGATCTGGATACCCTGATGCCACAGGACATGATCAACGCCAAACCAATTTCTGCGGCGGTGAAAGAGTTCTTTGGTTCGAGCCAGCTATCCCAGTTCATGGACCAGAACAACCCACTGTCTGAAATCACCCATAAACGCCGTATTTCTGCGTTGGGTCCAGGCGGTCTGACCCGTGAGCGTGCAGGCTTTGAAGTTCGAGACGTACACCCAACTCACTATGGTCGTGTATGTCCAATCGAAACACCTGAAGGTCCAAACATCGGTTTGATTAACTCATTGTCTGTTTATGCGCGTACCAATGAGTATGGTTTCCTTGAAACACCTTACCGCTTAGTTCGTGATGGTGTGGTGACTGATGAAATCCACTACCTGTCAGCAATCGAAGAAGGCAACTACGTCATTGCTCAGGCGAACACCGTATTGGATGAAGAAGGCCACTTCGTTGAAGAATTGGTCACTTGCCGTCATTACGATGAATCCAGCTTGTTCAACCGTGATCAGGTTCAGTACATGGACGTTTCGACACAACAGATCGTGTCCGTCGGTGCTTCTCTGATCCCATTCCTTGAACACGATGACGCCAACCGTGCATTGATGGGTGCGAACATGCAACGTCAGGCGGTTCCAACTCTGCGCGCAGATAAGCCGCTGGTCGGAACAGGTATGGAGCGTGCGGTAGCGGTTGACTCCGGTGTAACCTCTGTTGCTAAACGCGGTGGTGTGGTTCAGTACGTTGACGCATCTCGTATTGTTATCAAGGTTAACGAAGATGAAATGTACGCAGGTGAAGCGGGCATTGATATCTATAACCTGACCAAATATACCCGCTCAAACCAAAACACCTGTATCAACCAGACACCCTGTGTTTCTTTGGGCGAACTGGTAGAACGCGGTGACGTGCTGGCTGATGGTCCATCCACTGACTTGGGTGAACTGGCACTGGGTCAGAACATGCGTGTGGCGTTCATGCCTTGGAATGGTTATAACTTCGAGGACTCCATCCTCGTATCTGAGCGTGTTGTTCAGGAAGACCGTTTCACCACCATTCACATTCAAGAACTGGCTTGTGTGTCTCGTGACACTAAACTGGGGCCTGAAGAGATTACGGCTGACATCCCTAACGTGGGCGAAGCTGCTCTGTCTAAACTGGACGAATCCGGTATCGTTTATATCGGTGCGGAAGTGAAAGGTGGCGACATTCTGGTTGGTAAAGTGACACCGAAAGGTGAAACTCAGCTGACTCCAGAAGAAAAACTGTTGCGTGCGATCTTCGGTGAGAAAGCGTCTGATGTGAAAGACTCTTCACTGCGCGTACCAAACGGTGTTTCTGGTACTGTTATCGACGTACAAGTCTTTACCCGTGATGGCGTAGAGAAAGACAAGCGTGCGTTGGAAATCGAAGAGATGCAGTTGCGTGAGGCTAAAAAAGACCTGACAGAAGAACTGCAAATTTTCGAAGCTGGCCTGTTTGCTCGTATTCACTCTGTACTGGTTGCCGGTGGCATTGAAGCGGAAAAACTCAGCAAACTTCCTCGTGGGCGTTGGTTGGAGCTGGGACTGGCTGATGAAGAAAAACAAAATCAGCTGGAGCAGTTGGCAGAACAGTATGACGAACTGAAAATAGAGTTCGAGAAAAAACTGGATGCTAAACGCCGTAAGATCACTCAGGGCGACGATCTGGCACCAGGCGTGCTGAAAATTGTCAAAGTGTATCTGGCTGTGAAACGTCAGATCCAGCCTGGTGACAAGATGGCAGGTCGTCACGGTAACAAAGGTGTTATCTCCAAGATCAACCCGATTGAAGACATGCCTTACGATGAAAACGGTACACCAGTAGACATCGTACTGAACCCGCTGGGCGTACCATCACGTATGAACATCGGTCAGATTCTGGAAACTCACTTGGGCATGGCGGCGAAAGGCATTGGTGACAAGATCAATGCGATGCTGAAACAGCAGCAAGAAGTTGCCAAACTGCGTGAATTTATCCAGAAAGCTTATGATCTGGGTGATGATACCCGTCAAAAAGTTGACTTGAGCACCTTCACCGATGAAGAAGTGATGCGCCTGGCAGAAAACTTGAGAAAAGGTATGCCGATCGCAACACCTGTCTTTGACGGTGCAAAAGAGACCGAAATCAAAGAGTTGTTGAAACTGGGTGGCTTGCCGACTTCCGGTCAGATCACTCTGTTCGACGGCCGTACAGGTGAACAATTCGAGCGTCAGGTAACCGTTGGCTACATGTACATGCTGAAATTGAACCACTTGGTTGATGACAAGATGCACGCCCGTTCTACCGGCTCTTACAGCCTGGTGACTCAGCAGCCGTTGGGTGGTAAGGCACAGTTCGGTGGACAGCGCTTCGGTGAGATGGAAGTGTGGGCATTGGAAGCATATGGTGCGGCGTACACCCTGCAAGAAATGCTCACCGTTAAATCTGACGATGTTAACGGTCGAACCAAGATGTATAAAAACATCGTGGATGGTAACCACCAGATGGAACCAGGCATGCCGGAATCTTTCAACGTATTGCTGAAAGAAATCCGTTCGTTGGGTATCAACATCGAGCTGGAAGACGAATAAATCGTTTTCCCGCTGGTACTGCCCGATATAAGAATGTCGGGCGGTTTACCAGCCAGTGGTTGCACTGGTCCCAGTGGTTATACTGGTTATAGAGGGGAGTGGCATGGGCCACTCACCTAACAGGTCTAACTCCGACAGGAGCCATTTCGTGAAAGACTTATTGAAGTTTCTGAAAGCGCAAACCAAGACCGAAGAGTTTGATGCGATCAAAATTGCTCTGGCCTCTCCAGATATGATCCGTTCGTGGTCATTCGGGGAAGTAAAAAAGCCGGAAACTATTAACTACCGTACGTTCAAGCCTGAGCGTGACGGTCTTTTCTGTGCGCGTATTTTCGGGCCAGTAAAAGATTACGAATGCTTGTGTGGTAAATACAAGCGATTGAAACACCGTGGTGTGATTTGTGAGAAATGTGGCGTTGAAGTAACCCAGACTAAAGTTCGTCGTGATCGTATGGGTCACATTGAGCTGGCATCTCCAACCGCTCACATTTGGTTCCTGAAATCTCTGCCATCCCGCATCGGTTTATTGCTGGATATGCCTCTGCGCGATATTGAACGCGTACTGTACTTCGAATCCTATGTGGTTGTTGAAGGGGGTATGACCAGTCTTGAGCGTGCGCAAATCCTGACTGAAGAACAGTATCTGGATGCACTGGAAGAGTTCGGTGATGAATTTGACGCAAAAATGGGTGCAGAAGCAATCCAGGCTTTGCTGAAAAGCATCGATCTGGAAAACGAATGTGAAACCTTGCGCGAAGAGCTGAACGAAACCAACTCTGAAACCAAGCGTAAGAAGTTGACCAAGCGTATTAAACTGCTGGAAGCGTTCATTCAGTCTGGCAACAAACCAGAGTGGATGGTTCTGACCGTTCTACCAGTTCTGCCACCGGATTTGCGTCCATTGGTTCCACTGGATGGTGGCCGTTTCGCAACTTCAGACCTGAACGATCTGTATCGTCGCGTTATTAACCGTAACAACCGTTTGAAGCGTCTGTTGGATCTGGCTGCGCCAGATATCATCGTACGTAACGAAAAACGTATGTTGCAGGAAGCAGTTGATGCGCTGCTGGACAACGGCCGTCGCGGTCGTGCGATTACCGGTTCTAACAAGCGCCCTCTGAAATCCCTGGCAGACATGATCAAGGGTAAACAGGGTCGTTTCCGTCAGAACTTGCTGGGTAAACGTGTTGACTACTCAGGCCGTTCTGTAATTACCGTAGGTCCATACCTGCGTCTGCATCAGTGTGGTCTTCCTAAGAAGATGGCACTGGAACTGTTCAAGCCATTTATTTACGGCAAACTGGAACTGCGTGGCCTGGCGACGACTATCAAAGCCGCCAAGAAAATGGTTGAGCGTGAAGAAGCGGTTGTATGGGATATCCTGGATGAAGTCATCCGTGAGCACCCAGTTCTGCTGAACCGTGCACCAACTCTCCACCGTTTGGGTATTCAGGCATTTGAACCAGTTCTGATCGAAGGTAAAGCTATTCAGTTGCACCCACTAGTGTGTGCGGCATATAACGCCGACTTCGACGGTGACCAGATGGCTGTTCACGTACCGTTGACACTGGAAGCTCAGTTGGAAGCGCGTGCGTTGATGATGTCTACCAACAACATCCTGTCTCCAGCGAGCGGTGAACCAATCATCGTTCCATCTCAGGACGTTGTATTGGGTCTGTACTACATGACCCGTGACTGTGTTAACGCGAAAGGCGAAGGCATGGTTCTGACCGGTCCTAAAGAAGCAGAGCGCGTTTATCGTGCTGGTCTGGCTTCTCTGCATGCCCGTGTCAAAGTTCGTATCACAGAAGAAGTGAGAGATGGCGAAGGCAACGTGACTATCAACACAGGCTTGGTTGATACCACCATCGGTCGTGCCATCCTGTGGATGATTGTACCGCGTGGCTTGCCATACTCATTGATTAACCAGCCACTGGGTAAAAAAGCTATCTCTAAGATGCTGAATACCTGTTACCGCATACTGGGTTTGAAACCAACCGTTATTTTGGCTGACCAGACCATGTATACCGGTTTTGCTTACGCTGCTCGTTCCGGAGTATCCGTAGGTATTGACGACATGGTTATTCCTGAGAAGAAAGAAGGCATCATCGCGGAAGCAGAAGCAGAAGTGGCCGAAATTCAGGAACAGTTCCAGTCAGGTCTGGTAACTGCCGGCGAACGTTATAACAAGGTTATCGATATATGGGCTGCGGCAAACGAACGTGTTGCTAAAGCGATGATGGAAAACTTGTCTACTGAAACGGTTATTAACCGTGACGGTGAAGAAGAACAGCAGGTTTCTTTCAACAATATCTTTATGATGGCCGACTCCGGTGCGCGTGGTTCTGCGGCTCAGATCCGCCAGTTGGCGGGTATGCGTGGTCTGATGGCAACGCCAGATGGCTCCATCATCGAAACCCCAATTACTGCGAACTTCCGTGAAGGTTTGAACGTACTCCAGTACTTCATCTCAACCCACGGTGCTCGTAAAGGTCTTGCGGATACCGCATTGAAAACGGCGAACTCCGGTTACCTGACCCGTCGTCTGGTTGATGTTGCTCAAGACTTGGTAGTAACTGAAGATGACTGTGGTACTCTCGATGGTATCCTGATGACTCCGGTTATCGAAGGTGGTGATGTTAAAGAGCCACTGCGTGAACGTGTATTGGGACGTGTAGCGGCAGAAGACATACTGAAACCAGGTACAGCGGACATTTTGGTTCCACGTAACACATTGCTGAACGAAAAATGGTGTGATCTGTTAGAAGAGAACTCCGTTGACAGCGTGAAAGTACGTTCCGTCGTTAGTTGTGAAACTGACTTCGGTGTTTGTGCGAACTGTTACGGCCGTGACCTTGCTCGTGGTCATCTGATCAACAAAGGTGAAGCGATCGGTGTTATCGCAGCACAGTCAATCGGTGAACCAGGTACACAGTTGACGATGCGTACGTTCCACATCGGTGGTGCGGCATCTCGTGCGGCAGCAGAATCTAGTATTCAGGTGCGTAACAAAGGTCATCTGAAGCTGATCAACGCGAAATTCGTTACGAACTCAGCAAGCAAATTGGTGATTACCTCTCGTAATACCGAATTGCGTCTGATCGACGATTTCGGTCGTACCAAAGAGAGCTATAAAGTACCTTACGGCTCGGTATTGACGAAAGGTGATGGTGAGACAGTAACTGGCGGTGAAACCGTTGCGAACTGGGACCCACACACCATGCCAATCGTGAGTGAAGTATCCGGTATTATCCAGTTCTACGACATGGTTGATGGTCAAACCATTACCCGTCAGACGGATGAGCTGACCGGCCTGTCTTCACTGGTGGTTCTGGATAGTGCAGAGCGTACCGGTAGCGGTAAAGACCTGCGTCCAGCACTGAAAATCGTAGACGCCCAGGGTAACGACGTTCTGATCCCAGGTACAGATATGCCTGCTCAGTACTTCCTGCCGGGTAAAGCGATCGTTCAGTTGGAAGATGGTATGTCCATCTCTGCGGGTGATACATTGGCGCGTATTCCTCAGGAGTCTGGCGGTACTAAAGATATCACCGGTGGTCTGCCACGCGTTGCGGACCTGTTCGAAGCTCGTCGTCCGAAAGAGCCTGCTATCCTGGCAGAAATCAGCGGTATTGTTTCCTTCGGTAAAGAAACCAAAGGCAAGCGCCGTCTGGTAATTACTCCACTGGATGGTGGTGAACCTTACGAAGAGATGATCCCTAAATGGCGTCAGCTCAACGTGTTCGAAGGTGAAGTTGTTGAACGTGGTGACGTGATCTCCGATGGTCCAGAATCTCCACATGACATTCTGCGCCTGCGTGGTGTTCACGCGGTTGCTCGTTACATCACTAACGAAGTACAGGAAGTTTACCGTTTGCAAGGCGTTAAGATTAACGATAAACACATTGAAGTTATCGTTCGTCAGATGCTGCGTAAAGCAACTATTGCGAATGCGGGTAGTTCCGAATTCCTTGAAGGTGAGCAGGTTGAATACGCACGCGTTAAGGTTTCGAACCGCAAACTGGAGCAGGATGGCAAAGTACCAGCTATCTTCCAGCGTGACCTGTTGGGTATCACCAAAGCATCATTGGCAACAGAATCCTTCATCTCTGCGGCGTCGTTCCAGGAAACAACCCGCGTTCTGACTGAGGCAGCTGTTGCAGGTAAACGTGATGAACTGCGTGGCCTGAAAGAGAACGTCATCGTTGGTCGTCTGATCCCTGCGGGTACAGGTTATGCTTACCATCAGGATCGTATCCGCCGTCGTCAAGAAAACGAAGTGGTTGAAGCGCCACAATTTAGCGTTGACGAAGCCACTGCAAACCTTGCTGAATTGTTGAATGCAGGTTTTGGTAGCAGCAGCGATAACGAGTAATCGTGATGCGTAGGATACTCTATATAGATAGTTAATCGTGAAATGCCCTCTCCTGGTAGAGGGCATTTTTTATTGGATGGAAAATTAAAATGAGACGAATTATTTATGTTATTACAATGGGTTTCTTAGTATTTTTGATATTTTTTTCTAATCCGGTTTTATCGCAATACCACTATTTTCCACATTATCATTACATGGAAGTGACTAAAGAGAGTGAAATCTATTCTTGGGTAGGTGAGCATATCATTAAGGTTGGTTTATTCAAGAAAGAACAAGTCCTTAAAGTTGCTGAAGAAGAAGGGGAAGAAAGCGGTAACTATGCGTTTCATTTCGGAAATGGGATAGGGTATATAGCCAAAGGAAATCTAAAGGAAATTCAGAAAACTGCGTTCCCCAGTGATCCCTTTAGCACCAATCCTCTTCACAAAAAAGCCGCCCAAAATTTGATGATAACTAAGGTGGCTCAAGTCTATAGCACGCCTGATACGGATAGCCAACCAATTGCAATTTTGAGGGAAAATCTCCGCTATCCGGTTTTAGACAAATTACAAGATGTTTTCCACCATACTTGGTACGAAATTAATTTGGGTGATCGATTAGGCTACATTAGTGATCGGGATGCTGAATTGGACAATGGCATTCCTTTGTTAACTTATCATCATGTTCTTAAAGATACTAAACGTTTTTTACATACCTCAACAACAACATCCCTGGCTGCCTTTCGTGAGCAGATGGCTTATTTGAAGCGAGCAGGTTATACCACAATTTCATTATATGAATTAGAAGGCTACTTAAATGGTTCCATTAACTTGCCAGCAAAAGTGGTTGGCTTAACCTTTGATGATGGGTTGAAATCCGTTTATCGTTATGCCTATCCAATTTTAAAAGAGAATGGTCAGAAAGCGACACTCTTTATTATTTCATCCAGAGTTAAACGTCATCCGCAAAAATGGGATCCTGATACCCTGCAATTCTTGAGCCTCCCAGAATTATATGCCATACAAGATGTATTTGATTTTCAGTCTCATACCCATTTCTTGCATCGTTTTAGCAAGAATCAACAGCCCATACTATTAAGTCGATCATATCACAATATCCTGTATGATTTCAGGCGTTCCAGACGGGCATTATCACAATTAAATCCCCATGTGCTTCATCTCTCTTATCCTTTTGGTAGATATAATTTAAAGGCAATGAAAGCGGCTAAGCAAGCTGGATTTCATTTGGCTGTTACTACGGTAAAAGGAAAAGTTAAGTTGGGAGATAATCCCTTTTCTTTAAAACGGTTATATATATTGCGCACAGATCCGATTGAAAAAATGGCAAAAATGATTGCTAATAACCCTATTTAACGCCTTTAGGATCGCTTAATAATTGAATATAGGATGTAACATCATTTAGTTGATAAATAATAAGAGAACATTCCAAATGTGATGATTTTTTACTGAGGATAAAAGTGATGGATTTCCTGGGGGTAATATTGGAGTTTTTTACGGTTTCATAAAGTGTATTATCAAGTTCTTTGCATGGATGTTTAATATTGCCATAAAAGAAACTGTTATTTTATTGGTTTCTATAAGTGTTTTATTATTACTAATGTTTATTTGCTGGGTTTATTAAGTTATTGAAGGAAAAAATAATAAACTATCTGAATAAGAAAGAATTATTTTAAGTAAATATAATGGTAGCAATAGTATGGATATGTAATGAAAACTTATCTGAGAAGAATGATGAATTTTTATCATGTTAAGAGCCTATTCCCTTAGGCTCTTAAGTTAGATATATCTCTATAATTATTTGATGAATCAATTTATTTTTTGTTTTTTATCATCTTGATAAAAGTTTCCCGTGCAGTTGGGGAACCAAGTCGTTCTGCTTCATCTAACAGTTTCAATGCCTTATCAACATCACCATTGTTAATAGCTCTTTTGATAGCGTCATTGAAATACCGTTCGGTATCGTTCAGTACAGGTTTAACTACTGGGGCAGCAGATTGCGGTGCATCAGTCGGGGTTGTTCTTAACGGAGATGTAGATACTTGTGTAGAACCGATGGTGACTGGTTTAGGTGTAGGTGAAGAAAATACCTGGCCTATCAGGATATTACCTGCATTGCTTTCTGATTGCACTTTTAACGTTAATGTACCTGTTTCTGTGTGGTGAGCGATCGGATCTGGAATATCCGGCACAGAATTACCGACACCTTTAGCATAAGCCTTAGCAGGATCGACCATTTGTGTCGAAGCTTGTAAATCAGAACGAGTGGTATAAATCAGTAAATAGATTCTCTGTTGTCCCAATGCTGGTGTCAGCTTTAACACTCCTTCAAGCCGATCGGTGGACATAATACCTGGTTGTTGATAGCGGAAATAGTGGCTTGGATAAAAGGCCGCAGGATGGAGTTGTTCATCAAAGACTAAAACATTTGGTGAGTATACCTGCTTATCTTTTATCAGACTGTTCAGGGTGATTGCCAATGAGCCTTGATTGGCCGGTAAAGCAAATGTGGCTACCGCACCTTGAACATGATCATCATTAAGCTGCTGTGATGTGCTCTCAAGAATAATAGTCTGTGTGTCATGAGTATTGATGGGTTGCCACTGTAATTTCTGCAAGGTTGACAAAGGCAAAGTTGGCGCAGCACTGGTTGTTTCTATGCCAGGTTTTGCCCTATTGGTTATTGCGATACCGGATGTTGCTGTATCAGACAGTGCGATATCTGACGCGGCATAACTCACTGCCGGAATCATGTTGCAGAATAGGGCACTGAGGCAAAGTGAGAGTAATTGCTTTTTCATTACCACCAAGCCTCAAATTGGGCACCAAATGTAAACTCATCGCTGTTCCCACGACTGAATTGATGTACGGGTGTATCATGGTAGGCAATGCCATTGTCATAGCCCCATTTTTCATTCCATTTGGAGTAAGTGGTGAATAAACGGATAGCAGGGCGTGACCACATGCTGTCACCTGCTTGCCACTGTTGGGCCAGCGTGATTTTGAACTGATCATTGTTTGCTTTGGTGCGTTGTGACTTCACATGGTCATAACCCACTTCCATTAAGGTACTCATTATCGGTGTCCACTTATACATTGGGCGGACACCTACGGTGTACCATGTGTTGCCATTGTTATTGTCGAGGTCAATGTTTTGATACATGGCGGCATACATGAGATCCCATTTCTTGGTGATACTAATGGCACCATGATTCAGAACGCGCAGCATATGACCGTCATTATTCACATTAGCACCTTCGGCACGCCCATTACCGCTGGAAGTCATAGCGTCAGTTGCGTACTGTAAGACAAATTTGTTGAAACCACCTAACAGGCTTTGGGTATGTTCGGCAGTCAGCATTACGCCGTCTTTAGGTGCTTGTTTATTAAGGTGATATCCCTTACGTGTATTTGCCCGCCCATAATCAATACCAAGCTCCAGTGTACCGCCAGCATTAACAGGTAAGTTGGCTAACCGTATATCAAAAATGTCATTTGAGGTTGATTGACCTTTTTTATCGGATTTATCATCAATCCATCCATATGAACCGCCTTCTTCTGTATTACGGGTTACAGCGAAGGAAAGTTTGCCAAAACCAAGGTCAATATTTTCCAATCCTGCACCTGGACCAGAAATATCCCAATAATAGAAGTCGATCATATGTACATCGTGACGCTGGTAGAAACGTTTACCGGCCCACAGTGTTGAACCAGGCAACCAATCAATGAGATTGGTTGCTTGCACATTGACTTCACGAAAACCAGGTTTGGTATCTTCCCAGTCTTTTTGCTGACTGACGGAATAGGCTAAATTGGTATCAAAATAGAAACGTTTATTACCTTCTTTCCATAACTCTTGCCCTAACTTAAGTTCAGCATAGGTTTCACATTCGTTGCCGAGACGGTATTTACTCGGTGCTCCAGTGACTTTGGCACATTTCTGCTCACCACCATTACCAGTCCAGCCAATGCCTGAACGGGCATAGCCGTGGAAGTCAACAGCAATAGCTTGCGTGGATAATAAACCAGTAGTTAGCATAGCCAATGAGAGAGACAATATACGCATAATGATTCTCCTGTTATTTTTTATGGCCGCGGATCTAGATTCCGGGTTCTTTATGTAAACGCTGACATGCAGTTCCATCTTCACGGAAAAGATGACATCGGTGAGGAGCTAGTCCGATAGAGAAATCTGCACCTTCTTTAACGAGAACAATATCAGGTTGGCGGTAAACCAAATTTTGATGAATGGCAGGTATGCGGATGTGAATCTGGGTTTCGTTCCCCAGTTGTTCAACGATCTGTACTGTCCCCTCTAACGTAACATCGGCTACATCATTAGGCAAAAGATGTTCGGGGCGAATTCCCAAAGATACATTACTACCGACCGTTAGCCCTTTGCTTTCAACTGGCAACCAAACTGGCTGACCGTTAGGCAGGATGATTTGTACCTGATCAACAGCAATTGCTGAGACTTTGACTGGCAGGAAATTCATTTTCGGTGAACCAATGAAACCTGCAACAAAGCGATTGGCAGGATAGTGATAGATTTCAAGTGGCTTACCAACCTGAGCAATATTGCCCCCATCCAGAACCACAATTTTATCTGCCAGAGTCATGGCTTCGGTTTGGTCATGAGTGACATAGACCATTGTACGTTGTAGTCGTTTGTGTAGACGTGAAATTTCAATTCTCATCTGTACACGCAGAGCCGCATCCAGATTGGAAAGCGGTTCATCCAGCAGAAAGATATTGGGTTCAGCAACGAGTGTTCTGCCAATGGCGACTCGCTGGCGTTGGCCACCGGACAGTGCCTTAGGACGGCGTTCCAGTAGATGGGCAAGCTGGAGGGTTTCTGCAACTTGTTGCACTCGTTTGTGGATATCGCTTTTTTTGACTCCAGCCAGCTTCATGCCGAACGACATATTGTCTGCAACAGAGAGATGGGGATATAGTGCATAAGATTGAAAAACCATGCCGATACTGCGCTTGGCTGGTGGAACATCATTCATTCGTTTTCCGTCTATCAGCAAATCACCGGATGTAATGTCTTCCAATCCCGCGATCATCCTTAGTAGCGTCGATTTCCCACATCCTGACGGACCGACAAATACGACGAATTCTCCTTCCTGAATATCAAGATTAAGATTTTTGGAGATGACAGTTTCACCATATGATTTAGATACATTGCGGAATGTGATGCTAGACATTTGTTCCCTCCCTCGGATTTGCCATCTCAGTTTTTTTGTTCGTTTCCGATTCGTCTTCGTTTCCTATTTGTCGCCACGAGAAACTTAGTGAAAAACTGATGGCTGGATTGTGTATAAAATAACAGGCGCGACAATCCTCCATCCCAGAATTTTTGATGGTGGAGGAGCCAGGAGGACGAGATTAATGTGATTGAGAAAGAAAGAAGAAAATTGTCAGGTAAGATGTGATTTAAATCGCAAAAAAGGACGCTATATTGATGTTAACGTTCTGATTTTAATTGTTTTTGTAAGCGAGTTCACACTCATACAGTATGAGGCGTAGAACAGGGGAGGATGAGTCTTTTTTACATTGATTGCACACTGGTGCCATTTTATCGCGATGTAACAAAGATAATTATCTTGAACTAACAAATGAAAAAGGCGGAATGATGACCAAGAAAATTTTAAAAGTGGGGACTCATACCCTGATGCTTTCCGTTTTAACAACATGTGTATTGTCTGCTTCGGTTTTTGCGAAACCGGAAGAAGGAAAGTTGGTCATTTGGATCAATGGTGATAAAGGTTATAACGGACTGGCACAGGTTGGTGAAAAATTTGCAAAAGAAACGGGAATTCCTGTCACTGTCGAGCATCCAGACAAACTGGAAGAAAAATATACCCAAATTGCAGCCAGTGGAGATGGGCCGGATATTATTTTCTGGGCACATGATCGCTTTGGTGGTTATGCCCAATCAGGGTTAGTTGCTGAAATTACTCCTGATAAATCGTTTATTGATAAGCTATTTCCCTTTACGTGGGATGCCGTTCGTTACGATGGTAAATTAGTAGGATACCCTGTCGCAGTTGAAGCCCTTTCTCTTATCTACAATAAAGACTTGATTAAATCTCCCCCTAAAACATGGGAAGAAATCCCTGCCTTGGATAATGCGCTGAAAAAGCAAAATAAAAACGCAATCATGTTCAATTTGCAAGAACCGTATTTCACTTGGCCACTGATTGCTGCTGATGGTGGATATGCCTTCAAGGCAGAGAACGGTACTTATAATGTTAAAGACAGCGGAGTGAATAATGCGGGTTCTAAAGCGGGACTGAAATTTCTGGTTGATTTAGTCAAAAATAAACATCTCAATGCAGATATCGATTACTCCATCGCCGAAGCTGCCTTTAATAAGGGCAAAGCAGCAATGACGATTAATGGTCCTTGGTCATGGGCGAATGTCGATAAAAGTAAGATCAATTACGGCGTTACCCTATTACCAACCTTTAAAGGAAAACCCTCTAAACCTTTTGTTGGCATTTTAACTGCGGGAATTAATGCGGCCAGTCCTAATAAAGAGTTAGCGAAAGAATTTTTGGAAAATTACCTGCTTACCAATGAAGGGCTGGCAACGATGGACAAAGATAAACCGCTGGGAGCGGTGGCTTTGAAATCCTATCAGGAGATCTTGACGAAAGATCCACGTATTGCTGCCACGATGGCAAATGCTCAAAATGGAGAAATTATGCCGAATATTTCCCAAATGAGTAGTTTTTGGTACGCAATGCGTAGCGCTGTTCTTAACACGGTCAGTGGGCGTCAGACAATAGATGCTGCCCTTAATGATGCTGAAGCGAGAATGACAAAATAAACGAATGACAGGCTCCTGAGTTTAAGGAGCCTTAGCTCTTATTGTGATGGTGTTGGATAATCACAATTGTTGGTAACAGGAAGTGCAAGATGTCAGCGACATTAGAAAAAACAGTATGGTGGCAGCATCCTGCCCTGAAATGGTTTGCTGTAGGTATTTGCCTACTTTTTACAGGTTATCTGGTTGTGCTGATGTATGCACAGGGAGAGTACCTGTTTGCTATGGTGACACTGGTATTACTGGGAAGCGGTATCTATGTTTTTTCCAACAGGAAAGCATCTGTTTGGCGCTATACCTACCCTGGAATTGCTGGAATAGGGATATTTATACTGTTTCCACTTATCTGCACGATTGCTATTGCTTTTACAAATTATAGCAGTACCAACCAATTAACGTTTGAACGCGCTCAAGTGGTATTAATGAGTCGTCACTATCAGACAGGGGAACCATTTAATTTCAAACTCTATCCGGTATCTGAACAGTGGGTCTTGGCTTTGAGCGCTCCTGATAGCACTCATTTATTGGCATCAGAGCCTTTTTCGCTGGCGGGAACGGAAGAAATTATTCTGTCTCTCCATGAACAGGAGAAAAAACTTGAAGGCAATGCTGCGACATTGCGCACTATTACTCAGTATCGGCAGGCATTGAGCCAATTGGTAGTCGTTCTTCCTGATGGCAGTAAACTGAGAATGAGTTCCTTACGTCAGTTCTCTGCTATAAATCCGCTTTATTCCCTTGATGAAGATGGGATTACACTGACCGATAGACAAACTGGTATACGATACCAACCGAATATGGATACAGGGTTCTACCAATCCATTAATGCTGAAGGAGAATGGACTAAGGAAACGTTAAGTCCTGGGTTTACGGTTTCTATTGGTTGGAAAAATTTTCTACGGGTGATACAGGATGAGGGTATCCAAAAACCTTTTCTGTCCATTTTTGTCTGGACAGTAGTTTTCTCCCTAGTGACAGTGGCATTGACGGTTACCCTAGGAATGGTTCTCGCTTGTATTGTACAGTGGGAGGCGCTTAAGGGACGAGCGATTTACCGTGTACTGCTTATTTTACCTTATGCTGTTCCTTCGTTTATTTCCATTCTGATTTTCAAAGGATTATTTAACCAAAGTTTTGGTGAAATTAATCTGGTGCTAAATGGGTTGTTTGGTATTAAACCGGATTGGTTTACAGATCCGACACTAGCTCGAACCATGTTGATTATTGTAAATACGTGGTTGGGTTATCCCTATATGATGATTCTTTGCATGGGATTACTGAAATCTATTCCTGATGACCTTTATGAGGCATCAGCACTTGATGGTGCAGGGCCATGGCGGAATTTTACCAAAATTACTTTTCCATTATTGATTAAGCCATTGACGCCGTTGATGATTGCCAGCTTTGCTTTTAATTTTAATAACTTTGTCCTGATTCAATTGCTAACCACTGGTAAACCTGATCATATTGGTACATCGACCCCAGCGGGTTATACCGATCTTTTGGTAAATTATACCTACCGTATCGCATTTGAAGGGGGTGGTGGACAGGATTTTGGTCTGGCCGCAGCAATTGCAACATTGATCTTCTTATTGGTGGGGGCATTAGCCATCATCAATTTGAAAACTGCCCGCATGAAATTTGATTAAGGAGGAAAGAAGATGGCGATGGTACAACCCAAATCGCAACGATGGCGGGTATGGGGAACACATGTATTAATGCTGGCTTTTATTGCCATGATTTTGTTTCCTCTGCTGATGGTCATTGCTATTTCTTTGCGTCCGGGTAATTTTGCTACGGGTAACCTGATTCCAGACACCGTTTCATGGGAACACTGGAAGCTGGCACTTGGTTATAGGGTGGAATCTGCTGATGGACACGTCATGCTTCCCCCATTTCCGGTTATGCAATGGCTTTGGAACTCTGTAAAGGTTGCCTTGATTACGGCCACTGGCATTGTGGCATTATCAACGACGTGTGCTTATGCCTTTGCTCGAATGCGTTTTCGTGGAAAAAGCACCTTACTTAAAGCGATGTTAATTTTTCAAATGTTTCCGGCGGTACTTTCTTTGGTGGCACTATATGCCTTGTTTGATCGGTTAGGAGAATATATTCCTTTCCTTGGTCTCAATACCCACGGTGGTGTGATTTTTGCCTACCTAGGCGGAATTGCTTTGCATGTATGGACGATAAAAGGTTATTTCGAAACGATAGATCGTTCTTTGGAAGAAGCAGCTATGTTGGATGGCGCGACATCGTGGCAAATTTTCCGTTTGATACTGTTGCCACTGTCTGTGCCTATATTGGCTGTAGTATTTATTTTGTCGTTTATTGGTGTGATTACCGAAGTACCAGTTGCATCTCTGCTATTACGTGATGTGGATAATTACACACTGGCAGTGGGAATGCAGCAATATCTTCATCCACAGAACTATCTCTGGGGAGATTTTGCCGCTGCGGCTGTGCTGTCTGCTATTCCTATCACGGCGGTTTTCTTACTTGCCCAACGTTGGTTAGTAGGTGGATTAACATCGGGAGGCGTGAAAGGCTGATCCTCTCCCCAATCATATTTAGCTATATGATTGGGGATTTGTTTTATTGCCGCTGGGATGTAATTTGGGTAAATAGCTGTTAGTTCAGTCAGTTATTAACCCTGTTTTCGGCATTCTCCAATTGTTTGTAACAGATGGTTGATATGGGCATCTGCAAATATAGTTTCCAACGTAGAAGTAAGTTTTCGTCGCCAGTTGGGATATTCCTCTGTTGTGCCAGGAATATTAACGGGGCGTTCCATATCCAGCCAATCTTCAGGTTGTAATCCTAATAAGGCACAGGCGCTATGGGCTATATAGCGGTGTATGCTTTGATTTATAGCGTGTGACATCGGATATTCTATTTGTGCCAGTGATACCGCTCCCTGAAATGGGGAGAAGGTATCTGTCTTGGGCAATTCTTCTGGTAAATAGCCGTGACGATTTAAACTGGTTAATAGCGCTTGCTTGCAGCGTTTGCGTTCTGAATATAAATCAGCAAGAAGAGCTTTATCAGGGTATAAACCGATGGCTTCACCTAAGGTGAGATCTTCATTTTGCCAGAATCCGCGCAAAGTAGGTAAGTCATGGGTAGTAATGGTTGCCATTGCCTGCACGGGATATTCATCGGGAGAACGGTATTCACCCTGCTCATTGCGTTCGAAATAAAATACCTTATAGGAATAAACACCTCTGTCCCGTAACTTATCGACAATTTCTTCCGGTACAATCCCCAAATCTTCGCCTATCACCAGGCAATGATTGCGTTGGCTTTCTAATGCCAATATTGCCAGCAGATCGTCAACTGGATAATGGACATAAACGCCTTTATCGGCAGTTTCTCCTTGTGGTATCCACCAGAGCCTGAGCAATGACATCACATGATCGATACGCAATGCGCCGCAATGACGCATATTGCTACGCAGTAATTCAATGAAAGGTTGATAGGCTTGGGCTTTTAATACATGGGGATTCATTGGCGGAAGCCCCCAATTTTGCCCCCGTGGCCCCAGAATATCGGGGGGTGCTCCGACAGATGCCTTAGTGCAATAGATGCTTCGGTTACACCAGGTTTCTGAACCTCCTTGGGCGACACCGACGGCAAGATCGCGGTAAATGCCAATCGGCATGTGATGAGTTTGGCTGGTAGTGAAGCACTCGGCAAGCTGGGTATCAGCCAGCCATTGCAGCCAAAGGAAAAACTCTATCTCCTGTGGATGTGCATGACAGAATGCCTTAACCGCATCACTCTCTGGTTCATGGTATTCTTCCGGCCATACAGGCCAGCCCCAATAAACATTATTTTCCCCATATAGCTTATGGTGTAGAACATCATACACAGCTTGATAATAAAGGTTTTTGCCTCCTTTGATTACAAACTGTTGGAAAGCGATCTGTTGGGGGTCATCGTCAGAACGGCGCTTAAATTGCGGATAAGTCAGACGCAATGCAGCCATTTTTAGAGACATTACTGTGGTGTAATCAACCCATTCTTCTTGGCGGGCTTGCTGGAGTTTGGATTGTGTTTCCGCTGAATGCCACCACTCTTGTGCTTCGACGCTATAACTAAAGTCTTCTATCTGGTGCACGGCAATATAGATGATATTGAGCCAGTGGCGGGAAGATGGACTGTAAGGGCTGGCATTTTCAGGCATTGCAGGATATATGGTATGAAGAGGATTCAGGCCAACAAAGGCACCACCACGCTGTGCCAGTTCTTGCAGCATATATTTCAGATCGCCAAAATCACCAATTCCCCAGTTATTTTCTGATCGCAGGGTGTAAAGCTGGACGCAAGCACCCCAAAGTTTTTCTCCACGTGTTATGGCATCGGGTTCATAACAACGTTCAGGGGCAACAATAAGTTGTATAGAGTATTGCTGAGAGTCAGTTTCTGGTTTCGTCTCCGATATCAGGTTCAGCGTGTGGTATCCCAGGGGGAGATTTGCAGGCAACATGAGCTGATGTTGGCAGTAACCCTGGAATATCTGCCCTTGTTCAGTATGTATCTGCCACTGGTAATTATCTATATCCTCCAGAGGCAGGGTTATCCTTTGTTCCTGAATAACCACCTTAACATTAGGTAAGGGGGAAGCGTGTAAATGAGAAACCGGCCTCCCGACCGGTATATCTGTACTCATGGCTTCCAATATTCGATGCCTGATTTCAGCGGGGATCGCCTGGGGTTTTCCATAGGCATTAATATATTCGCTGACAATGCCGGCCTCAGTTGCCAATTCATTGAGGCAGTTGTTTTCCATACTAAACCCTTATTTGGTTTGCCAGATACGTTGTTGATAATCCTGAATAGCACGATCAGAACTAAAGTTACCCATTCGGGCGGTATTGAGTACAGTACTGCGCGTCCAGCCTTGGGCATCGCGATATCGAGTGTCAATTTGTTTGTGGGCATGGCAATAAGAGGCAAAATCAGCCAGCACTAAATAAGGGTCACCACCGTCAGTCAGGCTATGTATCATAAGATCAAATGCGTGCGTATCTCCGTGGCTGAATTCACCATTAGCAAGGGAACCAAGGATATCTTTCAGATGCTGATTCTGTTGAAGTACATCTTGTGGATTGTAGTCACTGTTTAGTAAAGCTTTGGCCTCTTCTACGGTCTTGCCGAAAATAAAGATATGGTCGTTTCCAACTTGTTCGGCAATTTCGACATTCGCGCCGTCTAGTGTCCCAATGGTTAGTGCGCCGTTTAAGGCCAATTTCATATTGCCTGTACCAGAGGCTTCTTTGCCCGCTGTAGAGATTTGTTCTGACACATCGGCCGCTGGGATCATCAGTTCCGCAGCGGAAACATTGTAATCGGGGATAAAAGCAATTTTGATGCGATCACGGACAAGCGGATCATGATTGATCTTTTCGGCGGCATGATTGATGGCCGAGATGATGTTTTTCGCCAGATAGTAGCCGGGAGCTGCTTTGGCACCGAACAGGAAAACACGGGGATGGATATCTAAGGCCGGATTTTCCTGAATCTGCCGATAAAGTGACAAGATATGGAGCAGGTTCAGATGTTGACGTTTGTATTCATGCAGACGTTTTATCTGTATATCGAAAATAGCATGGGGATCAATTTTCAGTCCCATTACTTTATTGACATAGTTGGACAGGCGAATTTTATTGTCTTGCTTAACGGCTCGATAAGTGTCACGGAAGGCAGAATCGTCGGCATAAGGTTCGAGTTGTTTCAAAGCAGCGAGATTATTCACCCACTCATGACCTAATGTTTGGTCAATTAACGAAGAGAGTGCAGGGTTACATTGTTTTAACCAACGACGCGGAGTTACACCATTAGTCACGTTGTGGAATTTAGTTGGCCATAGTTGGTGATACTCAGGGAACAGATCTGTCACTATCAAGGATGAATGTAGGGCAGCGACTCCGTTGATGGCAAAGCAGGCGACAACACACAGGTTAGCCATTCTGACCTGATTGTCATGGATAACTGCCAATTTTTCCCAGATTTGTTGGTTATCAGGCCAGATTTGTTCCACAGTTTTTTTAAAACGTCGGTTGATTTCCTGGATGATGCGGTGATGGCGTGGCAAAAGCTCACTCATCAATTGTTCATCCCAACGTTCTAGGCCCTCTGGCAGCAAGGTATGGTTGGTATAGGCGAAAGTTTTTCCTGTGATTTCCCATGCGGTTTCCCAACTTAACTGGTATTCATCAAGCAGAAGACGCATCATTTCAGGGATTGCGATAGTTGGGTGAGTATCGTTAAGCTGGATAACTTCGTATTGTGCTAGCGCTTCTATTTTGCGCTCTGCTTGTTGGTGGCGGCGCAGAATATCTGCCACGGCACAAGCACATTGAAAATATTGTTGCATCAGGCGTAGTCGTTTACCTGCCTGATGATTATCATTCGGGTAGAGAACTTTAGTCAGGCTGGCGGCTTCAATGCCTTGTTGTTCAGCGTGCAGGAACTCCCCATCATTGAAAAGTGACAAATCAAAGGGGTTATCGTATGTTGCTTGCCATAGGCGAAGTGGTTGGGTTACACCATTGTTATACCCAATCACGGGTAAATCCCATGCTTCACCAATCAGAGTAAACGCGGGAGCCCAATTTTCATGGCCATCGGCAGTTGTCACGATTTCGCCACCAAAACTGACGTTGACTTTTAATTGTGTGTTATGGCGAAACCACGGATAGGACTCGCGTTCCCAATTATCAGGTGTTTCAATTTGTTGCCCCTTTTTAAAGGATTGGCGGAAAAGACCATATTGATAATTGAGACCATACCCTGTAGCAGGTTGATTGATCGTCGCCATTGAGTCGAGAAAACAGGCTGCTAGCCTCCCTAACCCACCATTGCCCAATGCGGGATCGGTTTCTTCTTCCAGTACGTCACTCAACATGATGCCATCTTCTGCCAGATAGGATTGAATATCGTTATACCAACCAAGATTCAACAAGTTGTTGGCTGTCAGTCGGCCTATCAGAAATTCCATCGAGATATAGTTCACGTGGCGTTGGCTGTCAGAGGATGGATTGGCATGGTTTTGCTGAGTGGCTAGGGGGAGTAATTCAGATACCGCTGCACTAATGGCCTGCCACCACTGATGTGGAGTCATTTCCTGGGCTGAACTGAGACCGAAAGATTGCCATTGGCGTGTCAGTGCGGCTTGAAATAAGGCTTTATCGAGTTTCAGATTTTTATCTAATGTAGATGATTTTAATGTAGATAATTGCATGGCGTTGCATCCTGTCACTAACTGAGGAAAGTTTGGAGAATTATTTACGGGGATATGCTGAAGGTTAGTGGCTTGGGAAACATCATCCTGTGAAAATATTCGCGGGGGAGGAGCGCAAGGGCGTAGCTATTTCTTTCGAGCTTTTTCGCAATTTCATAGAGAAATAGCAAGGTTGCAACCAAAGAATGTGACAAGGTGCAATTTAACACAATGAAATTAATCAACTTGTTTGCAAAAGATGGGCGTTTCTCTACATTTGTTGGTCGTAAAGGAATGTTAATGTGTAAGTGACTTAATAGTGTCAAACAGAATTCAGGTATCAGTTTTATTCGTTGCTTTTATTCATTGCGTGTGAGGGGAGAAATTTAATGCTTATCCCATCGAAACTCAGTCGCCCCCTTCGACTCAATAATATGGTTATGCGGGAGCGCCTGTTGGAAAAGTTCAATGAAATTCAGGATTATCGATTGGTATTGATAACCAGTCCCGCAGGGTATGGCAAAACGACCTTGATGTCACAATGGGCTGCCGGACAGGAGCATCTGGGATGGTATTCTCTCGATGATAGTGATAACCAGCCAGAACGTTTCGCTAGCTATCTGATTGCAGCCGTTCAGCAGGCAACGCAGGGACACTGTGTGAAAAGTGAGGTACTGGCCCAGAAACATCAATATGCCAGCTTATCTGCACTGTTTGCGCAATTATTTATTGAACTTAGCGAATGGCAGCAACCGATTTTTTTGGTGATTGATGATTATCATCTGATAGTGAATGGGATTATTCATGAAGCAATGCGCTTTTTTCTCCGCCACCAACCAGAAAATTTAACATTAGTGGTGCTATCACGCCATTTGCCATCGTTGGGAATTGCCAACTTACGCGTGCGTGAACAGTTATTGGAGATTGATAGCCAGCAGTTGGCTTTTGATTATCAGGAAACCCAGCAATTTTTTGCTAAGCGGTTAGCCAATCCATTGGCGCCTGAACACTGCGAACAGTTATGTAATGACGTTGCTGGGTGGGCAACGGCCTTGCAACTGATTGCCCTTTCTGCCCGTCAATCCGGTAATACGACTGAAAGTTCAGCAAAGCGCCTTTCGGGGATTAATGCCAGCCATCTTGCTGATTACCTTGTAGATGAAGTTTTAAACCGAGTGGATCAGAAGACGCGGAATTTCTTGTTGCATAGTTCTATTCTGCGCTCCATGAATGATGGACTGATTACTTGCCTAACGGGAGAGGAAAACGGTCAGCAACGTCTGGAAGATATTGAACGACAGGGGTTGTTTATTCAGCGAATGGATGATTCTGGTGAGTGGTTCTGTTTTCATCCTTTGTTTGCTTCATTTTTGCGTCAACGTTGTCAATGGGAAATGGCAGCAAAATTGCCCGAGTTACATCGAGCAGCCGTGCGAGGATGGCTGATGCAGGGATATCCCGGGGAGGCTATTCATCACGCCCTGGCAGCGGGAGATACTATCTTGTTACGGGATATTTTGTTGCAACATGCCTGGGAGTTATTTAACCACAGTAAACTTTCCCTATTGGGAGAGTGTATGAATGCACTGCCGTATGAACAGTTACTGGAAAGTCCTCGCCTGGTACTGTTGCAAGCGTGGCTGGCACAAAGTCAGCATCGCTACTATGAGGTAAATGCATTATTGAATCAGGCAGAGCAATCACTAAAGCAGAAGCAAATAGCCATTGAGCCGGAATTACTGGCAGAGTTTGATGCCCTGAGAGCGCAAGTGGCGTTGAATGATGGGCGACCCGTCGATGCTGATGTTTTGGCCGAAAAAGCGTTGGCTAACTTACTTCCAAGTAATCAATATGGCCGTATTGTAGCGATGTCAGTAAAAGGGGAAGTATTGCATTGCAATGGTCAGTTGGTCAGTGCATTGGCATTAATGAAGCAAACGGAGCAGCTTGCCCGCCTTTGTCATGTTTATCACTATGCTTTATGGGCGTTATTGCAACAAAGTGAAATTTTACTGGCACAAGGTTATTTGCAGGCGGCTTATGATACCCAGTCCCATGCTTTTGATTTAATCCGTGAACAGCATCTGGAGCAGTTGCCGATGCATGAGTTTCTATTGAGGATACGTTCACAACTTTTGTGGTGTTGGGCCCGTATTGATGACTCAGAAGAGGCAGCGCGTCAAGGGTTGGAAGTGTTGGACAATTACCAGCCACAGCAGCAATTACAATGTCTTACCCAACTGGCGAAATGTTCTTTGGTAAGGGGTGATATTGATAACGCTCGCCGTTACTTGACTCGCTGCGAAAATTTACTGAGTAATGGGCAGTATCACCGCGATTGGCGAACGAATACTGACGAGTTGCGTGTCATTATTTGGCAGACTTTGGAAGATAGCAATTCCTTGACTCAATGGTTGGTACAGGCAGAACGACCAGAGAGCTTTTGTAACCATTTCAATCAAAATCAATGGCGCAATATTGCACGGGCTAAAATCTTACTGGATCAGCATGAGGAAGCTGAATCTATTCTGGTGAAACTGAATGAATATGCCAGAAAATTGGCACTGGTCAGCGATTTGAATCGTAATCTTCTGTTGTGTAATTTGCTTTATTGGCAGCTTGGACGCAAGGCTGAGGCTCAGGATGTTTTGATAGAAGCCTTGAATTTGGCTAACTGCACAGGGTTCATCAGCCATTTTGTTATTGAAGGTGAGTTGATGGCATTGCAACTGCGCCAGCTTATCCAACTGAATATCTTGCCTGAAATGGAACAGCATAGAGCTCAGCGTATTCTCCGAGAAATCAATCGACAGCACCGGCATAAATTTGCCCATTTTGACGAAACGTTTGTAGAACAATTGCTCACTCATCCTGATGTGCCTGAGCTTATCCGTAATAGTCCACTAACTCAGCGTGAATGGCAGGTGCTGGGGTTAATTTATTCTGGTTACAGTAACGATCAAATTGCTACGGAACTGGATGTGGCAGCGACCACGATAAAAACCCATATACGTAATTTATACCAAAAAATGGGAATTACTCATCGACAAGAGGCTATTCAACAAGCCCAGAAATTAATGCAAATGATGGGATTGGGAGTTTAGTTATTAATTTCTAAATGTGATTTGTTTTGTATTTAATATAATTAATAGATATTAATGAATAAATATATGATTTTTCAAGTTTAAATTAAATTTTAAATTTGCTTAATATTTTTTATGGTATTTTCGTGATCGAAATAAAATTTGGATGTGCTTAATCTAGTCTCATCACAGTAGGTATGGTTTTTCGTTGTTTTATATAACTAGTCGTTTAATGTAACTAATAGTGGTGAGTCATTATGGAAAATAGAAACCATCTTGAAAGCATGCTTTCTCGTTTTATCGGTCATGGCCCTTATTTGATCATTGATGGTGAAAAATATATTGATGCGGCATCGGGAACTTTTAATTTGCCGCTCGGCTATACAAATCATCGGATTGCAGAAAAACTCAAACAACAGATTGACAGATGTACACATTTGAGCTCGGCTTATACACGTGAAATGTCACAATATATTTTAAGTAAATTAATTAAATATACACCTGAAGGAGTCGATCGCATCTGGCTGCGAGATGTTTCTGGATCGGGGGCAGTTGAATGTGCTATTCGCATAGCGCAAAAATCAACGGGACGCTCAGGCGTTATTTCACTCTTCCTTGCTCATCATGGGCAATCTCTTGCGACAGCTCAAATTTCTGGCAATGCATTCAGAATTAAAGACTTCCATATAAGTATTGATGGTTCAATAAAAATTCCTACGCCAGCCAGTGTCTTGGCAGGGCAATCACAGCCGAGTGAAGAACAATTTGTCGATTTAGAACAGTTTATTCAATTAGGCTCTAATGACAATATTGCATGTCTGATTATTGAACCGATTCAGGGGAATGGTGGCAACATGGTTTTCCCTGTGGCTTTCTACCGGAAGCTCAGAGAAATCTGTCGTCAGCATGGCATCATCATTATCGCGGATGAAGTACAAACAGGTTTTGGTCGCACAGGTACGTTCTTCGCATCGACGGGTTATGCCAAAGAACTGGAGCCAGATATCATCGTTTTCGCCAAAGGAGCAGGGGGTATCGGTATTCCAACGGGTGGTGTATTGATGCGTCATTCATTGGATATCTTGGAATCATTCGAACATTCCAGTACCTCTGGTGCTAATCCGCTCTCTTTGGTCGCCCTCAACGAAATTATCGATATTATTGAAGATGATCATGTTTTGGAAAATGTGCAACAAAATGAAGATTATCTGCGTGATGGTTTGTTGAAATTACAGGAGCGATATCCAGAGATTACGGGAGTGAGAGGTGTGGGGTATATGTATGGCTTTGACACACCAAACCCAGATTTTGCAGCGCAGGTGATTGCTACTGCTAACCGCCATCATTTGATCTTGCGTGGCTCCCGTTATGGCAAAGGAAGGGCAATCAAAGTTCGTCCACCATTGATTTGCACACAGGAACATTTGGCAGAAATTCTCCATAAACTGGAGCTGACTTTCTCAGAATTAACGACTATCACACAGGTACATAAGGAGGCTGTATCATGTTAGTACTTAAATATCATCAAACTTGGGATGTTGAAGTCCAGCAAGTTGAGCCTTTGTCTTGTATTGAACCCGATGATGTTGTTGTTGACATTGCAGTGTGTGGTATTTGTGGCACGGATGTGGGAATTATTACTGGTGCTTACCCTGTTGCCATCCCAGGAACCACTTTGGGGCATGAAACCACAGGCGTGGTATCCCAAATTGGCAGTGGTGTTACTCAATTTCAGGTGGGTGATCGTGTTGTTGTTAACCCAACTTACTTTTGTGGGCATTGCCGGATGTGTCAGACAGGTAGTCCTAACCATTGTGAGAGAAAACTGGGCACAGAAGCCGGGGTTTCCTATGATGGCGCGTTCGCAGAGCAATATTTGGCAAAAGAAAATTTGCTTATCAAGCTGGATGATCATGTCAGTATGGAGGAAGCCTCACTGACCGAACCACTAAGCTGCACAATAACCGGCGTGGATAAGCTGGGGATCACTCACACTAATATTCGTGCGGCAGTGGCAGGTGCTGGCCCGATGGGGATGCTGTACATTTGGGCGTTGCATGAGCGGGGCGTAAAAGCATTTATGGTCGAAAAGAATGAGAACCGAATTCAGTTTGCAAGAAATAATTTGCCACCGGAATGCCAGTTGTATTCTGACTTTAATGAAGCATTAATGCAGGAATATGGTGATACGTCAGCCCTGATTGATTTATGTGTGGATACAACGGGGCAGTTGACTGAATATATTTTTGATCATCTGGCACCGGGTGGAAAATTATTAAATGTTGCCCTGAAAGATAAACATGCCAATTTGGACATTATGAGAATTGCAGATAAAAGTCTTTCAGTAATAGGTTCCATTGATTCCCTGAATAATAGTTTTGAACGTGCCTATGCCATGATCCGTGATGGTGTAATCCCTGTTAAGCGTTTTATCAGTCAGATTTTTGATTTCAAAGATTACCAACAGGCTTTTCTTACTGTCGGCTGTGATATTGCATCGAAAACGCAAATTCCTCTCAGTACACCAAACTGCAAGGTATTAATTCGTATTTCTGACCTAAAATAATGGATTATTTTGAAGGACGACTTCGATGAATAGATGCAATGTTATTTTTGATATCGACGGAGTTATTGTCGATAGTGAACAACTGCATTTTGATGTATTGCTTGATGTATTAGGTAATGAGTTAGGTAATGAATTAGGAGAACAGGCACCTATTCAAATAAGTAATATCCAACCGCAGCAACTAATTGGGTTAAGTTTGGCGGAAACCTTAGATAAGGTTGGTGTTTCTCCATCGATGCAACAAGATATTACCGAAAAAATTATTTCGCGTTATCAAGAGAAATTGTCTGTACATTACTTGCGTCCGGGAATTAATGATTTGATTGCCGCCTTACAACAAGATGGCACTAACTTTGGGTTTGTTTCCACTGCGCCGCGTAATGTGTGTTTGGCCAATCTTGGTTTGTTGGATCTACATGAACCACCTGCCTTAATTTCTGGCGATGATGTGGAAAGAACTAAACCCTTCCCTGATCCTTATTTGGCTATGCTGAAATTGAAGAAGATGGATGTTCAGCAAACGTTGGTGATTGAAGATACTGATTTGGGGATTGCGGCGGCAAAGCAGGCCGGTATTCCGTGGATATATGCCTGGCCCCATGCATTGTCGGTAGCAGAGCAGTATGAGCAGGCTTCCCGTGTCATTGAGAAGCTAACGGATATTCCCCAGTTTTCAGGAATAAATATAAAGTGATTTTTTATTGAGGACCACTATTTGGCGCTTTCCGCCAGAACGGTGGAAAGCGTTGTTTAAAAGGTATTGTTTTAAAAGGTATTGTTTTAAAGGGTATGGTTTGAAGGATATAGTTTGGAGGAGTCAAATTGTCTGAAGAATATGCAGTCTCTTCAATAAAGCAGCCTATCATAGCAACGCGAATTTCGTTTTTTATTGCGGGATTCAGTATTGCGAGTTGGGCGCCGCTGATCCCATTGGTGAAGGAACGACTGGGTCTGGATGATGGTTCAATGGGGCTTCTGATACTGGTGTTTGGTATTGGTTCTTTCATTATGATGCCAATAGCGGGAATGTTGGCAACTCGCTTTGGCTGCCGGAAGGTTTTTGCCTTTTTTGCCTTGTTAGCTGTTTTGATATTACCGGGGCTAAGCGTGTTCTCAGCCCCGCTGACATTGGCTTGTGCTTTGTTTGTATTTGGTATGGGAATTGGGGCGACAGATGTGGTGATCAATATCCATGCGGTCAATATTGAGAAAAGAGTACATCAACCGATTATGTCGGGTTTTCACGCATTATTCAGCTTAGGGGGAATTGCGGGAGCCGGTACTGTCAGCCTATTGTTGTTTTTGGGGATCTCACCATTTCAGGTCACCATTGCCGTAGGGGTAATTGTTATCCTGTTATTGTTGCCAACATGGAATGGAATGCTGGATAACACCGAAACGGAGGATACGCCATTTTTTGCCTTGCCGCGTGGCATTGTTATCCTGATTGGCTCTCTCTGTTTTGTGGTTTACTTGATGGAAGGCTCCATGCTGGATTGGAGCGGGATCTTATTAAGTAGTGTGCATAACATAAGTAGTCATCAGGCGGGTTTTGGTTATACGCTATTTGCCATTACCATGACTGCGGGGCGATTTTTGGGTGATAAGATCATTGCAACATGTGGATATCGGCGCGTATTTTTAGGCAGTGCGATTTTGGCGACGTCAGGTTTTGTCCTGATCTATCTGGCAACCAGCACGATTCAGTTGGGAATTTCTTTCCTGATGATTGGAGCGGGACTATCCAATTTGGCGCCGATGTTTTTCACTGCTTCGGGCCAACAGAAAGTGATGCCTGATGCGTTGGCAGTATCTGCCGTTTCTACGATGGGATATTCAGGGATTTTGCTTGGGCCGGCAATTATT
This sequence comes from Xenorhabdus sp. TS4, assembly GCF_014467265.1. Lineage (NCBI taxonomy): Bacteria > Pseudomonadati > Pseudomonadota > Gammaproteobacteria > Enterobacterales > Morganellaceae > Xenorhabdus > Xenorhabdus sp. TS4. The sequence goes on along the minus strand of NZ_NKHQ01000001.1, from coordinate 70,699 downwards.
GGCGGTTTGGCACATCAGGTAACATTACATGGTGCTTTTGCCTGTATTGCTGTGCTTTCCCTTTCATTGTTAGCGGGATATGGTTTGGTTAATCCCACCAAGAAATAACAGGGTAAATATTGATGAATTTGCAGCAATGTCATTGGTTGAATGAACCTGCTTTATGGCGGTATCAGGATAATGAACTTCATGTCACGACAGACAATAAAACCGATTTCTGGCGTGATACATGGTATGGTTTTCAGCGTCATAGTGGTCATGTGTTTGGTGGCTATCTTGATGATTTTAAACTTGAAGAAGGTTTTACCTTCCAGTTTTGTATCGAAGGCCAGTTTGAACAATTATATGATCAGGCTGGTGTTATGTTATTGGTGGATGAGCAACATTGGCTAAAAGCGGGGATTGAACATTCTGATGGGCAGGCAACCATCGGCAGTGTATTGACAAATGGATGTTCTGATTGGGCCATGGGAATTTTCCCTGGTAATCCAGCGAAGTTTTGGTTACGGCTGACTTACCATGGTGGTGCTATCAGGTTGCAGTATTCCACCGATGGTGTGACATGGCCGTTACTGAGATTGTCTCCTTTTACCGTTAGCAATCAGCGGATTTTTGTCGGGGCGATGTGTTGCTCACCAGAACGTGAAGGATTGCAGGTGAGGTTTTCAGACTTTAGCCTAACGTCATCGTTGAAAAAGTACCTGCATGATTTAAGTTAGATCTCTATTAAGAGAGAGCGGGTTGCAGCGTGGTAACAAGGGAACGTATTTCTGAGCACCCGTTTCATTAATGACCATAATGTGCATTTTACTGCACATTAATGGTTTTCTAGCAAATCATCGGCCTAAGTAATTATCCCAATCTTTCCAGACGGGTTGTAAACCTGATTTGACCAAGGCTTCGGCGACCTGAAAAACAGAACGATTGTCGTGGGGGGCGAATTGTTCCAGCTCGTGGTGTTCATCGGCGTAACCGCCTGGCTGGGTTTTTGAACCTGCACTGATATTGTTGATCGCGAGAGGGACAACGTGATCACGGAAAAAGGGCGATTCACGGGTGGAAAGGGAAAGCTCGACATCGGGTGCCAGCAGGCGGAAAGCGCAAATCAGTTGCACCAGTTCGGCTTCATTCATTAAAGAAGCGGGTTCTATACCGCCTGCACAGGGGCGCAAGCGTGGAAAAGAGATGGAATAACGGCTTTTCCAGAACTGTTTTTGCAGAAAGAAGAGGTGCTCAGCCACCATATAACAATCTGTTCGCCAATTGTGGGATAGCCCAATCAAGGCTCCCAGCCCAATCTTGTCTATTCCCGCTCGACCAAGGCGTTCCGGTGTTTCCAATCGCCAGTGGAAATCCTGCTTTTTACCTTTCAAATGATGCAGTTGATAACTGGGCTGATGGTAGGTTTCCTGATAGACCATCACGCCATCCAATCCCAATGTTTTCAGTTCAGTATATTCCTCTTGCGCCAATGGCTGAACCTCCATTGAGACAGAGCTGAAATGACGGCGGATCAAGGGAAGATAGCGCCGAAAATAATCCATGCCAACTTTGTTTTGGTGTTCCCCTGTCACCAGCAGAATATGCTCAAATCCCAGTTTTTTTAGTGCGAGGCATTCTGCTTCAATTTCCTGTTCATTGAGTGTCTTGCGCTTAATGTGATTGCTCATGGAGAAACCACAATAAGTGCAGTCGTTGGCACACAGATTGGAAAGATAGAGCGGGATAAAAAATCCCACGGTATTACCAAAACGTTGGCGAGTGAGTTGTTGTGCGCGTTGGGCGAGTAGCTCAAGATAAGGTAGTGCAGCAGGGGAGAGCAGGGCCATAAAGTCATCCAACGTCAAGCGAGTACTGTTTAGTGCATGTTCAATGTCCGGTGATGTTTTACTGTTGATGCGTAGGGTGATGTCATCCCAATCCAGTTGTTGCCAGCGCTGGCTAAATGTTCTGTTTGTCATAGTACCCCCAGAAAATCGGTCAGCGGGCTGGAAGCCTCAGCATGGGATTTCTGGCTTGCTACGCCTGCTTGATGTGAAAGTTCACCGGCTTCAATGGCGGTTTTGAATGCCTGGGCCATCTTAACGGGATTGCGGGCAACAGCGATGGCGGTATTAACCAGCACAGCATCCGCACCCATTTCGATGGCAGTCAGTGCATGGCTCGGTGCTCCGATCCCTGCATCCACAACAACGGGTACGTTGGCCTGTTCGATGATGATTTGTAGAAAATCGCGGGTCAGTAACCCTTTATTTGAGCCAATAGGGGCACCTAATGGCATAACGGCAGCACAGCCGACTTCTTCCAATCGGCGGCACAGGACAGGATCCGCGCCACAATAGGGTAAAACGATAAATCCCTCTTTGACTAGCTGTTCTGCCCCCTTTAATGTCTCAACGGGATCGGGCAATAGGTATTTTACATCGGGGTGGATCTCCAATTTAATCCAGTGAGTTGCCAACGCTTCCCGTGCGAGGCGAGCGGCGAAGATGGCTTCTTCCGCGGTTTTAGCTCCAGAGGTATTGGGTAGCAGTTTGATACCCAATTGTTGCAGTGGTGCAAGAATGCCATCGTCATTATTGCCGTGAAGATCGATGCGTTTCATTGCCATTGTTACCAGTTGGCTGCCAGAAGCGCGGATTGCATCGATCATGAGTCCTGCATTGGCAAACTTGCCTGTTCCGGTAAATAAGCGGGATTGGAAGGTAGTATCTGCAATTTTTAACATAAAATAACCTCCGGCAATATCAGCCACCAGCAATGGCCTGAAACAGCAAGATAGTGTCCCCGTCATTAATCTGATGGGTTTGCCACTCTGAACGCGGAATAATGGTTTGATTGATAGCCAAAGCGGTCCCTGATTGCGTGCGTTCTATATGTTCCAGCAATTGTTGCACTGTCATGGGTGCATTCAGTGTCATTGGTTGATCGTTGACAATAATGTTCATGCGACTTCTTTTCCTAACCGTTTTTTATCGGCATGTCTGGTCGCGCCACAAATTGGGCACTGCGATGAGCGAGTAAGCTGTAATGTGCTCCAGCTTTGCTGTTTACCATCAAACAGCCGGAGTTTTCCGTCTAAGGAAGAAGAAAGGCCAGCCAGCATTTTTATGGCTTCCAAGGATTGCAAAGTGCCGATGACTCCAACGATAGGGCCTAAGATACCGGCTGTCCGGCAATTTCGGTGAGGTTCTTCTTGGTTAGGATAGAGGCAGGCATAGCAACCGTGCTGGTAAGGGGGAGTCAATACCATTAATTGCCCACTAAAGCCAACGGCACTACCGCTGATGAGTGGTTTATTTTCTGCAATACAGGTGGCATTGATGGCATGGCGAGTTGCCATGTTGTCACAGCAATCCAAAACCAGATCGACTTTACTGACAGCATTAACCAAAGATTCACGACCTTGCCGCTCAGTGAGTGCAGTGATATTGATTTGCGGGTTTAGTTCAGCTAGTTGTTTTGCTGCTAATTGGGCTTTGTTGGCAGGAATATCTGCTGTGCGATAGATAATCTGGCGTTGCAGGTTTGAGATATGCAACTTGTCATCATCTGCCAAATAAAGGTGTCCTACTCCTGCTGCCGCGAGATAGAGCGCAGCCGGTGATCCTAATCCACCCAAGCCGACAATTAATACTTTGCTGGCTTTTAGTTTCTCTTGCCCTTCGGAGCCAATGTCTTCCAGCAATAATTGGCGGCTGTAACGCATAAATTCTTGATCGTTTAACATAAAAGCCCCCGATCTTGTCCTTCAACCAGATGAAGCAATCTTGCCGTTGCCTGTCGCCAATCTTTCGCTTTTGTAATGGCACTGACCAGTGCTACACCACCGACTCCTGTTGCTACCACGTCCGGTATTCGTTCCAGCGAAATGCCACCAATGGCGATAGTAGGATATTCCGGTGTGATCTCCACCTGATGTTTTAATGCTGCAAGGCCCTGTGGTGATGAGGGCATCTCTTTGGTGGTGGTGGGGAAAATATGCCCTAACGCGATATAAGAGGGGCGCAGGGATTTTGCCCGCGCCAGTTCTTGTTGATCGTGAGTAGAAATTCCCAGACGCAATCCGGCTTGCTGGATGGCATTGAGATCGGCGATATCGAGGTCTTCCTGCCCCAAATGAACGCCATAGGCCTGATGCTTGATTGCCAGACGCCAATAATCATTAATGAACAAACGGGCGTTATATTGGCGACCAAGCGCGATGGCGGATTGAATATCCTTCTCTGCTTGTTCTTCAGACAGGTCTTTGATGCGCAATTGCAGGGTTCTGACACCGGCTTCCAGTAATCGCTCAATCCACATTAGGGAATCCACAACCGGATAGAGTCCCAACCTATGCACTGTTGGAGCAAAAGGGGTTTGTGGGAGTGTTGGAATATCAGGCTGATTTTTCATGCACCACCTCCTCCGCACTGTGATAGAGTTCGCTGCCACGGGAACGGAATTCTTCTGACATCTGTTCCATACCTGCTTTCTGTTCTAGTTTTGCTGCATAATCTCGCACGTCTTGTGTGATTTTCATTGAACAGAACTTTGGTCCACACATGGAACAGAAGTGGGCAACTTTGCCGGATTCCTGTGGTAAGGTTTCATCGTGATAAGCGCGAGCGGTGTCAGGATCAAGCGCCAGATTGAATTGATCTTCCCAACGGAATTCAAAGCGCGCTTTCGACATGGCATTGTCACGGATTTGTGCACCCGGATGGCCTTTGGCGAGATCAGCCGCATGTGCCGCGATTTTGTAAGTAATCAGGCCTTGTTTGACATCTTCCTTGTTGGGCAGACCGAGGTGCTCTTTGGGAGTGACATAACACAGCATGGCACAGCCAAACCAGCCAATCATGGCGGCGCCGATGCCAGAGGTGAAATGGTCATAACCAGGGGCGATATCAGTCGTCAGTGGCCCTAATGTATAAAATGGGGCTTCGTGACAATGCTCCAGCTCTTCCGTCATATTACGGCGGATAAGTTGCATTGGGATATGCCCTGGCCCTTCAATCATGACCTGAACATCGTATTCCCATGCGATTTTAGTCAGCTCACCGAGGGTATACAGTTCTGAAAATTGGGCTTCGTCATTGGCATCCTGAATTGAGCCAGGACGCAATCCATCCCCCAAAGAGAGGGAGACGTCATAGGCTGCACAAATTTCACAAATTTCGCGGAAGTGGGTATAGAGGAAATTTTCTTTATGATGGGAAAGGCACCATTTCGCCATAATTGAGCCGCCACGGGAAACAATACCTGTCAGGCGCTTAGCGGTCATTGGTACATAACGCAGCAGTACACCAGCATGAATAGTAAAATAATCTACGCCTTGTTCGGCTTGTTCCAGTAAAGTGTCGCGGAACATTTCCCATGTCAGGTTTTCTGCGATGCCGTTAACCTTTTCCAGTGCCTGATAAATCGGGACAGTACCAATGGGAACCGGACTATTGCGCAGTATCCATTCGCGGGTTTCGTGGATGTAGCGTCCGGTGGAGAGATCCATCACTGTATCTGCACCCCAGCGGGTAGACCAAATCAGTTTTTCCACCTCTTCTTCAATGGATGATGTGACGGAGGAATTACCGATATTGGCGTTCACTTTCACTAAGAAATTACGACCAATAATCATCGGCTCAGATTCAGGATGATTAATGTTGGCGGGAATAATCGCGCGGCCGGCAGCCACTTCTTGGCGGACAAATTCTGGTGTGATGTTTTCCGGTAAGTTAGCACCGAAATTTTGCCCTGCATGTTGCTGGCGCAAGATTTCACTGTGAATACGTTCACGCCCCATATTTTCGCGTAGTGCGATAAATTCCATTTCTGGTGTGATGATCCCTTGGCGTGCATAGTGCAACTGGGTAACCCGTTTGCCCGATTTGGCTTTTAGTGGATGCGGGCGATGATGAAAGCGCAGGTGATCTAGTCCGGCATCAGTAAGGCGCTGTTGCGTGAAATCGGAGCTGAGAACCGAAACAGGCTCGCTATCATTGCGTTCATCAATCCACGGTTGGCGGCGTTTAGGTAAGCCTTTCTCGACATCCAGTATGGCCGCCGGATCGCCGTAAGCGCCAGAAGTGTCATAAACGGGAACGGGTTCGTTTTCCTCAAATTGGGGATTTTCTTTTGTGCCACCAATGAGTGTAGGAGAAAGTTGGATCTCACGCATAGGTACTTGAATATCTTGACGTGAGCCTTCAAGGTAAATGCGATTTGAATTGGGAAAAGTGATCCCTTGAACGGAATGGATAAATGTTTGTGCCGCATCTCTTTGAGCCTTACGGGGCCGTGCTGGCTGGATTTTAGGCGAGATATCAGCCGTTGGAATAACAGTATCCGAAATAACGATATTGTTGGACTTAGACATAGCAAATTCCTGACTGTGTTATCGCCTGTCTCATTGTTGAGCAGGCTTAAGTTGAGAAAATTGCTTGTCTGGAGCTCGCAGGGAGTAATGGTTGGTGCTGATTGGTATCTGTACATGTATTTGCATAGATGTACGATGACTGGCAGCGGGGTGATTACTCTTGTTCCCTTCGCGGGTATTAGCCCGATCAGGTTCTGCGGATCCCGAATTAACGGTCTCAGCCTGTGTCCATCGTGATATACGTTGAACGCTAGGCACTCCGACAAGAAAAAACACCCCAAAGTATAAAGGGGATTGTGAAAACTACAACCCCCGTTTTGGGGAACAGCACACTAAATTATTTTATAAAACCCACTTCAACTGTTTCCAACCGCGTATTTCAGCTTCTGATTGCAATTTATTATCTGCGTTAATAGTAAAGACTTCGTCAGCAAATAAACACATTGGCAAGTCATTTATGGAATCGGTATAAAATGAGATATGTTGTGGGGATAAGTTTTGTTCTTCAAGCCATTGTTGCAGGCGGGCAACTTTGCCTTCACGGAAGGTTACAATTCCCTGAATATCGCCAGTATAGCACCCCGCTTTCATTACCATATCAATACCCATTGCTGTCTGGATGCCAAATGCAGCCGCGATTTTTTTAACTATGAAAGAAACGGTAGCGGAAATAATAATGATTGGGATGTTCTGCTGTTGGTAAATAGCCAATTGTTTTTTGGCGGCAGGATAAAAAATGGGTTTGATTTTGGTTTCCACAAAATCGGCCAACCAGATATCTATTTGTTCAGCAGGAATTTGTTGGAGTGCCTGTAAACTGAAAGCCAGATATTTCTGCATATCCAGCTTACCCGCACAGTAATCAGATATCATTTTTTGATCTGCTTCGATAAAACGAGGATCGGTAATAATTCTTTTTTCCCATAGATATTCCGTCCAAAGGCGGCCGGAATCCCCACAAATCAGTGTTTCATCCAGATCAAATACAGCGATTTTCTTTGACATTACTGTGATTCCTAATTGAAGAAGGGTATTCAGAAACAGGGTTAATATAACAAGATTGAAGACGAAATAAGATAAAAAGGCGTATGCTTTGTTTGTAGTGATTTTGGGCAAAGTATCATGGGAATAATGACATAACCAATGATGGAACAGATATTATGCAACAAAAACTGATAGGTAGAGAACAAGGCTGGTGGATTGTCAGTCTTGAAAATCGGGTTTGGCTACCACAAGGGGAGTTACCTTTAGGTACGGCCAATCAGTGGTCATTGCAAGGTCAGATAGCACAACCCATCGGTGAGTGGTTAGGGGAAACGGTTTGGTTGGTTCGTCAGAAAATGGCTTCAGATATGTCCTCTCCCCGTTTACTTGCTGATCGGGATGCTAAGTTATTTCAGTTGGTCGGGCGTGGGGTGCAATTGGCTGAGTTTTATCGGTCACATCACTATTGTGGTTATTGTGGTCATGAGATGCAGCATAGTCAGCGTGAATGGGCCTGTTTGTGCAACCATTGCCATGAACATTACTATCCACAAATTGCACCCAGCATCATTGTCGGCATTCGCCGTGACGACCATATCTTGCTGGCACAACATCAGCGTCATCGCAATGGGATTCATACAGTGCTGGCCGGTTTTGTTGAAGTGGGAGAAACTCTGGAAGAGGCTGTGCATCGTGAAGTGATGGAGGAGAGCGGGATTAAGATCCGTAACTTGCGCTATGTCGCCTCCCAGCCGTGGCCTTTCCCGAATTCATTGATGGTGGGTTTTCTGGCCGATTATGAGAGCGGTGAAATCAATATTGACCCCATCGAACTTATCAGTGCAGGTTGGTATCGTTATGATAATCTTCCCTTGATTCCTCCCCCTGATACGATTGCTCGCCGTTTAATTGAAGATACGGTTGCGTTATGCCGTCATCAGTAATCATCACGTTATTGGAGGTTATGCCAGAAGTTCAAATTCAGGCATGTTAAACTGCGCCAGTTTTCTCGTCTGTTTGTCGTGCATAAATTAATCAAGGGAGCTTGCCATGAATGAGTTGAAAAACGACCGCTATCTGCGTGCCTTATTGCGTCAGCCCGTCGATATCACACCGGTATGGATGATGCGTCAGGCCGGTCGATATTTACCTGAATATAAAGCTACGCGTCAGGCGGCGGGAGATTTCATCTCGTTATGTAAAAACACCGAATTGGCTTGTGAAGTTACTCTCCAGCCCTTACGCCGCTTTCCACTGGATGCAGCTATCCTGTTTTCTGATATTTTGACTATTCCTGATGCGATGGGATTAGGGCTGTATTTTGAAACGGGAGAAGGGCCACGTTTTCATTCTCCGATTCAGAATCATGCTGATGTAGAAAAATTGCCTGTGCCTGATCCCGAACTGGAGTTAGGCTATGTTATGGATGCAGTGCGGGTTATCCGTAAAGCATTGGCAGGGCAAGTTCCTTTGATCGGTTTTTCTGGTAGCCCGTGGACATTGGCCACATATATGGTTGAAGGCGGAAGCAGCAAGGCTTTCACCAAAATTAAAGCCATGATGTATACGGCGCCTGCTACATTGCATATGTTACTGGATAAATTGGCAAACAGCGTTATTCTATATCTGAATGCGCAAATAAAAACCGGCGCTCAATCTGTCATGATTTTCGATACTTGGGGTGGGGTTTTGTCTCATCGCGATTATCTGGCGTTTTCCCTGCAATATATGCATAAAATTGTTGATGGTTTGATCCGCGAACATGAAGGACGCCGTGTACCTGTTACTCTGTTCACCAAAGGGGGAGGGCAGTGGCTTGAGGCGATGGCGGCGACAGGATGTGATGCACTGGGTTTGGATTGGACAACGAATATTGCTGATGCACGTCGGCGCGTTGGAGATAAGGTCGCCTTGCAGGGTAATATGGATCCATCCATGCTATATGCCCAACCCGCACGAATTGAAAAAGAAGTTTCGACAATTTTACAAGATTTTGGTGTGGGCAGTGGGCATGTTTTCAATTTGGGGCATGGCATTCATCAGGATGTTCCGCCAGAGCACGCAGGCGCATTTGTCGAAGCAGTGCATAGACTTTCAGTAGAATACCATCAATGATTTTATGATTGATACAAAGGCATTACGTCAGGAACAGATAGAAAAATCACGGCTGGTTATCCGCCATGATGCTTTTTCTGCGTCTTTTACGCCAAGGTTCATTGCGGGTGCTGATGTTGGGTTTGAAAAAAGCGGTACGGTGACGCGTGCCGCCATTGCGGTATTGCAATATCCCTCACTAGAATTGGTCGAGTACCAAATTGCCAGAATTGATACGGTACTTCCCTATATCCCCGGTTTACTCTCATTTCGTGAATATCCTGCATTGATAGCTGCATGGCAAAAATTAAGTTTGCGGCCTGATTTGGTGATGGTGGATGGTCAGGGCATTGCCCATCCTCGGCGTTTTGGTATCGCCAGCCATTTTGGGGTATTAGTGGATGTTCCCACTATTGGGGTGGCAAAAAGCCGTTTGTGTGGTGAACATGTGCTGGTAGGCGAGGTTCAGGGAGACCGTCAGCCATTGATGGATCACGGTGAACAAATTGGTGTCGTATTGAGAAGTAAAAAAAGATGCAATCCGCTCTATATTTCCCTTGGACATAGGATCAGTATTGATAGTGCGGTCTTTTGGGTTGAGCAGTGTATGAAGGGGTATAAACTGCCTGAACCTACCCGTTGGGCGGACGGGATTGCCTCAAATAGACCGTTTTTTGAGCAAACAATACAGAAAAATCTATAATTGTGGCGGAAAAGTGTGGATATTCTTGATTTTCAGGTAAACTTCGACGCAAATTAGGCATTATGAGTAACGACCAATGTTAAGAAACCCGATCCACCTGCGGTTGGAGAAACTCGAAAGTTGGCAACATTTGACTTTTATGGCTAGTCTATGTGAGCGGATGTATCCAAATTATCAGGCATTTTGTCTCCAAAGCGGATTTGCAGACCCTGTACAATATCGCCGCATTCTGGATCTTGTGTGGGAAATTTTGGTCGTTAAAGATGTAAAAGTGAATTTTGATAATCAGCTGGAAAAATTGGAAACCATTATCCCATCATCAGAAGATTATGATATTTATGGTGTGTATCCAGCGATTGATGCGTGCATTGCATTGAGTGAAGTAATTCATTCTCGTCTGAGTGGCTCGACGTTAGAGCATGCAATAGCCGTCAGTGAAACATCCATCCGTACTGTTGCTATGCTGGAAATGACGCAGGCCGGTAGGGAACTGACTGAGGATGAGTTAAAAGTATTACCAGCCATTGAGGAAGAATGGGACATTCAATGGGAGATTTACCGTTTGTTGGCAAATTGCGAAGAACGGGACATCGAATTGATTAAAGGATTAAAGGCTGATCTCCGTGAAGCGGGGGTTAGCAATATCGGTATAAATTTGGCGCAATAACTTATAAAACGTGACTTAGTGCTTGATTTGCCGTATTTAAAGGCTTCACATTTGCCCTCACTCTGTTCTACATTGGGGGGCGAAAAGAAGTGGCTATCGGTGCGTGTATGCAGGGGTGCTGTCAAATCGGCATATCCGTCGCACTCGATGCTTTGCAAACGATAAACACACTGTAAGGATAATCTATGAATAAGACTGAATTAGTTGATGCAATTGCAGCAGGCGCAGACCTGACCAAAACTCAGGCTAAAGCTGCTCTGGAGTCAACTCTGAATGCAATCACTGAATCTCTGAAAAACGGTGATGCAGTGCAGCTGGTAGGCTTTGGTACTTTCAAAGTTAATCATCGTGCAGAGCGTACTGGTCGTAACCCACAGACTGGTAAAGAAATTAAAATCGCAGCAGCAAACGTACCTGCTTTCTCCGCTGGTAAAGCACTGAAAGACGCAGTTAAGTAATCGAATTGCGAAAAAAAATAAGAGGGGGAAATAAACCCCTTTTGTTGATTCTACAGGGGCTGTTAGCATTAGGGTTCATCTCTTTGCTCAGCGCCTGTTCGATTCAGCCAAAAACACCTCTTTTCAGCGCCAGCGGTTTTGTAACTGACAGCGGCGTTATTCGTTTATGGCGTTTAAACGATCAAAACAGTAAACCTCAGGTTATCATGAGTGTTTACAGCCCCTACCACAATAAAGCACCCCATAATAAAGATACCATTGTTACTTTCTACGAATATCGTCATGGCAGTTTGTGGCAAATCCGCCGCAATGTGTTTGATAATCCACCAATTGCAGAGACATTACGTATTTCCCAAGATAATTCTGTCATTTTTAAACTACGGCAATTACAAAAACGTAATGAACCGTTGTCCGATGATGATGTGGCTCGTCTGACATTTGATGCTAAGCAGATAGAAAAAATCAGCGACGCTTTAATTGCAGATGAGGTTAAGTTGTTACAAGGGCATTGGCAGAATGGACGAGTTACCACCTGTTCAGGAAAACAATTATTCATTGAATTTGAGCCTCACGCGCAAAAATGGCTCGAAGAAAGGCAAAGCAATAGCTCCGGTTTACTGACTATTGCATGGTTAGATTCGACTGAAGGCAAAAAGTTATTGTTGGTCGCCAATGATGATTTTTGTCGTTGGGAACCGACGAAAGATAAGCTGTAATTCTGTACTTCCGTCGGCTTAGGTTGAGCTATTTCTTGGTCTACTTCAAACGGGCAATAGCTCGGTAGCCAATATCTTTACGATAAAAGCACCCTTCCCAGTTAATTTGTCCGGCTCTCAGATAAGCTTTTTTCTGGGCATCTGCAATATCGTAACCTAAGGCAGTAACACATAAGACACGCCCGCCCGCGGTGATAATATTTTCATCCTTAAAGGCTGTCCCTGCGTGGAAGACTTTTTCATTGATATCAGATTCATTGACATCTGATTTTTTCTCTAACCCACTGATAACGTCACCTTTGGTATAACTGGCCGGATAACCTCCCGCCGCCAGCACGACGCCTAAGGCAGGACGATCGTCCCATACAGAGATTTTTTCACCTAACTGACCTTTAGCTCCGGCAAGACACAGTTCGACCAAATCAGAACGTAGACGCATCATGATAGGTTGGGTTTCGGGATCACCAAATCGACAGTTAAATTCGATCACTTTCGGTTCACCCTGTTTATCAATCATCAATCCCGCATAAAGAAAACCAACATAGGTATGGCCTTCAGCTGCCATTCCTTCCACAGTAGGGTAAATGATTTTTTCCATCACTCGTTGGTGGATCTCATCCGTGACTACCGGTGCGGGGGAGTAAGCCCCCATTCCTCCGGTGTTCGGCCCTGTATCACCGTCACCTACGCGCTTGTGATCTTGACTGGTTGCCATAGGAACTACATTGTTGCCATCCACCATGACAATAAAACTGGCTTCTTCTCCTGCCAGGAATTCTTCAATGACAATACGATGCCCGGCATTACCAAATGCATTACCTGCCAGCATATCTTTGACAGCGCTTTGTGCTTCTTCCAGGGTTGTGGCAACTACTACACCTTTACCGGCAGCCAAACCATCAGCTTTGATAACGATTGGAGCGCCTACCTTTTCCAGATAAGCCAGTGCGGGTTCAATTTCTGTGAAATTCTGGTAGGCCGCTGTAGGTATATGATGACGGGCAAGGAAATCTTTGGTAAAGGCTTTGGAACCCTCCAATTGAGCAGCCGCTTTTGTCGGGCCGAAAATAGTCAGCCCTGCCTGTTGGAAAGCATCAACGACACCGATAACCAGTGGTGCTTCAGGACCAACAATGGTCAGGCCAATATCATGATCTTGAGCAAATGCCAGCAACCCTTCAATATCTGTCGCGGCAATATTCACATTTTCTAAGTTAGCTTCCAACGCGGTGCCCGCATTACCTGGTGCGACATAAACCTTGTTTGCCAGAGGTGATTGCGCTGTTTTCCAGGCTAATGCATGTTCTCTTCCGCCACTGCCAATAACCAATATGTTCATCTGGGTTTCCTATTAATAAGACATAAGCTGTTAATGGCGAAAATGGCGCATGCCAGTGAAAATCATGGCGAGACCGTGTTCATTGGCAGCGGCAATCACTTCATCATCACGAATGGAGCCACCGGGTTGGATAATACAGCTCACACCTACAGCCGCTGCGGCATCAATACCATCGCGGAATGGGAAAAATGCATCTGAAGCCATGGCACAGCCCTGAACTTTTAATCCTTCATCTGCTGCCTTAATACCAGCGATTTTGGCAGAGTAAACACGGCTCATTTGTCCGGCTCCAATACCAACGGTCATATTATCCTTGGCATAAACAATCGCATTGGATTTGACGAACTTAGCGACTTTCCAGCAGAACAGGGCATCTTGCATCTCTTGTTCCGTTGGCTGACGTTGGGATACAACAACCAGATCATCGTTTGTCACCATACCTAGATCGCGATCTTGTACCAGCAAACCGCCGTTAACACGTTTGAAATCCAAGCTGGCAACAGGAGAATGCCATTCGCCGCACGCCAAAACGCGGACATTTTGTTTTGTCGCCAGAATTGACAGTGCTGCTCCACTAACAGAAGGCGCAATGATGACTTCAACAAATTGACGTTCAATAATGGCCTGAGCGGTGTTGGTATCGAGCTCACGGTTAAAAGCAATAATGCCACCGAATGCGGAAGTAGGATCGGTTTTAAAGGCGCGATCGTAGGCGGTATAGATATCAGATCCAATCGCAACGCCACAAGGATTGGCATGTTTGACAATGACACAGGCTGGTTTGCAAAAGCTTTTTACACATTCCAGGGCGGCATCGGTATCCGCGATATTATTATAAGAGAGTGCCTTACCTTGTAACTGGGTTGCCGTAGCAATTGAAGCTTCTGTGATTTGGTCTTCTATATAGAAAGCAGCATCTTGGTGGCTGTTTTCACCATAACGCATATCCTGCTTTTTAATGAAGTTGAGATTCAGCGTGCGGGGGAAACGTCCTGATGGCTGATCAGTTTCGCCATAGTATGGCGGAACCAATTTGCCAAAATAATTGGCAATCATGCTGTCATAAGCGGCGGTATGTTCAAACGCCTTGATGGCTAAATTAAAGCGAGTGGAATGTGTCAGCGAATTTTGGTTGTTATCCATCTCATCAATAATTATGTCGTAATCCTGGCTACTGACAACAATCGCCACATCTTTGTGGTTTTTGGCAGCAGAGCGAACCATTGTTGGGCCGCCAATATCAATATTCTCTACCGCGTCTTCCAGAGAGCAATCTGGTTTTGCTACGGTTTGAGCAAAGGGGTAAAGGTTAACGACCACCATATCAATCTGTGAAATCTGGTGTTGTGCCATGACTTCATCATCCTGTCCACGTCGACCCAAGATGCCGCCATGAATTTTAGGGTGAAGTGTTTTGACACGCCCATCCATCATTTCGGGGAAGCCTGTATAGTCAGAAACCTCGGTGACATTCAATCCTGCTTCGGCCAGCAGACGAGCAGTGCCTCCCGTTGAAAGCAGTTCGACACTGCGATTGGATAAAGCTTTGGCAAATTCAACAATCCCCGCTTTGTCAGAAACACTCAGCAGGGCACGACGGATTGGACGAAGCTGTTGCATTGGTGTGATATCCCTTGAATTTCATAAAACAAGAATGTGCTATTGGGAAAATCCACTGATTGAGAGAAAAAAATGGTTTCTGCAATAACATTTCAAAACAATCTGAAAAAACACTTGGTGATTTTTCCTGCGCAGATTGTAACGAAAACGTTTGCGTGATGCTCGATAAATTTTATCAAAATATCACTTTGTGGATAAATCTGTGCATATATAGGTATAAGGCGGTATTTTGCTGTGTAATTCATCAAACGATAATTATTTCAAAAAAAACTATTGCCAGCGCCGTAAAACCCCCTATAATGCGCCACCACTGACCGACGCTGAGCTGAAACAGGCCGCGCAGGACGGTGAGAGAAAAGCGAAAATAATCGCTTGACTCTGGCGGCGAAAAGCGTAAGATACGCAGCCTCGCAACCCGGAGGGCACTTCCGGTTGCCAACGCTCTTTAACAAATTAATCAGACAATCTGTGTGGGCACTCGCAAGACACTATCGATATGCCGAAAGGCAAAAAAGATTAAAGTCTTAAAGAGTGACCTG
>NZ_NKHQ01000001.1:52156-55121 GCF_014467265.1 Xenorhabdus sp. TS4 | reverse complement strand
GAAGACACCTTCGGGTTGTGAGGTTAAGCGACTAAGCGTACACGGTGGATGCCTAGGCAGTCAGAGGCGATGAAGGACGTGCTAATCTGCGAAAAGCGCCGGTGAGCTGATATGAAGCGCTATCAGCCGGCGATGTCCGAATGGGGAAACCCAGTGCAATCCGTTGCACTATCCTTACCTGAATTCATAGGGTAAGGAGGCGAACCGGGGGAACTGAAACATCTCAGTACCCCGAGGAAAAGAAATCAACCGAGATTCCCCCAGTAGCGGCGAGCGAACGGGGAGGAGCCCAGAGCCATCAGCGATATGAGTGTCAGGAGAACGGTCTGGAAAGGCCGGCAGTAAAGGGTGAGAGCCCCGTATCCGAAGACACTGGTATTGTGAGCTCAACGAGTAGGGCGGGACACGTGGTATCCTGTCTGAACATGGGGGGACCATCCTCCAAGGCTAAATACTCCTGACTGACCGATAGTGAACCAGTACCGTGAGGGAAAGGCGAAAAGAACCCCGGCGAGGGGAGTGAAAGAGAACCTGAAACCGTGTACGTACAAGCAGTGGGAGCCTTGATTTATCAGGGTGACTGCGTACCTTTTGTATAATGGGTCAGCGACTTATATTCTGTAGCAAGGTTAACCGCATAGGGGAGCCGCAGGGAAACCGAGTCTTAACTGGGCGTTAAGTTGCAGGGTATAGACCCGAAACCCGGTGATCTAGCCATGGGCAGGTTGAAGGTTGGGTAACACTAACTGGAGGACCGAACCGACTAATGTTGAAAAATTAGCGGATGACTTGTGGCTGGGGGTGAAAGGCCAATCAAACCGGGAGATAGCTGGTTCTCCCCGAAAGCTATTTAGGTAGCGCCTCGTGAAGTCATCTTCGGGGGTAGAGCACTGTTTCGGCTAGGGGGTCATCCCGACTTACCAACCCGATGCAAACTGCGAATACCGAAGAATGTTATCACGGGAGACACACGGCGGGTGCTAACGTCCGTCGTGAAGAGGGAAACAACCCAGACCGCCAGCTAAGGTCCCGAAGTCATGGTTAAGTGGGAAACGAAGTGGGAAGGCTCAGACAGCCAGGATGTTGGCTTAGAAGCAGCCATCATTTAAAGAAAGCGTAATAGCTCACTGGTCGAGTCGGCCTGCGCGGAAGATGTAACGGGGCTAAACCATGCACCGAAGCTGCGGCAGCGACACGAATGTGTTGTTGGGTAGGGGAGCGTTCTGTAAGCCGGTGAAGGTGAACTGTGAGGTTTGCTGGAGGTATCAGAAGTGCGAATGCTGACATAAGTAACGATAAAGCGGGTGAAAAACCCGCTCGCCGGAAGACCAAGGGTTCCTGTCCAACGTTAATCGGGGCAGGGTGAGTCGACCCCTAAGGCGAGGCTGAAAAGCGTAGTCGATGGGAAACAGGTTAATATTCCTGTACTGGCCATAATTGCGATGGGGGGACGGAGAAGGCTAGGCAAGCCGGGCGACGGTCGTCCCGGTTTAAGTGTGTAGGTGGGATAACTTGGCAAATCCGGTTATCCAAGACACTGAGGCACGATGACGAGGCATTACGGTGCTGAAGTTGCTGATGCCCCGCTTCCAGGAAAAGCCCCTAAGCGTCAGATTATGGTCAATCGTACCCCAAACCGACACAGGTGGTCAGGTAGAGAATACTCAGGCGCTTGAGAGAACTCGGGTGAAGGAACTAGGCAAAATGGTGCCGTAACTTCGGGAGAAGGCACGCTGGCGTCAGGTGAAGAAACACGCTTTCGGAGCCGAGGCCAGTCGCAGATACCAGCTGGCTGCAACTGTTTAATAAAAACACAGCACTGTGCAAACACGAAAGTGGACGTATACGGTGTGACGCCTGCCCGGTGCTGGAAGGTTAATTGATGGGGTTAGCCGCAAGGCGACGCTCTTGATCGAAGCCCCAGTAAACGGCGGCCGTAACTATAACGGTCCTAAGGTAGCGAAATTCCTTGTCGGGTAAGTTCCGACCTGCACGAATGGCGTAATGATGGCCAGGCTGTCTCCACCCGAGACTCAGTGAAATTGAACTCGCTGTGAAGATGCAGTGTACCCGCGGCAAGACGGAAAGACCCCGTGAACCTTTACTATAGCTTGACACTGAACCTTGAGCCTTGATGTGTAGGATAGGTGGGAGGCTGTGAAATGTGGACGCCAGTCTGCATGGAGCCATCCTTGAAATACCACCCTTGAATGTTTGATGTTCTAACGTCGGCCCGTTATCCGGGTTGCGGACAGTGTCTGGTGGGTAGTTTGACTGGGGCGGTCTCCTCCCAAAGCGTAACGGAGGAGCACGAAGGTTAGCTAATCACGGTCGGACATCGTGAGGTTAGTGCAATGGCATAAGCTAGCTTGACTGCGAGAGTGACGGCTCGAGCAGGTGCGAAAGCAGGTCATAGTGATCCGGTGGTTCTGTATGGAAGGGCCATCGCTCAACGGATAAAAGGTACTCCGGGGATAACAGGCTGATACCGCCCAAGAGTTCATATCGACGGCGGTGTTTGGCACCTCGATGTCGGCTCATCACATCCTGGGGCTGAAGTAGGTCCCAAGGGTATGGCTGTTCGCCATTTAAAGTGGTACGCGAGCTGGGTTTAGAACGTCGTGAGACAGTTCGGTCCCTATCTGCCGTGGGCGTTGGAAGATTGCAAGGGGCTGCTCCTAGTACGAGAGGACCGGAGTGGACGCACCACTGGTGTTCGGGTTGTCATGCCAATGGCACTGCCCGGTAGCTAAGTGCGGAAGAGATAACCGCTGAAAGCATCTAAGCGGGAAACTTGCCTTAAGATGAGTCTTCCCTTGTCCCTAGAGGACACTGAAGGAACGTTCGAGACGAGGACGTAGATAGGCCGGGTGTGTAAGCGTTGCGAGACGTTGAGCTAACCGGTACTAATGACCCGTGCGGCTTAACCTGACAACACCGAAGGTGTTTTGGGGTTTGAGAGAGA
>NZ_NKHQ01000001.1:0-52056 GCF_014467265.1 Xenorhabdus sp. TS4 | reverse complement strand
CCGGGTGTGTAAGCGTTGCGAGACGTTGAGCTAACCGGTACTAATGACCCGTGCGGCTTAACCTGACAACACCGAAGGTGTTTTGGGGTTTGAGAGAGAGAAGTTTCAGAGAAAGCAGGCTTGTTCGGGATTGAAAACAGAATTTGTCTGGCGGCAATAGCGCGGTGGTCCCACCTGATCCCATGCCGAACTCAGCAGTGAAACGCCGTAGCGCCGATGGTAGTGTGGGGTCTCCCCATGTGAGAGTAGGACACTGCCAGACATTCAATCAGTCAGAGAAGCCATCCGTTACCGGATGGCTTTTTTGCGTTTAATTTTTTTAGGGTATTTGGTTATTTTTACGTGTATAAGCGGCCAATATCGCCCTTTCTGATAATTTCAGGTAATCTTTCATTGTCTTGGCGGCTTGTTCATTTTTTCCTGAATTGAGTAATTCCAGAATATGCGCGTTTTTATCGATATAAGGTGCATACAAAAGCTCAGGATCATTTAAAATACCAAAAGCCAGACGCAATTCTGCGGAAATATTGTGATAGAAAGCGATCAACCTATCACTATCAGTTAATTCTACGATCGCGGCATGAAAGTGCATATTTTCTGTTCCAGCACCAATCCAATCTTGTTGTTTGCGACATTGTTGAGCGACTTCAACGGCTTGTTTCATTTTGGCAATACTGGGATGCATTGGATAAGCCTGAGTAAGTGCCTGACATTCAATTAACTGTCGAACTCGATAGATATCAATAATGGATGCAATGTCGGGAGTTGCGACAAACACGCCACGATTAGGTTCATGTTTCAGCAGTCCTTCTTGCGTGAGAAGGCGGAACACTTCACGTAATGTATTTCGTGAAATTGCAAGCTGTTCACTCAACGCAGCTTCTGATAGTCGTTGCCCAGGTAATAACTCCCCAACAACCAATTTATTTCTGATGGTTTCAGCGATTCTTTTGCTCAAAATTTGGGGAGAATGGTTTTTTTTCATAGTCATCCGTTAGATTTAATGGCTGATAACAAACACCTTTAAAGCGTATACGAAAGCGAATCTTCACATATTCCTCGATAACCAGCAAGTTACAACTATCGAACCAATATAGGGCAATATTATTGTGTCCATTGCACCTAAATTGTGCATATTGACGATAAATCCAACGCAGAATGTTAATAAAGTGATCTCTATTGGATTTTGAAGATCGATAATACAAATTTGTTTGCTTATTTCCTCAGCAGGTCTTATTTATTGTTCAACAATATATTCATTTTAATCAAACAATCTGCTTCTTTAGTTTCACAATATTAAAAAACAATAAGTTATATTTTTACGTGGTACATGGGCGCCATGTCTGTCGGTTCAATCTTTGAGTTTTTGAAATCAGCTTAGGGAAATCATCATGATAAAAACAATCGATTTAAATAGTGATCTCGGTGAAAGTTTTGGTCAATGGCGCATGGGAAATGATGAAGAAATACTGGGTATCGTTAGTAGTGCTAACGTTGCTTGTGGTTTTCATGCGGGTGATCCGGTTGGAATTTTGCAAACATTGAAATCAGCGCAGAGAAATAATGTAGCAATAGGTGCCCATGTTTCTTATCCCGATTTGGTTGGTTTTGGGCGACGTAAAATGGATATAGCCAATGATGAACTCACCGCTGATGTTATTTACCAGATTGGTGCCTTGCAAGGATTGGCTACGGTGGCAGGTACTAAAGTGAGTTATGTCAAACCTCATGGCGCGCTTTATAACACGATCGCAAATGACGAATATCAGGCAATTGCTGTTATTGAAGGAATTCTGGCGATAGATCCCAACCTTGCATTGGTTGGTCTGGCGGGATCAAACATTCTCAAATTAGCTCAGGAAAGCGGACTGAGAACCATAGCAGAAGCGTTTGCTGATCGTGCTTATACCTCACAAGGGGAGTTAGTTTCCCGTCGTGAAAAGGGATCTGTTTTGTATGATGCCGATCTCGTTGCTCAACGCATGTTGCAATTGGTGACAGAAGGGGGAGTTGAGTCAATTGATGGCAAATTTACCCCTATTCAGGCGGATTCAATTTGCGTGCATGGTGATACTCCTGGTGCGGTAGTGATGGCAAAACAGGTCAAGGCAGTTTTGCAGCAGGCGGGAATGACTATTCGGCCATTCATTTATAAGTATGGATCGCATTGATATGGTTAATCATTTTGGGAGATAGCCTTGCGTTTTTTACCTGTTAATAGCAACACCATAATGGTTGAATTGAGTGGATTGGAAGAAACACTGGCTCTGCTTGATTCACTGAATATGGCACCTATTTTGGGGATTGAAGAAATTATTCCGGCAGCGAGAACGCTGATGGTCCGTTTTCGGCCGACAAAAATCTCAATCCAACAATTGGCGGCAGAAATCAGTAGCCGGGATTTGCAAGAGCGCAGTCATACAACAGGAAAAAGCATAGAAATTCTTGTGCATTACAACGGTGATGATCTCGCATTGGTTGCGGAAATATTGGGATGTCCCGTTCAGGAGGTTATCCAGCAACATACTGAAAATGAATATACTGTAGCCTTCACTGGCTTTGCCCCTGGGTTTGCCTATATGGTATCGAATACCTCACAATGGAATATACCTCGCCGAAAAACCCCCAGGACACGCATTCCGGCAGGTGCGGTTGCATTAGCAGGGGAATTCAGCAGCATTTATCCGCAGGCAAGTCCCGGAGGATGGCAGCTTATCGGCATTACGACCGAACGTATGTGGGATCTTTCCCGCCCATCTCCGGCCTTATTGCAACCGGGTTATCGTGTTAACTTTCGAGATGCTGGGCGTCATCCCACAACAATTAGTTTACCTGAAACGGGTTCACCCGAAACTAATCCGCTTGAAACGCCGGACAGTAACATCGCCGCTGCTTCATCGGTTTCCTGTTATCTGGAAATTTTGTCTGTGGGATTACAAACCTTATTTCAAGATCTGGGGCGGGTTGGTCAGGCAAAATTGGGGATCTCAGAATCGGGAGCAATGGATAAAAGTGCTTTGCGCAGCGCAAACCGTATTGTTGGTAATCCCTCTGACCAGGCTTGTCTGGAAATCGTTCAGGGCGGGTTTAAGGCGATCGCATATAGACAGATGCTGATTGCGATTACAGGAGCGCCATGTCCAATAGAGATCAAAACGCCATCGGGTGAAATATTACAAGTGAATACTTACCAACCAATTGATTTAAACGATGGTGATGAAATTTCCTTGGGTATTCCTGTCGCTGGAATGCGTTCTTATTTATCGGTACGTGGCGGCTTTACTGTTCCAGCCATTTTATCCAGTCATTCATTTGATACTCTGTCCAATATTGGGCCTGCTCCGTTGAAAATGAATGATAAATTAATTGTCGGTGAAACATCCCACTGTGTAGCGATATCTGTCTCTGAAACTCTGGCTTTTGATATGCCAAATAAAGATGAAATCGTAGTATTGGACGTCATATTTGGCCCGCGTACAGATTGGTTTACGCAAGAGTCCATCGACTTATTGAGCAAACAAATTTGGCAGGTAACACCTCAATCCAGTCGGATTGGTTTGAGGCTAAATGGTGAATGCTCACTATCGCGAATTAAATTACAAGAACTACCCAGTGAAGGAACATGCACAGGGGCGATACAAATTCCGGCCAGTGGGCAGCCGGTACTATTTTTGGCTGACCATCCATTGACTGGAGGATATCCGGTGATCGCTTCAGTAGCCGATTATCATCTCGATCTTGCTGGTCAGATCCCCGTCAATGCCAAAATTCGGTTCAACCCCATTAGCCAATTCCATGAAATTCAAGGGAGTAGTGATTTTCCATGAACACCGCTGTGAACAATTTAAATAACAAGATTAATAAGAAAGTGCTGATTGCCAACCGTGGTGAAATTGCTGTTCGGATCATTCGAGCTTGCCACGATTATGGCGTACAGACAGTCGCTGTCTATGCGGATGTCGATATCAACGCACAACACGTCCAACTGGCTGATGAGGCTTATGCTTTGGGAGGAAATAGCCCTACAGAAACTTACCTCAATATTCCTCGTTTGCTAGATGTAGCGAAGAGATCTGGGGCAACCATGGTACATCCAGGTTACGGTTTTTTGTCTGAGCGAGCGGAATTTGCTCAGGCAGTGATTGATGCGGGTTTAACTTGGATTGGCCCTAACCCTGAAACGATTGATGAGCTGGGAGACAAGGTTAAGGCGCGTAAGATAGCCCAGAAAGTGGGAGCGCCGTTGGTTGTCGGGACATCTGAGCCAGTCAAAAATGAACAGGAAGTTATTGCTTTTGCGGAACAGTATGGCTTGCCGATTGCTATCAAAGCGGCTTTTGGTGGTGGTGGACGAGGTTTGAAAGTTGCCTGGCGCATGGATGAAGTTGCAGAACTTTATCACTCCGCGGTACGTGAGGCGACAGCGGCATTTGGTCGTGGCGAATGTTTTATTGAGCAATTTTTGGATAAACCACGCCATATCGAAGTACAGGTCATTGCGGATAAACAGGGTAATGTGGTGGTACTTGGCACCCGTGACTGCTCTTTACAACGTCGTAACCAAAAGTTAGTGGAAGAAGCGCCCGCGCCATTTTTAACTCAGGAACAACGAGAATATATTCATCAGTCAGCAAAAGCCATTTGTGAGGAAGCTAATTATGTGGGAGCTGGCACAGTAGAATTTTTACTGAGCACAGAGGGAACATTTTCTTTCTTGGAAGTAAATACTCGCTTACAAGTGGAACATCCTGTGACAGAAGAGACAACAGGTATTGATCTGGTTATCGAGCAGTTGCGGATAGCGGAAGGTTATCCATTAAGCACTCAGGAAACACCGATCCCAAGAGGGCATTCGTTTGAATTTCGTATTAATGCGGAAGATGCGGCTAAAGGTTTCCTGCCAACATCAGGCACAATCACCGAATTTATTCCGCCTGCTGGCCCTGGTATTCGTCTGGACTCGGGTGTGATTAATGGCTCTACAATTCCGGCCACCTTTGATTCACTAATGGCAAAATTAATTGTCACAGGGTCGACTCGAGAACAGGCCATTGTTCGGGCACGTCGGGCATTGAAAGAATTTAAGATCTGTGGCGTAGCCTCCGTTTTGCCTTTCCATCAAGCGGTAATGGCGCATCCTGATTTTATTTCTGGTGATAAATTCAATGTCTATACCCGCTGGATTGAAACAGATTTTGTGAATGAACTAGAGGCTTCATTACGTCAGTTTCCGCATGAAGATAAAAATATTACCCGTACTTTTATTGAGATCGATGGCCGCAGGCATGAATTGGGATTGCCCCCGGATTTATTGGCGGGATTGGTGAATTTAGCCCCTGTGGGTGAACAGCCGTTTTCGTCACCTGTCATAAAGGAAAAACTGCGGGAAGATCCCCGTCAGGTAAAAGCTCCTATTTCCGGTATCCTGCATTCTTGGACGATTAAAGAAGGTGAGCAAGTCAGTGAAGGCGATGTGATTGCCGTGATGGAAGCCATGAAAATGGAAGTACAAATCAATGCTCATCGTTCAGGAAAAATCACATTCTGTTCCCAAACAGGGAATTATCAGGATGCAGGAAGTATTCTGGCTAATATAGGTGAGTAATTAATATACCTCATTCTCGTCTTTAAAGTTATTTACATTTCTCTTAGAAATGTAAATAATAATGCTTCTCAATAGTATTTTTGCCTGAAAATAAATGTCTAAAATTACCAAAATTTACGCTAGCCTGGCGAAAAGTGGCCTGTGTGTTCCTTTGATGTCCGCATCTATGCTGACAGTCGCTATCTCTACCAACGCATTTGCAAATGCTGAAAATACGACTAAGAAATCGACTAATACTAGCGATACATTGGTTGTTATTGCGGATAACAATGCCCAAGGTGCACCAGAAGATAGAAAAGTCAGCCGTAATGAAATCAGAGTTAAACAAGCACAAAGTGTCGGTGAGATTTTAAAGAATGTACCGGGCGTACAAGCCGGTCACCCTAGCGCTTTAGGGCAACGTTTTAAAATTCGTGGCATGGATGATCAATTCATCAACGTGACGATTGATGGCGCAAGGCAAGAAGGATATCACTTCCACCATGCAGGAAATTATGGCATCGATCCTGAAATGTTGAAGCAAGTTGATATAAAAGTCGGTAGTAACAGTATTACCCACGATATCGGTGCTATTAGTGGTGCATTAAAATTTGAGACTGTTGATGCCGGTGATCTGTTAGAGCCAGGACAACTCTTTGGCGCTAAAGGAAAATTAAACTACTCAAGCAATGGTTCTGAATTCCAACAATCCTTAGCGACCTATGGTCGATTGGGTGCTGCTGATTTGTTAGGTTACTTTACCCATCGCAATATGCACGACTCTAAATCTGGCAGAGATAATAGCGGGCGAGACTCAATCCCGACAGATGGAAGGTTATTCAATTACTTATTAAAAGCGAAATTTAATCTGACAGATGAACAGTATATTAATGTATCAAAAGAACATTATAAAAATGATGCGGTAACCAATCATAGGTTAAATTTTGGTAATGATGTCAGCCCTAAAGTAAATAACGGAAATAAAGCGAAGTACGCTATTGATCGTGATACCCACAGTATCCTTTATGGATATACGCCAGTTGATAATGACCTGATTGATCTAAAACTAACCGCTTATCATACTAAACAAACCTCTACCCATATGAAGTCTGTAAGCGGAAATGGGAAAGGATTCGATAGTTTTGTTAAGACCCAAGGTATTAAAGTTCGTAATATTTCTAGTTTTGATACCCAAAAGTTGGCTCATGCTTTAACTTATGGATATGAATATTTTGATACCAGAATGGGATATACGGATGTAACAGAGAATGCATATAAAAAAGAAACAGAAAGAGGAAATGCATCATCTGTTTATTTAGAGGATGATATTCAATTGGCTGATTTCCACATCATACCGGGTGTTAGATGGGATCACTACAAATATCACACTATTAATAATAATGAATCTTTTGACAGAACCTATGCTCGTTTCTCAAAAGCACTCGGATTAAAATACGAGTTTGGGGCGTCCACAACATTATTTGCCAACTATACCGAACTATTTAGGGGGCCATTAGGTAAAGAACTGGGTAGGGGATTAAGCGACCATAGTAATAACCTGAAAGCCACAACGGGTTATAACTTGGAAACGGGTGTGGCAGGTACTTATCCTGGTGTTTTTGCTGACAATGACTCGCTGGTTGTATTAGGTAAAGTATTCCAAACAAACTTTAAAAACCTGTCTACAACTTTAGCCAAGAATGAGCTGCATAATATCCCGAAAGCCAGACTGCAAGGGTTTGAATTAGCGACGAGCTATAAACTGGATAATTTGTCTTTAAAAGCCACTTATGCCAAAGTCAATAACAAGATTATTGAAGGTAATGGGCTGTTTGATAAGGCCTTTACCAGAGGATTAGAGTTTGGACCATCAGTGGGTGACTCTATCACAGTAGGTGGTAGTTACTTATTTGACACAACTGACATTGAACTTGGCTGGAATACCCGCTTTGTTCTGTCAAAGAACTCAAAAGGTAAAGACACAAATGAGAAGAAAGAAGCCATTGTTGTTGATGTACATAAACAGGGATATGGCGTAAGTAATATGTATGTCTCTTGGGCGCCAAAAACCGGTGTATTTAAAAATACTGAACTCCTGTTTGGTATCGATAATATGTTCGATAAACGCTACAGAGAACATTCTTACTACTTGGGTACAACACCAGGACAAGAAGAGAAAGGCCGCACATATAAAGCGACAATTTCTTATAAGTTCTAATGAGCATATCTTAAAGGCTGCAAAAATACCTTTCGTAACAAGTCTGCGGTTTATCCGCAGACTTGTTTCAGGATAGCTTGCCAGAATTAGCGCAATTACAGCGTAAAAATCCCAATTAAAGCAATAACAGTTAAAATCGCGGCTGCACCATAAAACACCCACTTACTGGCGGGAACATGGATTTGCAGATCGTGCATACCATGATGCAGGCGGTGCAAACCACACCATAAAGGCAGGCTAATCATCAACAGTAAAAAGATGCGGCCAATAAAACTCTGGCAAAATGTCAGGATGCGTTCATAAGAAAGCGCTTCTGGCGCCAATCCCAGTGGCAGCAAGATACCCAGCAGCAGAATAATTGCTGGCCCAACAATCGCGTTCCACATACCGCCGGCACCAAACAGCCCCCAGAAAATCGGTTCATCAGAACGTTTAGGTACTTGATTCATCAGCTCCTCCTTGGGGTTAGAAAAACAGGGCTACGCCGAGGATCACGACGGTAGCAATAATCGTGATTGCCCATAGCAACTTGATAATCGGCCCTGGCGGCATTTTCTCATTCTTAACGATGATATTGAGTGCCTTGGGAGCCAGTTCAAACCAGGTTTTGGTATGCAGTAATGTAGCCAGCAGGGTGATGATATTAATCAGCAGCACCAATGGATTTTGCAGAAAAGAGACAAACCCAGCCCAGCTTTCAGGGCCACCTTTCAGGGCAAACAGACCGTAAAGTACCAAGACACTGAACCAAACGGTGGGGATGGCTGTCCCTTCACGTAACATATAGAAGCGGTAAAAACCCAGTTTACGCCACCAATTAGATTCCATACCGC
This sequence comes from Xenorhabdus sp. TS4, assembly GCF_014467265.1. Taxonomy (NCBI): domain Bacteria; kingdom Pseudomonadati; phylum Pseudomonadota; class Gammaproteobacteria; order Enterobacterales; family Morganellaceae; genus Xenorhabdus; species Xenorhabdus sp. TS4. The sequence goes on along the minus strand of NZ_NKHQ01000001.1, from coordinate 43,421 downwards.
GCACATAAGGCTTACGTTTTGGCGTCATTACTCTCTCCTCCCTTATTGTGGTTTCAGCATGGAGATAAGGAAATCTTTGGCGCTTTCTGCCTTGCTCTGTTGAATCGCACCGGCAGGATCAACATGTTTCGGGCACACTTCAGAGCAGTAACCGACAAAAGTACAAGACCAGACGCCATTATCGCTGTTGATTTGCGGCATGCGTTCTTTCTTGCCGTGGTCGCGGCTATCAAGGTTATAGCGATGTGCCAGTGTGACCGCGGCAGGTCCAATGAATTCAGGATTTAAGCCAAATTGGGGACAGGCGGCGTAGCACAGGCCACAATTGATACAACCGGAAAACTGATGGTATTTCGCCATTTGGGCAGGGGTCTGCACATTCGGGCCATCGGCGGGTTTACGATCATTGCCAATGATATAAGGCTTGATAGCTTCCAGGCTCTCAATAAAGTGAGTCATATCCACAACCAAATCCCGCTCAATAGGGAAATTGCTTAGTGCTTCGACTTTCATTCCTTGAGCATAATCGCGCAGGAACGTTTTACAGGCCAGTTTTGGTACACGGTTTACCATCATGCCGCAGGAACCACAGATTGCCATACGGCAGGACCAGCGGTAGGAGAGGTCCGGCGCCAGATTGTCCTTGATGTAACCCAATGCATCCAGCAGTGAAGTTTGTTCATCGTAAGGCACTTCATAAGTGACGAAATGGGGGGTACTGTCACTTTCCGGGTTATAGCGCATGACTTCCATTTTCAGATTGTTCATCTCAGCCATTCGCTTGCTCCTTCTGTTTTTTCTCTTGTGCAGCCGCTTCGCCCCCATAGACGCGTTTCGCTGGTTGAGATTTGGTGATCTTCACATCACTGTATTCCAGACGTGGGGCACCTTCTGGGTTATAGAACGCCAGTGTATGTTTCAGGAAGTTCTCATCATCACGTTCGGTACAGCCTTCATCAAGGCGTTGGTGGGCGCCGCGGGACTCTTTGCGATTCATGGCAGAATGCGCCATACATTCAGCGACGTCCAAACCAAATCCTAATTCAATGGCGTAGAGCAGATCGGTATTGAATACATTGGAACGGTCGCTAATTTCGATATGTTTGAAACGTTCTTTCAGTTCGGCAATTTTATCGATAGTTTTCTGCATTAGCTCTGGTGTACGATAAATTCCGCAGCCTTCTTCCATTGAAGTTCCCAGTTCATCGCGGATTTTCGCCCAGTTTTCGCCGCCTTTCTGATTCAGCAACTTATTGAGTTTATCTTCAACATCACGAGATTGAGCATCCAATACGCTATTATTGGCGGGTTTCACTTCCTGGATATGTTTGGCTGCTTCTTCACCGGCCAGGCGGCCAAAGACAACTAATTCAGCCAGCGAGTTAGAACCAAGGCGGTTTGCACCATGCAAGCCAATAGAAGAGCATTCACCGACAGCGAACAATCCTTTGATGCGAGTTTCACCCTGTTGATTCGTTTCGATTCCGCCCATAGTGTAATGTGCAGTTGGACGAACAGGGATTGGTTCTTTGACCGGATCAACGCCGACGTAGGCTTTTGCCAGCTCACAGATAAATGGCAGACGTTCGAGCAGCTTTTTCTCACCTAAATGACGCAAATCCAGATGTACTACATCGCCACGCGGCGTTGCGATGGTGCGGCCTGCCCGCCATTCATGCCAGAACGCTTGAGACACTTTGTCACGCGGGCCTAATTCCATATATTTGTTTTCAGGATGTCCAAGTGGCGTTTCTGGCCCCAAGCCATAATCCTGTAGATAACGATAGCCATCTTTGTTCACCAGAATCCCGCCTTCACCACGACAGCCTTCGGTCATCAAAATACCGGAACCCGGCAGGCCGGTTGGGTGATATTGCACAAATTCCATATCGCGTAATGGTATGCCGTGACGGAACGCAATTCCCATGCCATCACCCGTGACAATGCCACCATTAGTGTTATAACGGTATACACGTCCGGCACCGCCAGTCGCCATAATGACCGCATTAGCGCGGATCTGAACTTTCGTCCCTTCCATCATATTTAGCGCAACTAACCCGCGTGCTTGTCCTTCATCCACTAAAATATCGAGGACAAAATGCTCATCAAAGCGCTGGATTTGTGGATACTTGAGTGAAGTCTGGAACAGTGTATGGAGCATATGGAAACCGGTCTTATCTGCGGCAAACCATGTGCGTTCAATTTTCATGCCCCCGAAACGACGTACGTTCACAGAACCGTCATCCTTGCGGCTCCACGGGCAGCCCCATTGCTCCAGTTGGATCATTTCTGTTGGGCAATGCTTGACGAAATATTCAACCACATCTTGCTCACACAGCCAGTCACCACCGGATACAGTGTCATTGAAATGAAAATCATAGGAATCGTGCGATTGAGTGACTGCGGCAGATCCGCCTTCTGCGGCCACCGTATGGCTACGCATAGGATAAACTTTTGAGAGCAAGGCGATTTTGAGTTGAGGATTAGCTTCAGCCGCCGCGATGGCGGCTCGTAGCCCTGCACCACCGGCTCCGATAATCGCAAGGTCAACATTGAAGGTTTGCACTGCTCTTCTCCATTGTTCAAGTGGGAGTCAATCTACTATTTTTTATACGGTTTAATTATAGCGAAGAGTGCAGGAGGTAAATTTGATATGGATGCGGGTTTTGCGGGTTTTTACCTGTAAAACGTGATCTAACGCATGTTTTTACTTATTTTAATGTTGCATGTTAATATAGGTTATAACTTCATTAATATGGCTTATATAAAAGTAAATGATGAAATTAATTAGTTTGGATAACAATATGGTTTTTATTATAAATTTATATAATTAACCCTTTTTTATTGATATGAAACATTAGAGTGCAGATTTATCAGATAATAGGCTAAAAATAATGTTAATTAATTTTTTGTATTTATGTGATTGACAAATAATAGTATTTTTTACTTTGTAAAAACATTTTATTTAACCACGATTGACTATAGATGAACACTATATTCTAAATATAAATAAATGGATAACGAATATAGTTAACAAGGCCACAAATTAAAAAATTAAGTGTATAAAGAATAAGTGTATAAAGAAATTGAGGGTAATGAATTGTCTGGTACGCTTGATGAAGGTAAACTGCGCGTTTTGTTTTATTTTGGAGTCATAGAAATATGAACGAAAACGCGAATTGGCAGCCAAGTGCCCCTATCGCCAATTTATTGAAAAGGGCAGAGATTTTAGCAGAAATACGGCGCTTCTTCGCAGATCGTGGGGTGTTGGAAGTTGAAACGCCTGTCATGAGTCAGGCGACTGTCACCGACGTTCATTTGGTACCTTTCCAGACACAGTTCGTTGGGCCGGGAGCGGCAGATGGCTTGACTCTGTACCTGATGACTAGCCCTGAATACCACATGAAACGTCTGCTGGCAGCCGGCAGCGGTTCTATTTATCAGATGGGGAAAAGTTTCCGCAATGAGGAAGCAGGTCGTCATCATAATCCAGAGTTCACCATGCTGGAATGGTATCGTCCCCACTACGACATGTATCGCCTGATGAATGAAGTAGATGATCTGTTGCAACAGATCCTGGATTGTGAAAGCGCTGAGTCGCTTTCTTACCAACAGGCTTTCATGCGATATCTGGATATTGATCCCCTTACCGCAAGCAAAGAAAAATTGCGTGAAGTGGCGGCGAAACTCGATCTCAGCAATATTGCTGATCAGGAAGAAGATCGGGATACCTTATTGCAACTACTTTTTGTCATGGGCGTAGAAACTCAGATTGGTATTGAAAAACCAACGTTTATCTATCATTTCCCAGCCTCTCAAGCGGCATTGGCGGAAATCAGCAAGGAAGATCACCGTGTTGCGGAGCGTTTTGAAGTCTATTTTAAAGGCATGGAGTTGGCGAATGGCTTTCGTGAACTGACCGACAGCAATGAACAACGTCTTCGTTTCGAACAGGATAACCGTAAGCGTGAAGAGATGGGCTTGCCGGTGCAGCCGGTTGATGAATACCTGATTGCTGCTCTTGCCCACGGAATGCCTGAATGTGCAGGTGTAGCATTAGGGGTGGATCGTTTGATTATGCTGGCATTGGGTGCTGAGCGGATTAGTGAGGTTATCGCTTTTCCTGTGGGGATCTCGTAACAAAATCATTTACGTCATCTATCTGATGCAATTTAGTCATGGGGCAGTCCGGAACTGCCCCTTTGTTTTTCTACGTTATTTGCGCTGATTATTTATGTTCGTGATGTTTTCTCAGGAATTTCACTGCCAAATCAGGGAAATCTGTGAATGCCCCATCGACATTGGCCTTGTCGAAAACGATATCAAACAATTGGTTGCCGCTGGTGGCATATTTTGGTAATTGATCGATACGGATGGTATACGGGTGTACCGCCAGATGGCTAGCGTGAGCCTCTTTTACCATGCCAGTTAATTTAATGTGGTTTGGCATAGAGTCACTGGCGATAAGCATATGGTAATCAGGGCCGATTCCATCAGCATATTTTGCTACTTCTTTCATCGCACCAGGTTTAAACATCCAGTCATAGCTATAATTCTGCCATGTACCATCTGATTTTTGTTCGTACGTTTCCTTCCAATCGGTGTAAGCAATAAGCTGAATCAGTTTCAGATCCATTCCCAGTTTCGGTTCTAGTTCATTTTTGATGCGTTTGAGTTCATTGGCATCAAAACATTGCAGATAAACTTTATCGCTCTTTTTGGTGTAGCCATATTGTTTCAGAACCTCCAGCACTTTGCTGGTGATATCTTTGCCTTCCTGGCGATGGAACCACGGTGCTTTGATTTCAGGGTAAATGCCAATGTCTTTGCCTGTGGATTTATTCAGACCTTGAATAAACTCAAGCTCTTCCTGAAAAGTATGGATGCGGAAATCTGATTTACCCATTGGAAAACGTCCAGGATAGCTTTGGACTTTTTTGCCATCCTTGATATCAAAACCTTCGGTAAATTTCAGTGACTTAATTTCTGGCAGGGTAAAGTCGATGGCATAATAGCGGCCGTCAGCGCGGGCGCGGTCTGGAAAACGTTCTGCGACATCCGTTATGCGATCAAGATAGTGATCGTGCAGTACAATAAGCTGGTCATCTTTGGTCATGACCAGATCTTGCTCCAGATAATCCGCACCTTGTGCATAAGCCATTGCTTTGGCGGGTAGTGTGTGTTCAGGCAAATAACCACTAGCGCCACGATGAGCGATAACGATCTTATCTGCTGCATGTGCAATGCCTGACATGGATGATGCTAACAGAATACCGGCCATAATTGCCTTAATAGGGGTCTGCATTGGGGTTCTCCATTTTTATAGAAAATAATGACATAACACAATCCTAAACATTAACTATTATTAATAGTATGTCACAGTTTTATGACATAAAAAATTTTCTCTAAGTTATTTTTATATCCCGTCTTATTTTAGCTGTTATTAAATGAACAATATTCTAATATAGAATAGGTTTTTTATTACTAATTAATGGGTCATTGGAAAAGCATTAGTTTATATAATATGAGAATAGAGCGTGTAAAATATGGATTACATAATAATCTTAATATACCAGTCATTCTTGTGATTAAGATTGAACATCTTGAAAGTATTAAATCAAAAGATTGTTAATACAGTATAGATATGAAGAAGATATTCATAAGTAAAAGTAAGCAACGTATTTAAGATGCATATACTTGATTGTCCTATAACCTATGGAATCGCAGTACAATAAAATTGTACTGCGATTGATAGGGTTATTAATCAGCGTCTTTCCGTTATATCACTGGCCTTGACGAGCAATTTCCTGCTTATGTTTGCTTTCGCTTAACATAACAAACAACAGCAGAATAACAGAGAGGATGCTACCGCCGATCATAACCATAAAGCCGCCGTCCCAACCGAAATAGTCAACGGTATAGCCGACGATGATACTGGCCGCAACTGAACCCCCCAGATAGCCAAACAGACCGGTAAAGCCGGCGGCTGTTCCTGCCGCTTTTTTCGGCGCTAATTCCAGGGCATGGAGGCCGATTAGCATCACCGGACCGTAAATCAGGAAGCCGATAACCAGCATACAGAGCATATCAATATCAGGGTTACCTTCCGGGTTCAGCCAGAATACGATAGTGGCGATGGTGACAAGGGTCATGAAGAATACGCCAGTGGCACCACGGTTGCCTTTAAATACTTTGTCAGACATCCAACCACATAGCAGCGTACCTGGAATACCTGCGTATTCATACAGGAAGTAAGCCCAGGAAGACTTATCCATGGTAAAGTCTTTCACTTCCTTCAAATAAGTGGGTGACCAGTCAAGAATACCGTAGCGCAGTAAATAGACGAATACGTTGGCAATGGCGATCATCCACAACAATTTATTCGGCAAAACGTACTGCATGAAAATTTCTTTTGCGGTCAGCTCTTTTTCGTTTTTTTCCGTATAATCGGGTGGATAGTCGTTTTTATACTCTTCGATGGCTGGTAAGCCACAGGATTGTGGTGTATCGCGCATTAAAGCGAAAACGATGACTGCCACGATGATAGCCGCAAAGGCTGGCATGTAAAACGCAGCTTTCCAGTCATTGAACCAAGCCATCCCCAACATGAACAGTAATGGTGGCACGCCTCCGCCAACGTTATGCGCACAGTTCCAGACAGAAACAATTCCGCCCCGCTCTTTCTGTGACCACCAGTGAACCATGGTACGTCCGCAAGGAGGCCAACCCATACCCTGGAACCAGCCGCAGAAGAACAGCAGGGTAAACATGATAGCAATGCTGGAAGTCGCCCATGGCACAAAGCCCATAATCAACATCACTACTGCCGCCAGTATCAAACCTGCGGGCAGGAAAACACGTGGATTCGAGCGGTCGGAAATGGAACCCATGATGAATTTTGAGAAGCCGTATGCAATTGATATGCCTGACAAGGCAAAGCCAAGATCTCCCTTAGAAAAGCCTTGTTCGATCAAGGCAGGTATGGCGAGAGCAAAGTTTTTTCTTACCAGGTAGTAAGCTGCATATCCGAAGAAGATCCCTATAAAAATTTGCCAGCGCAAGCGACGATAGAGTGGATCTATTTCCTGCGCAGGCAACCGAGCCTTATGAGGCGCCGGCTTGAAAATACTTAACATATTTTTGTCTCCACGTGACTTTTGTATGAGCGAATCACCACCATCAAACAGTGATGGCGTTAAACGAAAAATTTTAGCTATTTATTTTCTATATCGAAGCTAATATTAGCTGAAAACAACCTTGTATGACTGTGAGGTGTCGCTAACATATAGATATAATTTCGCAAAGTCGATAATTTTGAGTGATTTAGCACTTTTTTTGAATACAATTTATTTATGTTAGTGTGATGAGTGTCACAATAAACGGCCTTTTTGGTTATTTTTTATTTTTGCACGTTTAAAGTTCGTATATATTCTCGACCAAATAAACGCTCATTATTATTAGGGGAATATGTCTGATGTAGTAACCATGAAAAAGTCAGATAAATATAACCCACACAAATGTTCCTATTATAAAAATTATTTAATAAATAACTGTTGGTGTTTTTCTGTTTTTTGCTTTTAACAAGTTGTACTATTTGCCTGGTAGTGTTTTAAATAACGTTCTCACTTATTCATGTGATTTATTTTTATTTACATGCTTTGCGTTTTTTATAACACGGTTATAAATAAAGTGTTTGAAATTAAAATTCAAAATGATGGATATTACTACAAATAGTTATTCATGCTCATGATGGTAGTTTTTATGTAGGGTTGGATGACTATTTTATGAGGTAAAATATAATAATATCAGTATGTTAATTAAAATTGGCTACAGATTGTATAGGCGTAATACACTCTGTCTTCCAAATAATGATTGGCTTTATTTAAGTTGATTGTTTAATTAATAAAAGATTACAAATTAATACTAATTAATATATTTATTAAATTTGCAATAAATTTTTGTAATTTATTTTTCTGATCCAGTTAGCGTCAACATAAGGTATTTGAAAATACTGAATGCAGACAAAAATTGGAAGATAACGACTACCAGCATTGATGCCTCTATTCATCATGAAAAGTGATGAAATCAATGGGGCTTAGAATGAGAGTATCATTATGAATACTTACACACACAAGGCAATATTACACACAGCATTTACTACTGGGCAAAAAAATTCTCCTGTTGTTGAACCTGAATTTAATCGTAATATCAGTCATATGACAGCAGAGCTAGAACCGTGGTTTAAGAACGTTCCTTCTCAGTTAGCTGAGTTGGCAAAAAGTATACAAAATGAGATAGCTGTTTCTGATCCCCATGAAACGCTGACATTTGGTGAATTGGATCAACGCATTGAGAATGCGGCACATGTTTTGCCTCATTTCGGTGCCAAAATGGGTAGCATAGCCGCTATCCTGGATGAAATGATCGCTGAACGTCAGGCAAACCCTGCTCAGTTTGTAGGAACATACCATAGTGCAGCGTTAATTCGTCAGCATGTGGAGACGCTCAGGAATGATGTTTACCTAAAAGAAGAGGTTTGTCCCGATGGGTTGGCTCATGCCAATTGGTATCAGCCAGATAAAGTATTACTGACAGGCGCGACCGGATATCTTGGGCTGCACTTGCTGGAACAGTTGCTGAAACAGACCTCGGCCAGAATTATTTGCTTGTGCCGTGCATCTGATGCAGAACATGCCCGTGAAAGAATCAAGTCTGGATTCAAAAATTACCATATTGATGTAGGTCACGGGCTTGAGCGTGTAGATTTTATTATCGGTGATTTGAGGCTGCCGCGTTTTGGTTTGTTACCGGAGTCATGGATGCAACTGGCAGAAGAGGTTGATGTTATTTACCACAACGGAGCATTGGTTAATTTTATCTATCCTTATAGTGCTCTGAAAAATATCAACGTTGACAGTACCCGAACAGCGTTGGAGCTGGCCTGTACTGCGCGCTTGAAACATTTTCATTATGTCTCTTCTGTAAACGCACTGTATGCCACGCAGTCGCCTCGCCCCTATATGGAAGATGATCGTGCCATGAGTGAGTCGGTTTGTGATCCTTCCGGTTATTCAGGAAGTAAATGGGTATCAGAAGGGATCATTAATATTGCCCGTCAAAGGGGCGTTCCCGTTAGCATTTATCGGCCAGGGTTGATCCTCGGACATACCTTTACAGGAGCGGTACAAGTTAATGATTATCTGATTGCCTCCTTGAAAGGTTATTTGGCGATGGGTTTTTATCCCGACCATGCCCTATTGCTGGATATCGTTCCAGTTGATTATGTGGCGGCTTCGCTGGTGCATATCTCCAAACAGCCGGCGTCTAATGGGAAATTCTTTAATCTGTTCAACCCAGAGCAGGTTTCTATCCAGCAATTTTTCGGTTGGGTGCAAGATTTTGGTTATGTCCTCAATCCTGTTCCATTTAATGAGGGTAAAGATAAGATCCTGGCGCTAGATGATACTCATCCATTATATCCCTTGATCCCACTGATCAGAGATATGACTGAAAGACCTTATCGTGCACTCGATCCGGCTTATGTTGATGAACTCTTCCCTGAATTGGAACTGAAAAATACGCTGGCGGGGTTAGCGGGAAGTCATATCCGTTGCCCCACAATTACGGCTGGATACGTCCATCAAGTATTACGTTATCTGATCGGTATTGGATTCTTACCGGCTGCCCTTCCTTTCAGAAGCTTCAAAAGGGAGGTTGTGTCATGGAACGGTTAATCAGCAACGAAGCCATGAATTGGATGGTCGTTACCAATGGTCAACAGCATTATTCGTTCTGGCCTGTTGAGTATGAAATCCCGATGGGATGGATGGTAATCGGCAAAACAGGAACGAAAGAAGAATGCTTGAACTATATTGCTAAAATTTGGCAGGAGCCAACAAGATAGACATTGTTGGTTGACATCGTTAACTAAATTATGGGCATGTTCCTGCGGGTTCATGCCCGTTTTATTTCTGTTTCTCAATGAGTTCCCAAGGAATTGGGGTAAATTTATTCCGCCAGTAAGTTTCAGTTGATGAGTCAATTAAGTATGCTATTCGCCTCATTCCATTTCGCAATCACTTAATATAACCAATCTTTGCCCACTTGGTCTGCGGCCAAAATTGCGGCGTAAACTTGTTCTGGTGTCACAACAAATGGCATATTGTGAATGGTTTCACCCTCGGCACAACTTGCAATAGCGACTTGCATGATTTTTTGATGCAGTTTCTCATTATCACGTAAGCCCAATTGCTCCAGTGTGACTGGTAGCCCGACCTGTACACAGAAATCGAGCACAGTTTCCAACTCTTCACTTGGGCTATTTTCTAAGATCAATTGTGTCAGAGTACCAAACGCAACTTTTTCGCCGTGATACAGATGGTGACACTCTTCCAGCACGGTAAAACCATTGTGGATAGCGTGAGCCGCTGCCAATCCTGCACTTTCAAAACCAATGCCACTGAGGTAGGTATTGGCTTCGACAATATTTTCAACGGCTGGTGTACTGACACCTACTTCTACCGCCAGTTTTGCTTTGTAACCTTCCGCCAGCAAAGTTTCATAACACAGTTTTGCCAATGCCAAACCTGTGGTGGATGTCGCACCGCCAGCCATGGTTGGTTTGTGGGCTGTACTGTTGGCTCGTGCCTCAAAATAGGTGGCGAGTGCATCCCCCATACCTGCGACAAGCAGGCGAACTGGTGCTTTGGCAATGACATTAGTATCCATTAGCACGATATTTGGGTTTTGTGGATAGAACAGGTAGCTGTCGAATTCACCGAGTTCAGTATAAAGAACAGAAAGGGCACTGGTCGGTGCATCTGTCGAAGCAAGGGTAGGAGAAATAATGACGGGTATTTGGGATTTGTATGCAACAGCCTTGGCAGTATCAATCGTCTTTCCTCCCCCGATCCCGATGACAGCCTGACATTGCTGTTCCAACAAAATGGCAGACAAGCGATGGATTTCACTACGGCTGCACTCACCATTGAAAAGTTCGAAATGGCTAGTCACTTCGTGTTCTTCTAGACTTTTGCTGACGGTATCCCCAATAAGGTTCATCACGAAATTATCGGCAATCACGAAGACGTGGTCAGCAAGCATTTTGGTGTATCGACCAATGTGAGATAACGCACCTGGCCCTTGGACATATTTGGATGGAGACTGGATCACTTTCAGCATAAGAAATATTCCTTTTTTACTGGAAACTAGGCATAGAGTGTCACAATACAGGTATAGGGCAGATTACGAACTGCCCATCCACACTATACGGCAAAATATACAGAGAAGTTATGAGTAAAAGCAGGAAATGGGTGATTTGAGAGGAAATACTGGCGAAACGATTGACACCCTGATTAATTCAGTCAGGGTGCCATTTTTTTAGTTGGCTTTGACCAGAGTTTCAACTTCTGTTTGAGCGAAAAAGTATTTCAGGATCAAATTCAACAGAATGCCATAAGCGGGCAGGAAGAACAGCATGCAGATAAACAGCTTGAAGGCATAATCCACTAACGAAATTTCTACCCAATGTGTTGCCATAAATGCATCCGTACTGCGGTAAAACGCGATAAAGAAAAAGGCCAGTGTATCTAACATATTACCGAAAAACATGGCAGCAGCCGGCGCTATCCACCAGCGGCGTTTCTGGCGAAGACGATTGAAGACACCAACATCCAATATCTGACCGAGCACATAGGCCATAAAGCTAGCTGCGGCAATGCGGGCGACAAACACATTAAAGGTTCCCAATGTCCCGAATCCCTGCCAGGTTCCCTGGAAAAACAGAGCTGAAATCAGATAAGAGATCAGCAACGCTGGCAGCATAACGGAAATAATGATCCGGCGAGCTAATGGCGCACCATAAATACGTACGGTTAGGTCAGTCGCCAAAAAGATAAAGGGAAATGTAAATGCTCCCCAAGTGGTATGAAAACCAAAAATGGAGATGGGTAATTGCACCAGATAGTTACTGGAAGTAATGATCAAAATGTGAAAAAGCGACAGCCAGATCAATGCCGTGGCTCGCTGTTGCGCAGTCAATTGGAACATATTGTACCTTTTTGGTGGATGGGGTGAGGGAACCCAAAAAATCAATCTACCTGAAGATCAGGCAGTGGGATCATACGTGTGTTGCGCAATAAAAGTAAAGTACGGCAGTTGGCGATATTTTGTAATATAATCCATTGCCATAGATTGTTTGAACCTACAGAGATTGTTATGTCCGAAGTTTTTGCCAACCCCGACAAGACACTTGATACGTTGGGATTACGTTGTCCGGAGCCAGTAATGATGGTGCGCAAGGCAGTCCGCCATATGGCTGCGGGTCAGACGTTGTTGATCATTGCTGATGATCCGGCAACAACCCGCGATATTCCGGGGTTCTGTCGTTTTATGGATCATGCGCTGATCGCCCAAGAGACAGAGCAAACTCCGTATCGATACCTGCTCAGGAAAAGCGAAAACTCTGTTTAATTTAGAAAAGCCTATATAATTAACTGGCGAAAAAAAGGAGCCGTGCTAGGCTTTAAATATGGTATTTGGTTATTTATCACCTCGCTGGATGCCATATTTTCTTTTTCCTTAATAGCAACCTTTTGTAATTCATTATGATTTTGAAAAGGTGCAGAGTATTAACATGCACCTTTTCGGTTTGTTATTTTCTTTTTAGGTTAATGTTCCATTTATTGCTGCTGTGATTTGCTCCTAAGCAGCCGAACTGCATTTGCTGTTACCAAAGCTGTAGCTCCCGAATCGGCCAGGACTGCCATCCATAGCCCAGTCATACCCAATAGGCTCGTGATAAGAAATATCGCCTTCAGTCCTAATGCAATAGTGATATTTTGACGGATGTTATAATGGGTTGTTCGGGACAAGGCAATAATTTCAGGTAAACCAGTCAGTCGGTTATGCGTCAGGGCGGCATCGGCTGTTTCCAATGCAACATCAGTGCCGCTGCCCATAGCAACACCGATAGTGGCGGCTTTCATGGCTGGGGCATCGTTGATACCATCACCGACCATCATGGTGCAGTGTTTTTGGCTCAATTCAATGACCGCTTGCACTTTATCTTCAGGCAACAACCCTGCGCGATAATCAATGCCCAGCCGATTCGCAATGGCTGCTGCGGCACGGGGATTATCTCCTGTCAGCATTATTGCTTCGATACCTTGTTTTTTCAGGATACGGATAGCGTCTATGGCATCCTGACGTAAGGTGTCTTGCATTGCTATCAGCCCCATAAATTTCCCATTCCGAGTGACAGCAACCGTTGTTTTTCCATTGTCTTCCAGCTCAAAAACTCTCTGTTTCCATTGCTCGGACAAGGTATTTTCCGGCAATCTTCCGGGGGCTGCAACGAGAATTTTTTGCCCCGATAATTGTCCTTCGACTCCTATCCCGGCCAGGGCTTTGCGCTGTTCAGCCTCAACAATTGTCACACCTTTGTTTTCTGCGGCATTCAGGATAGTTTTTGCCAGTGGGTGATGGGAACCACTTTCTACGGCACCAGCCAGTGCTAGCAAGGTTTCTGCACTGATGTTTTCCGCCGGTTCAATGTCAGTAACCTGGGGTTTTCCTTCGGTCAAGGTTCCGGTTTTATCCAGTGCAATGGTGCTCACTGAACCAAGTTGTTCCAAGGCTGCCCCACCTTTGATTAGAGAGCCGCGACCGGTTGCTGCGGCCAGTGCGGAAGTAATTGCGGCAGGCGTCGAGATGACCAAGGCACAAGGACAACCAATTAACAGCAGAGTCAGACCACGATAGATCCAAGTTTCCCATGAGCCGGCAAAAAACAGTGGCGGGACCAATACCACCAGTGCTGAGAACAAGATAATCAGCGGAGTGTAGACACGACTGAATCGGTCGATAAAGCGCTCAATCGGCGCACGACGCTCTTCTGCTTCTTCAATTAGTTGCAGGATGCGGTCAATAGCGTTGTGACCAGGTTCAGAGATCACCTTCATCTGCACGGCACTATCAACAGAAAGGCAACCAGCGGCGACTTTTTCCCCTTGTTGTCGTTCAACCGGAACTGATTCACCGGTCAGGGCACTTTCATCGAAACTGGCAAATGGGTTGAGCAGTTCGGCATCGGTAGGTAAGCGCGCCCCTGGGGCGATTTCGATGATATCCCCCGGACGCAGATCTGCTGCCGGCACGGTTTCCTTTTTTCCATCCTTAATTAGTAGGGCTTGTTCAGGAACTAATGCCATCAAGGCACTGACGCCACGACGTGCGCGTCCGGCGGCATAGGATTCCAGTATTTCCCCTAACTTGAACAGGAGAATAACCATTGCCGCTTCTGCGGTAGCATCAATAAACAAGGCACCAATGGCAGCAACACTCATCAACGTTTCAATGGCGAAAGGTGTGCCAGAACGGATCAGCTTGATGGCTTTGGTTGCTACCGGATATAACCCAATTAGTGTAGTGATGATGAAAGCGATCTGCCCTGTGGGAGCATTGACTTTTGATATTCCCCAACTGACGAACATCAAGGCGGCCAGAATCAAGATTGGGGAAAAAGTCTTCCAGTGATTGACTGTCGGAGGCAATTTAGATGCCGAACTTGCCTCCTTGATTTCAAAGCCAGCCTGTTTTACTGCTTGTTCAACGGCAGCACGAATATCAATATCAGCATCGACCACCAGTTTCTCTGTTGTAAACAGAACCTTGACCTGCTTGGCTTCTGGCAGTTTTTTGACAGCATTTTCGATCTTTCCTGCACAGCTTGGGCAATCCATGCCTTGGATAGTCCAATTAAAACGCTGTCTCGCTATTAATTCGGTGAGGGCGTTGTCCTGTATGGCATGTGCATGATCGTGTGAACAGTGTGCGCTGCTATTTTTATGGGAATGCGCTGTGTTAGTAGAGCAGCAAGAATGGCTATGATTTGGCGTAGGAGAGTTATGCGAATGTTCGTGGCTGTGATCGTGATGTTGATGTGAATGCTCACTTACATTATTGGCGATATTCTGATGATCATCTTTTTGGAAAGATAGAGAATTGTGCTGTGATTGCTTATGTTTTTTGGTAGTGGATAACATAGGCGACCTCTTATAGAGTTAATCTTAATCATTAGTATTAACTCTACACGTTGGAGTGAACTCCAGAGTCAAATCCAATAAGAGGAATTCTTTTGATGATTTGTGCTATTTAAAATAGGTTCTCATTATCAATGTCCTTCCTCTTAATGTTATTTTCTCTTCAAGCCCTTGGTTAGTAAGGGTAAGCTATCATAGGAATAGTGAACGAATAATCAAAAAGTGTCCGATAAAACCACAGGTAGCAACAATCGCTTTTGATAGTTTAAAAGGGAAGCGATATTGAGCAATGATATTGATACTGTGTGCAAGGAGTAGCAGGATCGTGCCAGCGATGACAGAGAATCGGCTGTCGTTGCTGAGGGAAAAATATTGTTCTCCGGCAACCCAAACCATCAGTAGTGCCATCACGAAACCATCTATTACCCGCCAACGCATATTATCCAGACGAGTCCAGACTGTCAGTATGACCACAATGCCAATGACCAGCAGGATAAAAGGCAGCGGAAAGAAGAAACTGAAACCCATATGTAAGGCAAAACTAATGGTGTATAACAGGTAACTCAGGAATAACGCGATGAATGAGAAGAGTAAATACTTACCAGGGAGCATGTGGAGCGCATCAGAGAGCAGGGCAGTAAGAAGGCCCGCAATGATAAGGTAACCTGAAACCTCAAGATTGGGCGCCTGGCAGGCCCATAATAATAGAAGCAACATAGTGACGGGGCGGAAAACCCATTGCTGCCAGTTGGTGCCACGATAGGCAGCATCAATATATAACCACCCAGAGAAAAACACAGCGAGAAATGGCCAACTCATATTTTTCCTTTCCTTAAAGTTCAACACCTGTTTTGTCAGGCAATTTTATTTATGATGGGGTTGGTACGGAGAATATCTTGATTTATCGATATTGGTTCGTTATTAACGAACGAATAACGTTTTATTATCAAAAACAAAGAACGTCAATGAGTAATTACGCGAATTACTCATTGACGAAAGAAGAAAATAAGATGAGTCACTGGATATGGGAAGTTATTTTTTCTCCTGTTGTTTCTCTTTTAGTTGTTTTTTCTGCCAAGCCAATAATTCAAAGACGCCGAAAAAGAAGATTTTGGTCTGGAGAAAACCAGACAGCTTTTGATCTTTAGGCTGGGAGTTTTTCAGCAGCAGTAACTGAAAAGAATGCATGATTGCCGTAAATACCATTGCAATATCCATGAAATATCTCAATGGATTAGGGAATGGGTGAAACAAATTGAAGATCATGATACCCCAAACTAAGATCATGATCCCTCTTCCTAATTGAATAAACATCATCGACTCCAAAATCGTGTTTAAGCCGTTCAGACACCCGATTACGGGTGGCGAATATATAATCGATAAGCAACTTGTCCGGCGGTTTTTTGCCGATGCAGTTGCCAGTTTGAGGGAACTTCTGTTGCCGCAGATTCTGCTTCTGCCTCAACATAAATCCAGCTTTCTTCTGCTAGCCAGCTATTGGTTTCCAATAAATTGATTGTTTCAGCCAACATTCCCTTACGGAATGGCGGATCGAGGAAAACCACATCAAACGGCGTTCCGGTGTTGTTAAGGTGTTGTAGTGTATTACCTTGTACCACATCGGCATTTTCAGCTTTCAGTAAGGCTAAATTAGCCAATAGTTGTTTCGCCACATTGCGATCGTATTCAATTAAGGTCGTGTGGCTTGCATAACGAGACAAAGCTTCAAATCCAAGCGCTCCGCTGCCTGAGAAACAATCCAGGCAACGAGCACCCTGAATCACTGGCATAAGCCAGTTAAAAAGTGTCTCGCGGACGCGATCTGTTGTTGGACGCAGGCCGTCACTATCAGGAACCGGCAATTTTCTTCCGCGCCATTTTCCGCCAATAATGCGAATTTGTCCCAAAGACGCGCGTAGTGGTTTTTTAGTCATAATGTACATAACTTAAATATTTGTCATCCGACGCTGCTAAATAATATCTGGCGGAGACAAAGAGTGAGTGAAAACGAAGATATCCATTGATTAATTTACCACGAAATCCTCTATAGACATGTGTTGTGGTGTGATGAAAATGTTAGACTGGATTCATTACTGTTAGAACCTATCTCAGTGGATATAACAGCACATATTTAACTTAACCGCGAGGAGTGTAGTGGCCGATGGCAAAAGAGAAAAAAAGAGGTTTCTTCTCTTGGTTTGGACTTGGTCGTCAAGATAAGAAACAGCAAGAGGAACAGGCTGAACAAGAAAGAGTCGCTGCGGAAGAAGCCGACCGTCGCGCAGCAGAAGAGGCGGAGCAGCGACGTTTAGCGGAAGAAGTCACTCGTCGCGCAGCAGAAGAGGCGGAGCAGCAACGTTTAGCGGAAGAAGCCGACCGTCGCGCAGCAGAAGAAGCGGAGCAACAGCGTTTAGCGGAAGAAGTCACTCGTCGCGCAGCAGAAGAGGCGGAGCAACAACGTTTAGCGGAAGCCGCCGCCCATCGCGCAGCAGAAGAGGCGGAGCAACAACGTTTAGCGGAAGAAGCCGTCCGTCGCGCAGCAGAAGAGGCGGAGCAGCAGCGTTTAGCGGAAGAAGCCGCCCATCGTGCAGCAGAAGAAGCAGAGCAGCAGCGTTTAGCGGAAGAAGCCGCCCGTCGCGCAGCAGAAGAGGAGGAGCAGCAGCGTTTAGCGGAAGAAGCCGCCCGTCGTGCAGCAGAAGAAGCGGAGCAGCAACGTTTAGCGGAAGAATTAGCTCGTCAGGCAGAAGAACAGGCAGCCTTACCTAAGGAACAAGAACGGCCATCCAAAGAAGGATTCTTTGCTCGTCTGAAACGCAGCTTAGTTAAGACCCGTCAAAATCTTGGCTCCGGTTTCTTGGGACTATTCCGTGGCAAAAAAATTGATGATGATCTGTTTGAAGAGTTGGAAGAACAGTTATTGATTGCAGATGTGGGCGTTGAAACTACCCGTAAGATCATTACTAACCTGACAGACCACGCCAGCCGTAAAGAGTTGAAAGATGCGGAAGCGCTTTATTCTAAACTGAAAGAAGAGATGTCAGCCATTCTGGCGAAAGTTGATAAGCCGCTGGAGATAGAAGGCAAATCACCTTATGTCATTCTGATGGTGGGGGTGAATGGTGTTGGTAAAACGACCACGATTGGAAAGTTGGCGCGTCAATATCACTCTCAAGGTAAATCCGTCATGCTGGCGGCTGGAGATACCTTCCGCGCGGCCGCAGTAGAGCAGTTACAGGTTTGGGGAGAACGCAACAAAATCCCAGTGATTTCCCAACATACGGGGGCAGATTCAGCGTCAGTGATTTTTGACGCCATCCAGTCAGCCAAGGCTAAAGGTATTGATGTCCTGATTGCAGATACCGCTGGGCGCTTGCAGAACAAATCCCATTTGATGGAAGAGTTGAAAAAAATCGTTCGAGTGATGAAAAAACTGGACGAAGATGCACCTCATGAAATTATGCTGACTCTGGATGCCAGCACAGGTCAAAATGCAGTAAGTCAGGCTAAACTATTTCATGAAGCTGTGGGATTGACGGGTATTTCACTGACCAAACTGGATGGTACTGCGAAAGGGGGAGTTATCTTCGCGATTGCCGACCAATTTGAGATCCCAATCCGCTACATTGGTGTGGGTGAAGGCATTGAAGATCTCCGTCCATTTAAGGCAGACGATTTTATTGAGGCTCTTTTTGCCCGAGAGGATTAACTATCAATGATTCGCTTTGAACAGGTCAGTAAAGCCTATCTGGGAGGGCGGCAGGCGCTGCAAGGGGTGGATTTTCATCTACTTCCAGGAGAAATGGCATTTTTAACCGGTCACTCAGGGGCCGGTAAAAGTACACTTTTGAAACTTATCTGTGGTATTGAACGCCCTAGCGCAGGCCATATTTGGTTTTCTGGCCATGACATTAGCCGACTAAAATCCCGTGAGATCCCTTTTCTACGCCGTCAGATCGGCATGATTTTTCAGGATCATCACCTACTTTTGGATCGCACCGTATACGAGAATGTCGCGATGCCGCTGATCATCTCAGGGGCAAGTGCTGAAGACATTCGTCGACGGGTATCTGCGGCGTTGGATAAGGTCGGCTTACTGGACAAAGCGAAAAACTTCCCCATTCAGCTTTCCGGTGGAGAACAACAGCGTGTTGGTATCGCCCGCGCGGTGGTGAATAAGCCAACAGTATTGCTGGCAGATGAACCGACGGGAAATTTGGATGGGGCATTATCAGAGGGGATCATGCGTCTGTTTGAAGAATTTAACCGAGTTGGCGTGACGGTTCTGATGGCTACCCATGATACAGCCCTCATTGAACGAAGAAAATATCGTATCTTGACCCTGAATCAGGGACGTATGCAAGGAGGACATCATGGCTAAGCATGTCCGTCATTCAGCGAAAAAAACACCGTCCGCAAAATCCAAATCATTAAAAGGGGGATGGCGTGTACAGTGGCGTTATGCGTGGAAAAGTACTTTGTCCGATATGTTCCGCCAACCGCTGGCAACGTTGCTGACTGTTATGGTGATAGCTATTTCCCTGACCTTACCAAGTGTGTTCTATATTGTTTGGAAAAACGTCAATCAAGCAGTGATGCAGTGGTATCCCATCCCACAACTCACGGTCTATTTGGATAAGTCACTGAATGACAATAGCGTCAAACAGGTAATTGATCAGTTGAAAAATCTGGATGGCGTGAAATCGGTAAATTACCTTTCCCGTGACGAAGCTGTAAACGAATTTCGTGCATGGTCAGGTTTTGCCAGCGCACTAGATTTGCTGGAAGAAAACCCTCTGCCAGCAGTTGCTATAATCTCTCCTAAACTGAATTTCCAGGACTCTCAGGCGCTAACAACATTGCGCGATCAAGTTGCGCAGATTAAAGGCATTGAAGAAGTCAGAATGGATGATAGCTGGTTTGCCCGCTTGACCGCGTTGGCTGACCTTATTGGCAGAATTGCTGCCGTGATAGGTATCTTGATGGTGGTTGCGCTGCTCTTGGTCATTGGTAATAGTGTCCGGTTGAGCATCTTTAGCCGTCGTGAAACGATTAACGTTATGAAACTGATTGGGGCAACGGATGGTTTTATTTTGCGTCCTTTCCTCAATGGTGGAGCCTTATTGGGGATTTTGGGAGCAATATTCTCTTTGATCCTCTCCTCCCTGCTGGTGTGGAAACTGTCTAACGTGGTTACGGAAGTGGCAAGTGTTTTTGGTACAAGCTTTATACTGCATGGTTTGGAGTGGGATGAATCACTCTTATTAGTGCTTATTTCGGGTATGATTGGTTGGATAGCTGCATGGTTTGCGACAATTCAGCATTTACGTCGTTTTATGCCAGAATAAAGGTGTTGCAGGGCTTGCTAGTGAACTGTTGGGGGTGAATTGTTGTCAAAGTCACAGTTATGGTTTTGTATTGATGTTCACACAACTGAGACGATTTGAATATGATCTCTACGGTGGTAAAATAGACGCACTTTTGGCTTGAATAAACCTTACTGGTGAACTCAGGCAAACTTGAAGGCCATCAATTTGGATCTAATTTTGAGAGAATTTGAATGACAAAAGAAATGCAAACTTTGGCATTAGTTCCACAAGGTAGTTTGGAAGGGTACATCCGTGCCTCCAATGCTTATCCTATGCTTTCTGCTGAGGAAGAGAAGGAACTGGCAGAAAGGCTGCATTACCAGGGAGATCTGGATGCAGCGAAAAAGCTGATTCTTTCTCACCTGCGCTTCGTTGTTCATGTTGCCCGCAGTTATGCCGGTTATGGTCTGCCGCAAGCGGATTTAATTCAGGAAGGTAATATTGGCCTGATGAAAGCGGTTCGTCGATTTAATCCAGAAGTGGGAGTACGTTTAGTTTCTTTTGCTGTTCACTGGATTAAGGCAGAAATCCATGAATATGTATTGCGTAATTGGCGTATTGTGAAAGTCGCAACGACAAAAGCTCAGCGTAAGCTGTTCTTTAATTTGCGCAAGGCTAAACAACGTCTGGGGTGGTTCAATCAGGATGAAATTGAACTGGTTGCCAAAGAATTGGGCGTGACCAGCAAAGATGTCCGAGAGATGGAATCCCGTATGTCAGCGCAGGATATGGCATTTGATATGTCCTCTGATGATGATAATCATGATAGTCATCCAGTGGCTCCGGTGCTGTATTTGCAAGACAAGGCTTCTGACTTTGCCGATGGCATTGAAGAAGATAACTGGGAAACCCACGCTGCGGATAAACTTTCTGTGGCGATGGAAGGGTTGGACGAACGTAGCCAAGACATCATTCGTTCCCGTTGGTTGGATGATGACAATAAAACCACCTTGCAAGAATTGGCAGATAAGTATGGTGTATCCGCTGAACGTGTTCGGCAGCTAGAAAAAAATGCCATGAAGAAATTGCGACTGGCGATTGAAGCGTAATTTCTTAGCTGAGCAAAACTTGCTGGATTAAAAAGCGATAATTTGTTTATCGCTTTTTTTATGCGCGCAAGATAATTAGCAGTGAACAGCAAAATAACCATCAGTGTCAGAGAGCCGAGGAAATTCCATGATGAAAATTGTGATTGCCCCTGATTCATTTAAGGAAAGCTTGAGTGCCTTGCAGGTGGCGCAGGCGATAGAGCGGGGATTTAAGGAGATTTATCCACAGGCAGACTACATCAAGCTACCTATGGCGGATGGCGGCGAAGGGACAGTAGAATCACTGGTGGCTGCAACTGGAGGAAAACGTATCGTGTGTACTGTTACTGATCCTTTGGGACAACCTGTTGAGGCATTTTTTGGTCTGCTTGGCGATGGAAAAACCGCAGTGATTGAAATGGCTGCTGCTTCTGGTTTGCACTTGGTGCCGATGGAACAGCGTAACCCTCTGATAACGACGAGTTATGGAACGGGAGAATTGATTCTGGCTGCATTGGAACAGGGGATACACAAACTGATTTTAGGCATTGGCGGCAGTGCAACCAACGATGGTGGCGCAGGTATGATGCAGGCACTTGGTGCGACTTTATTGGATGGTGACAGTCGTATTCTGCCATTCGGCGGCGCGGCATTAACTCGGCTGGAAGGTATTGACTTAACGAACCTTGATCCGCGTCTCAGGCAAATTGAATTTACCGTGGCTTGTGATGTGAATAACCCATTATGTGGTGAACAGGGAGCATCAGCGGTGTTTGGTCCACAAAAAGGTGCGACACCGGAGATGGTGAAATCGTTAGACTCTGCATTGCATCATTATGGCATGAAAATAGAATCCCTAACGGGGAAAAGCGTGATTGATGCTGCTGGTGCTGGTGCGGCTGGAGGGATGGGGGCATCCTTATTGGGATGTTTGGGGGCAAGATTACAGTCAGGTATTAAGATTGTTATTGAAACCTTGCAACTAGAAGAAGTTATTCAGGGCGCAGATCTGGTCATTACGGGGGAAGGTCGTCTGGATAGCCAGACCATATACGGTAAAACTCCCATTGGTGTTGCCCGTGTTGCGAAAAAGTTTGGCATTCCCACCATTGCGTTAGTTGGGGGAATGAGCCGAGACTATCATGTTGTGCATCAGCATGGGCTGGATGCGGTCTTTTCCATCATACCGGAGGCTTGTTCCCTTGCTGATGCCCTCGCCAATGGTGCCGATAATTTGCAGGTAACGGCACGGAATATTGCAGCAATTTGGGCTATTTCCCACTAAATGTTGCTTGTTTTTTATCTTTCAATTTTGTCGTTTGCTCCCATTAGCGCTATCGCCGTTTACGGTGCTGTTGAGTCATGATGGCAGTGAAACCGATAGATACAGCAAATAACAACGCTCCCATTAAAAATACCCATTCATAGTGGTCGTTGAATAATAAGAAACTGCCAACCATTGGGCCAACAGCCATTCCCATATATCGAATAAAATTATAAAGCCCAATCACAGTTGCCCGTTCTTCCACAAATGTTGTTAACAGCAAAGTGGCATGTGTAGGTGTCGATATCCCCAGAGTGAAACCGTATAAAGCTGTGACAATGATTAACGTGGGAATGCCGAATCGATATGTGATGGAAAACAACAGGATTAAAGCCAGATTTAGTAAGCTGCTGACAATCAGGCCATTTATCTTAGATAACCGATGATGGAGTAAACGATAGCTATAGCTGCCAACAATCATTGCCAATGATATGGGAATGTACATCCAACCAATATCGGCAGGGCTGAAATCATATTCATGGTTTAAGATGATGGGTAAAAAAGTCAAAAAGCAGAAATAACAATAGAACAGCATAAAGCCAATACAGAAAACGGATTGTGCGATGCGATCTGACAAAATCTGACCGAAGTTCCAAAACACCCTTTTAGCACTTGCTGACTGTTTTGGCTTATTTTCTGGTATGGTTTCGGGTTTAGTTTCTGGTAACCAAAGCGAATTGCTGATAAGTATTAGCCCACCGATAACAGCAATAAATTGGAAAATCGCAACATATCCGTTTAATTCGGCTAAATAGCCGCCGAGCAACGGTCCCAAAGCAGGAGTCAGCGTTAACAACATCTGATAAGTACTGATGGCTTTGGCTCGATGTTGCTCTTCATACAGATCACCAATAATTGTCGCTGCAATAACAGGAATAGCTGCAATCCCAATAGCTTGAACTATTCGGAAAGCAATCAGCCAATAAATATCAGAAGCCATTGCACAACCAATAGATCCAATGACGGAAATAATCAGAGCAGGAAGTAAAATGGCTTTACGACCTTTACTGTCCGCTAATGGACCATACACGATTTGCATAATAGCTAAAACAAATGTGAATGCTGATACAGTCAGGTTTACTAAAGGTAGGGGCGCATTGAATAGCTCCTGTATGGTAGGAATAACGGGAACATAGATATTTTGTGCAAGAGATCCTAATAGGGCACTGAAGCATACTAGGTAGAAGATCACGTTTACATTACGAATTGAGTTACATCTATTCATTTCTCTCTCCTTTTTGTTTCCGGGGAAATATTATTTTGGAAAAGTCGTAAATGAGTGACAGTACAGTTTACCAACGTAAGATCCTTGCCGCAGTTAATCACTTGATACCTCTAAGAGATGGTATTAAGAGAGGGCATAATGAAGAGGTACTCCGCGAATATGGACTCAGTGGCTATTCATTGTCTGAATTACATGTGATCCAGTGTATAGGAGAATCGGTATTATTAAATATCACAAGTATCAGCCAGGCGCTGGGAATGACCAAGGGTGCTATCTCAAAGATCTGTGCAAAACTTCTTCAGCGCTCTATCGTTGAAAAACTGAAAATGGTAGATAACCAGAAAGAGACCTATTTCAGCTTCACTGACGAAGGGAAGCTGATATTTTCTGCGCATGAAAAATTGCATCGGCAAATAGAAGCAAGATGGTTGCGAATATTGGAAAACTATTCGCCGGAAGAATTGATGACCATTAGGCGATTTATTGCCGATATATCGGACCACTCTCGATAATGAAATGCCGCAATATATCGTGGCATGAATATAGTGGCATGACAAGAATCAGAAGCCTGAATGGGATAATTGAAATCAGTAAACAACAGGCTTCTGACGAATTTATCTTGCCTCATTCAACAACCATTCTTGCCTATAATTGTCTCGGCAATGGGGATATATTGATCCGTGATTTTATTAACAGTACTGTCCTCTTTCTTGACTGGTTTGCAATCTTCGAAAAACCATTGAATTGGCGTATTAAACGTATCGGCAATATCAACGAGATGGGAGAGGTTGATCCGATTCACTCCCGTTTCATAACGTGAAAGTTGCTGCTGACTGAGGCCAAGTATCTTTGCTAATGCTGTAGCAGTGATACCCAGCTCTTTCCTTTTGATCTGAATACGTTTTCCGACTAATAGGTTTGCATCTTCCATATCTCATCCTTTTTTCATTAGTAAGTTATGGCGTCATCAAGGAGAATTGCCGAAGCTTAAAATGAGTGCGATTTTTGCCCCGTTAGTTGCTCGTAAAATAGAGCCTGCCTTGACGGATTATCGTTCACGGTATGCCTATTGTTACCACCTGATTCACCGTTTTGGTTTTCTAACATGCGTTTTGTTTTTGTAATCCTTGTCTTATGGCTACCTCTGCATATTTTTTCGGTTGAGTTACCGATGCGGCTTAAACAGAGTTCCTATTCTCCTTGCATGAAAGATAACCAATATGTTCCTGGTTTTTATTTTATGGGATTTTGTATATTTAAAATAATTTTATTTTATTGATTTTTAATGGTTTTTAGTTGATTTATTAAGGTAAACATGCAAAAGACAGTGAATTTTTGTCTAACCTCATGTTTGTTGACATATATCATTCTTGTTGATGATTTTCTTGAGGTTATAAACCGGACAAAATATATCAAACTGTAAACATAATCCTACATAATTTAACCTAAGTCAAATTTCATTATATACTACAAACCATTCCATTTAAGCAATTATAATATATGAATTTTTTTTGTTATTCACATATTTTGTTGCATCATCATAATATTCATGGTGAAAAAATATTACTTGATGCCAGTCAGGTATTGCCAGATCATCCAGAATTAATGTTTTAAAAGCATTACATATCCAAAATTTAATTCTATTTAGCGATAGTCATACGGATTATAAATCTAAACTAGACAGTTTGATATAAATTGTTTTGTTTTTTAATAAAATTTTATTTATTTTACTTATGTAAAGGTATTTTGATGTTTTGGTGGATTATTTCGGCTGATTTACCTTATTTTCATTAAAAATATTATTTACCATTATCTTTTCCACTAAATTGACTTTTAATTCGCCTAAAAATGAGGTTTACTCGCATTTTTGAATTTTTTGAAAACGGCAAGAACATTCCTTACGAGATATTAAGAGATATTTTTATTTACCTAATAAAAACAATAATATATCAATTTTTTTTGGTGGATGGGCGTTTTATCAAGTTGTATTCTGTTTTTCTTTGAGGATTTTTCTATGAAAAATAACGGCATTGAAGTGTTTTTTCGACATATAGCATGAAAATTGAAAAAACAGCTGTTGTACAAGGTTCCCAGAAATACCATTGTGGTTGGAAACTTCGCAGCCGATAGGGCAGCAATATGGAAGGAGAGGTTGATATAT
Organism: Xenorhabdus sp. TS4; assembly: GCF_014467265.1. Classification (NCBI taxonomy): domain Bacteria; kingdom Pseudomonadati; phylum Pseudomonadota; class Gammaproteobacteria; order Enterobacterales; family Morganellaceae; genus Xenorhabdus; species Xenorhabdus sp. TS4. The sequence goes on along the minus strand of NZ_NKHQ01000001.1, from coordinate 17,276 downwards.
TACGATTATGTATATCGGTTAAATTGCTGTGAAGAATTTATCCTCATTAAAACAGACTGATAGATAATCTGAAATTTTTTTAAAATCAGTGAGTTATTCTTTCTGGTTTATCTCTGTTACCGACTAAAGCCCCGCCCTGGGGAATGATGTTGTTGTGATTTTTTTTCCTGCCCGACACGTTGTCGCACCTGCCGATTATGTTCAGCCTGTTGCTCTTTCAGCAACCTCGCCTGCTCTTCCAGCCGTAATTGCTCCGGTTGCAATTTATCCTGCTGAGAATTTCTCTGAACTCTTTGCATCTCATGAAAAAGATCGTGTTTACACTTGAAGAGGTATAGTGGAATAACTCCCAAATTTGTCAAATTTGCTTTTTCGAATGACGTAATAACTTATTTATCTCCATGGTTAAGTTATCGCATTTCGTATCATAACGGAAACATGAAAATTAAATAGATGGACTGATTTATAGAATAAAAACGAAAATAACCTCAAATTTATCGATTATTTCACTGAGAACTTATACGAAAATTAATATTTATTTGAAATTATTTTATTTCGGTATTAAATATAATTGGTGTTTACATTTACATTAGTTATGTAATTTGATTATTATAAAATAACATGTAGTTAATTTAGTTTATGTTTTATATGGGTGAATATACATGTATTTATTATAACATTATGATAAATAATAATTTTATTTGGTTGGCCTTGTTCCTTGGTTGTTAGTGGTTATTTATAAATATAAGCACTTCATTTTATCTGAAATAATTTCAGTCAAATACTAAATGGAAAAAATACAGCAAGAACTTAGCGCTCATGCTAGTAGATATATTCAATAGAACCATTTTTATTTAGTTGTGGAATTCAGCGTAATAAAAAATTGATGTAGATCAAAAACGCTTATCTAAAAAAACAGGAAAAAATGGAATGCCTTCTTATGGTTCATCAAATGAATCATTTATTCCGTTGTCTGGAAAATTATTGTCACATCATTTTTGGCTGTGCGGTTATTAACCGGACTATGACATCCAGCGCCTGAAAAATATTGCCTGAGTATCTTTCGATGCTTGGCGTACCTGTTGTTATTTCTCCTAAAAGTAAAAGAAAAATATTTGTGATGGTTGCTGGGAATAACAGTTTTCAAATATCCGATAGATTCGTTGAGGTAGTAAGCAAATGAAAGACAGTATTACCAGCAAGGAAAATACCCTTAAAGTGGGGTTGCTGGAAACTTGGAACGCCACGGAAACACCCTATCCTGACCATGTATGTATTCATCAGTTGTTTGAACAACAAGCAGAGAAAACCCCGACTGCCGCCGCGTTAATCGCTGGGGATCAGACACTGAGCTATGCGGAACTGAATGCCAGGGCCAACGGGTTGGCTTGTCAACTGATTGAACAGGGGATTTGCCTGGGTGACCATGTAGCGATTCTGTTAGAACGTTCAATTGAACTGGTGGTGGCTCAGTTAGCTATCCTTAAAGCGGGGGCGGTTTATGTCCCTGTCGATCCCAACGTACCGGATGAACGGAAAAACTGGCTGATAAACGATTGTGCCGCCAAATTACTGCTGACTGATATGCAGACGGAAATCCCGGCTGAATTGGTTGTCCCGCGGATCCATCTTACCTGCGAGACAGAACAGATCAGGGCAGAAGAGCATCGCAATCTTGATTTATTGGGTGCCAGTGCCGAGCCAGCGTATATCATGTATACCTCCGGTTCGACGGGTATACCAAAAGGGGTCATCGTGCCCCATCGGGCTGTCGTCCGGTTGGTTATCAATAATGGCTATGCTGACATCGAACCCAATGACCGAATTGCTTTCGCCGCTAATCCGGCTTTCGATGCCAGCACCTTCGAAGTTTGGGCACCGTTGCTTAACGGTGCTGCGCTGGTAGTTATTGATCATACCACGTTGCTGACACCGCGGGACTTTGTCCAGGCGTTACAGGCGCATCGCATTACGATCCTGTGGATGAGTGTCGGGCTGTTTAACCGGTTGGCGGAGGAACTATCTCCGGTGCTGCCTCAACTTAAAATGCTGCTGGTCGGGGGAGATGTCCTCGATCCGCATGTCATTGCTCAAGTACTGCGTAAGAACCCGCCCCAAAAGTTATTGAATGCCTATGGTCCGAGTGAGGGAACCACGTTTACCACGATTTACCCTATTCACGAGTTAACATCGGGCACGACCGCTATTCCTATTGGGCGCCCCATTGCCAACACCCGGATTTATTTGCTGGATACTGACGGTCAGCCGGTGCCATTGGGGATGACTGGTGAGATTTATATCGGGGGTGACGGAGTGGCCTGCGGTTATCTCAATCGCCCTGAACTGACCGCTGAACGCTTTCTCACCGATCCATTTAGCGATAAACCGAACGCGCGTATGTACCGCACCGGAGATTTGGCTCGCTATCTGCCGGATGGCAATCTGGAATTTTTGGGCCGTAACGACCAGCAGGTGAAAATCCGTGGTTTCCGGATTGAACCGGGGGAAATTGAGGCTCGGCTGGTGGAATATCCGGCGATACGTGAAGCTGTGGTGCTGGCGTTAGGGGAGGGGCAGGACAAACAACTGGTTGCCTATGTGCTGACCCAAGAGAATGACAAATTGGCCGCTCGCCTGCGTGAACACCTGAATGCACGGTTGCCGGATTATATGATACCGGTAGCCTTTGTGCGTCTGGATGAATTTCCATTGACACCGAATGGTAAATTGGATCGCCGGGCGTTGCCGGCACCGGGGGAGGACGCCTTTGCCCGTCAGGTTTATGAAGCGCCGCGAGGAGAGAAAGAGATTGTTCTGGCAACCCTTTGGCGCGAATTACTGGGTATTGAGCGAATTAGCCGACATGACAGTTTCTTTGCGTTGGGCGGTCACTCTTTGCTCGGTGTACGGATGATTGAACGCCTGCACAATCTGGGATTGACACTGGCCGCCCGTAATCTGTTCCAGTGCCCTGTGCTGTCAGAATTGGCCCAGACATTGGAGCAACATCAGGCTGTAGTCGTACCGCCGAATGTCATTACACCAGCGACCACCGTGCTGACACCTGCAATGTTGCCGCTAATTGATCTGACCCAGTCTGAGATTGACCACATTGTTGAACAGGTGCCGGGTGGGATCGCTAATGTTCAGGATATCTACGCCCTGTCGCCGTTGCAGGACGGTATCTTGTTCCATCATCTGCTGGCGAAGGAAGGTGATCCCTATCTGCTGGCCTATCCGATGATTTTTTCTGACCGGGCGCTGCTGGATCGCTATCTGGCGGCAGTACAACAGGTGGTTGATCGCCATGATATCCTGCGGACCGCATTTATCTGGCAGGGATTATCTGCACCGGTGCAGGTGGTCTGGCGTCAAGCGCCTTTATCGGTCACTGAACTGACTCTGGATCCGGCTGATGGGCCTGTGGGTGAGCAATTGGCTCACCGTTTTGACCCACGTCAGTATCGTTTTGATCTGAGTCAGGCCCCATTGTTACGCTTTGTCGTAGCACAAGAAACAGTAGCGCAGGAAACCGATGGCCGCTGGCATGTGCTGCAATTGCAGCATCACCTGATTGGCGACCATACGACAATGGAAGTGATGCACCGTGAAGTGCAGGTTTGTCTTGCCGGACAGGATGACAACTTGCCAGTACCGGTGCCTTTCCGCAATCTGGTGGCGCAGGCCCGGTTGAATATTCATCAGGCAGAGCATAGCTTCTTTACTGACATGTTGGCTGACGTGGATGAGCCGACGTTGCCGTTTGGCCTCACCGAGGTGCATCGTGATGGTTCGCAAGTCACACAATCGCACCGGATGTTATCGCCGGAGTTAAACGACCGCCTTCGTCAGCAAGCAAAACGTCTGGGCGTCAGCGTAGCAACATTGTGTCATCTGGCCTGGGCGCAGGTGCTGTCGCAGACCAGCGGTCAGGAAAAAGTGGTGTTTGGCACTGTGCTGTTCGGGCGCATGGCAGCGGGGGAAGGAGCTGACAGCGGCATGGGGCTGTTTATCAATACCTTGCCGCTGCGACTGGATATGGATGACACACCGGTGCACGACAGTGTACGGCTGGCACAGTCCCGGCTAGCCGGATTGCTGGATTATGAGCATACTTCACTGGCGCAGGCTCAACGTTGCAGTGGCGTAACGGGTGGTACGCCACTATTTAGTGCCCTGTTGAACTACCGACATAATGAGCAGCCGCTGATCCCACATGAGGTTGTACCGGGTATCGAATTCCTGGGTGAACAGGAGCGGACCAACTATCCGTTGGTGCTGTCGGTAGAGGACGGGGGTTCTACTTTGGGGCTGACGGCGCAGGTAGTACAGCCATTTGAGCCGGATCGGGTATGTGGTTATATGCAACAGGCGCTGACCAGTCTGGCAGAAGCGCTGGAGCGGGCACCAGAAACGCCGGTACGGGAACTGAATATCTTACCTGTAACGGAACGTGCGTTATTGCTGGAAATCTGGAACGCAACTGAAAAACCGTATCCTGAGCAGTTATGCATTCATCAGTTGTTTGAACAACAGGTAGAGAAAACGCCGGTTGCTACAGCGCTGATAGCGGGAGATCAAACCCTCAGTTATATGGAGCTGAATATCCGTGCTAACTGGCTGGCTCGTCAGTTAATTGAGCAAGGGGTTTATCCGGGTGAGCATGTTGCAATCTTGTTAGAGCGATCCATTGAACTGGTCGTGGCTGAGTTAGCTATTCTCAAGGTAGGTGCTGTTTATGTTCCGATTGATCCTGGCGTACCGGACGAGCGGAAGGACTGGTTGATAAAAGATTGTTCAGCTAAATTGCTGCTCACTGATATGTGGGCTGATATTCCGGCTGATCTCCTGGCTGTTCCGTTATTTCGTCTCTCTGGTGAGATGAACACCATCAGGGAAGAAGATCGCCTCAATCTTGACTTACCCGCTTCCAGTACCGGAGTAGCATATATCATGTATACCTCTGGATCTACTGGCACACCAAAAGGAGTGGTAGTGCCTCATCGTGCGGTGGTTCGGTTGGTTGTCAATAATGGTTATGCTGAAACTGGACAAGATGACCGAGTTGCCTTTACCGCTAACCCGGCTTTCGACGCCAGTACCTTCGAAGTCTGGACTCCTTTGCTTAACGGTGGCGCACTGGTGGTCATCGACCACGCTACCTTGTTGACACCACAGGCGTTTGTACAGGTTTTACAGGTTCATCGGATTACTGTCCTGTGGCTGACGGTTGGATTGTTTAACCGACTGGCAGCGGAATTGTCTCCGGTTCTCCCACAGATCAATATCTTGATTGTCGGAGGGGATGTTCTTAATCCGCATGTGATCGCTCAAATCCTGCGTAATAGCCCGCCTCAGCAGTTATTGAATGGCTATGGGCCAAGTGAGGGAACGACGTTTACCACGACATACCGTATCACTGAAATGCCAGTAGGGACGACAAATCTTCCCATTGGTCGGCCAATCTCTAACACACGCCTCTATTTGTTGAACGCTTATGGCCAACCCGTGCCACTGGGGGCGATCGGTGAGATTTATATTGGTGGAGACGGCGTTGCCTGTGGCTATCTTAATCGCCCTGAACTCACCGCTGAACGCTTTTTGGTTGATCCTTTTAGTGATCAACTGGATGCCCGCATGTATCGAACCGGGGATTTGGCTCGCTATCTGCCGGATGGCAATCTGGAATTCCTTGGTCGTAATGATCAGCAGGTCAAAATTCGCGGTTTTCGGATTGAACCGGGGGAAATTGAAACTCGGTTGAAGGAGTATCCTGCGGTGCGTGAGGCGGCGGTGCTGGTGTTAGGTGACGGGCAGGACAAACGGCTGGTCGCCTATATAGTAGCGCAAGCAGATGATGGATTAATCAACAACCTGCGTGCCCATTTAAGCGCAGTCTTGCCTGATTATATGGTGCCGGCGGCTTTTGTACGTCTGGATGAATTCCCATTGACGCCGAATGGTAAACTGGATCGTCGGGCATTGCCGGTGCCAGGAGAGGAAGACTTTGCCCGTCAGGTCTATGAAGTGCCGCAAGGGGAAACTGAAATGGCCTTGGCGGCTATCTGGCGCGAGTTGTTGGATGTTGAGCAAATCAGTCGGTATGACAATTTCTTTGCTCTGGGTGGTCATTCGTTGTTGGCGATGAGGGTGATGAACCGTGTCGCGGCTTTAGGTGCCGAACTGCCTCTGACCACATTGTTTAAAGCGCCTGCTTTGCTGGCCTTTGCTAAGGTGGTTGATGAGCGTCTTAATGAACAGCGTGGGGCATTACCCGCCATCACACCGACACCCCATGACGGAGCGCTACCCCTGTCATTCGCGCAACAGCGTCTGTGGTTCCTGGCGCAGTTTGAGGGGGTTAGTGATACCTACCATATTCCGTTGGCACTGCGTTTACGGGGCCAGCTTGATATTCATGCCTGGCAGCAGGCGCTGAATCACTTGTTTGCCCGCCATGAAGCATTACGTTCCGTTTTTATCACAGTAAATGAACAGCCTCAGGTTGGACTCCTGCCGACGGAATTTGGTCTGCCGATGAAAAAATACGATCTGCGTAAAGCTCCTGAGGTGGATGAACAGCTTAAACGTTTGCGTGAGCAGGAAGCTAAAATGCCGTTTAATCTTGCCTGCGGTCCCTTAATTCGTTCTGTTCTGATACAACTGACTGACGATGAGTATGTCTTCCTGCTGACCCAACACCATATTGTGTCCGATGGCTGGTCTTTAGGGATATTGAAATCAGAATTGAGTGCACTTTATTCGGCCTGTTTAAACCAACAGCCTGATCCGTTGCCGCCGTTGATGATCCAATACCCTGATTATGCTGCATGGCAGCGTCAGTGGCTTTCTGCGGAGAGGGTTCAGGTTCAATCCGATTATTGGCGAATGGTGTTGGCTGACGCGCCAGTTTTGCTGGATTTGCCAACTGATCGACCACGTCCGCCCGAACAGTTGTTTGCCGGGAATCTGTGGCCTATCAATCTGGACGCAGACTTAACGGCATCCCTTAAGCGTCTGAGTGAACAACAGGGGGTCACGTTATTTATGACCTTGCTATCAGCCTGGTCAATAGTTCTGTCTCGTTTGTCAGGTCAGGATGATGTGGTTATCGGTACACCAAGTGCTGGTCGCAGTCGTCAGGAAGTGGAATCCTTGATTGGTTTCTTTGTTAATACGTTGGCTTTGCGTATCGACTTATCGGGTGAGCCTAATGTAACGGAGTTGCTGGCGCGTGTGCGGCAAACCGCGCTGGCGGCACAAGAGCATCAAGATTTACCGTTTGAACAAGTGGTGGAAATCGTACAACCACCGCGTCGGCTGGCGCATACCCCGTTGTTTCAAGTGATGTTTGCCTGGCAGAGCAATGAGATTGTGGAATGGAAATTGCCGGGGCTGACAATTTCACCGATCGATCAAGCCTTTGATGTCGTTAAGTTTGATCTTGAACTTAACTTGTTTGAAGAGGAGGACAGGGTTGTCGGTTATCTCGGCTATTCAACCACCCTGTTTGATCAATCGACAATCGAACGACACGTTGAATATTTGCACACAATATTGCAAGCGATGGTCGCTGACATTCAGCAGCCAGTCGGGGAAATGAATATTCTGGCACCAGTAGAGCGCCAGTTGTTGCTGGAAACCTGGAATGCAACTGTAACGCCATATCCTGAACAGTTGTGTGTTCATCAGTTGATTGAACAACAGGCAGATAGAACCCCGGATGCTATAGCGGTAAGGTATGAAAACCAGACGCTCAGCTATGCCGAATTGAATACCCGCGCCAACCGATTAGCACATCAACTGGTTGCATTAGGTGTCATCCCCGATCAACCAGTAGCCATTTGTGTGACACGATCACTGGAGAGAATAGTGGGATTGCTGGCGGTGTTGAAAGCGGGTGGAGCTTATGTGCCATTAGATCCGGCTTATCCGGGTGAACGGCTGGCTTATCTGCTTACTGATGCTGTGCCAACTGTTTTGCTGGCGGATCATATTGGCCGGGCAGCACTGGGTGAAGAAGCACTGAAGACGCTAACTGTACTCGATCCAAATGCCCTGCCGGATCAGCCGGACAATAACCCGCAGATCCCTGATCTCACCTCACGGCATCTGGCGTATGTAATCTACACTTCCGGATCCACTGGCAGACCGAAAGGGGTGATGATTGAACATCAGAGTCTGGTTAACCTGACGCTGGAACACATTGCCCAGTTTGATGTTGGTGTCACCAGCCGGATGTTGCAGTTTGCCTCATTTGGCTTTGATGCCAGCGTCTGGGAAATCATGATGGCGTTGAGCAGTGGGGCTATGCTGGTTATTCCGACTGAAACAATCCGGCAAGACCCGCACCGTCTCTGGCATTATCTGGAAGAGCAATCGGTGACGCACGCTTGTTTGACACCCGCTCTACTGCGGGATGGCGCTGATTTACCGGCGCTGGCGATAAAACCGACCGTGATACTGGGTGGTGAAGCACCCAGTCCGACGCTAATCCAGACATTAAACCGTCAGGCCACGCTGTTCAATGCCTATGGCCCGACGGAAATCACTGTTTGCGCCACCACCTGGAATTGCCCGTCAGATTATGCAGGGGGATTAATTCCCATCGGTAGACCGGCAGTTAACAAACGTATCTATCTGTTGGACAAACATGGTCAGCCGGTGCCGTTGGGCGCAGTAGGTGAGTTATATATTGGTGGTGTGGGTATGGCCCGTGGCTATCTCAATCGCCCTGAACTCACCGCTGAACGTTTCCTGACGGATCCGTTTAGTCATCAACCGGATGCGCGGATGTATCGAACTGGGGATTTGGCCCGTTACCTGCCGGATGGCAATTTGGTATTTGTTGGCCGTAATGACCAACAGGTTAAAATCCGTGGCTTCCGAATTGAACTGGGAGAGATTGAAACTCGGTTGATTGAACACCCAGCGGTGAGTGAGGCATTGGTAGTGGCGTTGGGTGATGGACAGAATAAACGCCTGGTGACTTATGTGGTAGCGCAAACGGATGATGGATTGGCCGCCAGTTTGCGTGAACACCTGAGTGCGCGGTTGCCGGATTATATGGTGCCGACGGCTTTTGTACGTCTGGATGAGTTTCCGCTGACGCCAAACGGCAAGCTGGATCGCCAGGCGTTGCCAGCACCGGGAGAAAAAGCCTTTGCCCGTCAGGTCTATGAAGCCCCGCAAGGGGAGATAGAAATGGCGTTAGCGACCATTTGGCGTGAATTGCTGGAAGTTGAGAAGATCAGTCGGTACGACAGCTTCTTTGCCTTGGGAGGCCACTCCCTGTTGGCGGTACGAATGATTGAGCGTTTGCGGTGTATGGGATTGGGTATCTCGGTACAAGCGCTATTCCAGCATCCAACATTGAATGTGCTGGCTCAGTCTTTGTCTCAGCATTGTGAGATCAAGGTGCCTGATAACCGTATTACACCGGATACGTCTGTGTTAACACCGGAGATGTTGCCGCTGATTGACCTCACTCAGCTTGAAATTGACTGTATTGTTGATCAGATATCGGGTGGGATGGCTAACATTCAGGATATCTATGCTCTGTCACCGCTACAGGATGGTATTTTATTCCACCATCTGCTGGCAAATGAAGGTGATCCTTATCTTCTGATAACCCAACAGGCTTTTGCGGATCGGACTTTACTGGATCGTTATCTGGCCGCGGTTCAACAGGTGGTTGATCGCCATGATATCCTGCGGACCGCTTTTATCTGGGAGGGATTATCAGCTCCGGCTCAGGTGGTTTGTCGTCAAGTTCCCTTACTCATCACAGAATTGACACTCAATCCGGCTGACGGATCGATAAGTGACCAACTGACCCAACGCTTTGATCCGTGCCAGCATCGTATTGATCTGAGTCAAGCACCGTTGTTGCGCTTTGTTATTGCTCAGGATACTGATGGCCGCTGGATCTTGCTGCAACAGTTACATCACCTGATTGGTGACCATACCACGCTGGAAGTGATGAACAACGAAGTGCAGGCGTATCTTACCGGACGGGGAGACCGTTTGCCGGCGCCAGTACCTTTTCGTACTTTGGTCGCTCAGGCTCAATTGGGGATCAGCCAGGAAGAACATACCCGTTTCTTTACCGATATGCTGGCGATGGTGGATGAGCCGACGCTGCCATTCGGATTGACGGAAGTACACCATGATGGCTCGCAGGTGACGGAATCGCACAGAATGCTGACGCCTGCACTGAATAACCGCCTGCGTAATCAGGCCCGGCGTTTGGACGTCAGTGTGGCGGCGTTGTGCCATTTGGCCTGGGCGCAGGTATTGTCGCGTACCAGTGGTCAGAAGCAAGTGGTGTTTGGTACGGTGCTGTTTGGGCGTATGCAGGCTGGCGAAGGCGCCGACAATGGCATGGGGCTGTTTATTAATACCCTGCCGTTACGGTTGGATATAGATGAAACCCCGGTGAAGGAGAGTGTACAGGCTGCTCATAGCCGATTGGCGGGGTTATTAGCGCATGAACATGCATCACTGGCGCTGGCTCAACGTTGCAGTGGAGTAGCCAGTGGGACACCGCTGTTCAATGCGCTGTTGAATTACCGACATAATACCCAGCCGGTCACGTCGGATGAAATCATCAGTGGAATTGAATTCCTTGGGGCACAGGAGCGGACCAACTACCCGTTTGTGTTGTCGGTAGAGGATGGTGGTTCCGATTTGGGGCTGACTGCTCAGGTAGTACAACCCTTTGATCCGGAAAGGATATGCGGTTATATGCAACAGGCTCTGGAGAGTCTGGCAGAGGCGCTTGAACAGGCGTCGGAAACGCCGGTACAGATGTTGGAAATCCTGCCGGAAACTGAACGCACATTGTTGTTGGAAACCTGGAATGCGACCGAAACAACCTATCCTGACCAACTGTGCATTCATCAATTGTTTGAACAACAGGTGGAGAATGCCCCGGACGCCACAGCGTTGGTCTATGAAAACCAATCCATTAGCTATGCGGAATTGAATATCCGTGCTAACCGGCTGGCGCATCAGCTTATCGCGCTGGGTGTTGAGCCGGATCAGCGGGTGGCGATTTGCGTGGCAAGTTCACCGGCGCGGATAGTGGGGCTGTTGGCAATATTGAAAGCGGGTGGTGCCTACGTGCCGCTAGATCCTGCTTATCCGGGTGAACGTCTGATTCATATTTTGACCGATGCTGCACCGACTATTTTGTTGGCAGATAATACCGGACGTTCAGCATTAAATGAGCAAATGTTTTCGCAGTATGTTGTTCTTGATCCGAATTCATCACCTGATCAGTTGGACACCGATCAACCAGATACTAACCCATACGTTGCTGAGTTGACCTCCTGTCATCTGGCTTATGTGATTTATACTTCCGGATCGACGGGTACGCCGAAAGGTGTGATGGTTGAACATTGTGGGTTGGTCAACCTCATCCAGGATAAAATCGCCCAGTTCGCCGTTCATTCTCATAGCCGGATGTTGCAATTCGCTTCATTTGGTTTCGATGCCAGTGTCTGGGAAATCATGATGGCATTAGGCAGTGGCGCTAGTCTGGTTATTCCTGACAATGCCATTCGTCAAGAGCCGGGTTGTCTCTGGCATTATCTGGAAGATCAATCGGTGACGCACGCTTGTTTGACACCCGCGCTGTTGCGGGATGGTGCGGATTTACCGGCGATAACCATCAAACCAACATTAATACTGGGCGGAGAGGCTCCCAGTGTGGCCTTGCTTCAGGCACTGAGTGGTCGGGCAACGGTATTCAATGCTTATGGCCCGACAGAAATCACCGTTTGCGCCACCGCCTGGCGTTGTCCATCAGACTATCAGAGGGGATTCATTCCGATTGGACGTCCGACGGCCAACACCCGGATTTATCTGCTGGATGCCCTCAGCCAGCCAGTGCCTTTGGGGGCGGTGGGTGAACTGTATATTGGGGGGACCGGTGTTGCCCGTGGTTATCTCAATCGTCCTGAACTGACCAGCGAACGTTTCTTGGCTGATCCGTTTAGTAATGGTACTGATGCCCTGATGTATCGCACTGGGGATTTGGTTCGTTATCTGTCGGATGGCAATCTGGTATTTGTTGGCCGTAATGACCAGCAGATTAAAATCCGTGGTTTTCGGATTGAACCGGGGGAAATTGAAGCTCGGTTGACAGAACATTCCGCAGTACGGGAAGCGCAGGTATTAGCATTGGGTGATGGGCAGGATAAACGTTTGGTCGCTTATGTGTTAGCAGAATCGGATGACGGATTGGCAGCGAGCCTGCGTGAGCATTTGAGTGCTCTATTTCCTGATTATATGGTGCCTGCGGCTTTCGTCTGTTTGACCGCATTCCCGCTAACCGCTAACGGCAAGTTGGATCGCCGGGCATTGCCGGTGCCGGGAGAGGAAGACTTTGCCCGTCAGGTTTATGAAGCTCCGCAAGGGGAGATAGAAACGGCGTTAGCGGCTATCTGGCGTGAAGTGTTAGGGATTGAACAAATTAGTCGACATGATAATTTCTTCGCGTTGGGGGGCCATTCGTTGTTGGCTGCGCGGGTGATGAACCGTGTAGCAGCTTTCGGTGTTGAGCTACCGCTTGTTACCTTGTTTATGGCACCCTCGCTGGCTGCTTTTGCGGAGAAGATCTACGCACAATGTAATGAGGATAGTGACAGGTTGCCTGAGATTACTCCGGTATCCCGCGATAGTGCTCTGCCATTGTCGTTTAGCCAGCATCATCTGTGGTTCCTCTCGCAGTTTGAAAGGGTGAGTGATACTTACCATATTCCTGTAATACAGCATGTGCGTGGTCAGTTTGATATCGGCGCCTGGCAGCGGGCACTTAATGCTTTGTTTGCTCGCCACGAAGCTTTGCGTTCTGTCATTGTGACGGTTGACGGTCAACCCCAAGTCAGGCTCTTGCCGCCTGAACCCGGTTTGTCCATGAAGCAATATGATCTGCGAGGTGTACCTGACGCGGATGAACAACTTAAGCGTTTGTGTATGGAGGAGTTTGGGCGATCGTTTGATCTTGCACAGGGGCCATTAATCCGCTCCAGTCTGATACAGCTGGCAGACAATGATTATGTATTTCTGCTGATCTTACATCATATTATTTTTGATGGCTGGTCTTTAGGGATACTGAAATCAGAGCTAAGTGCCCTCTATACGGCTTTTCTGACAGGTCAACCTGATCCACTACCACCGTTGATGATTCAGTATCCTGATTATGCTGCATGGCAGCGTCAGTGGCTTTCGGTTGAACGCTTACAGTCCCAATCTGACTGTTGGCGTACTATGTTGGCTGATACACCGGTACTGCTTGATTTACCAACAGATCGGCCACGCCCTCTTCAGCAGTCGTTTATAGGGAGTTCATTGCCCATCAATCTGGATGAGGTGTTAACGAAATCCCTCAAGCGCCTGAGTGAGCAGCAGGGGACAACGTTATTCATAACCATTCTGTCAGCTTGGGCTATGGTTCTGTCACGTCTGTCGGGTCAGAGTGATCTGGTTATCGGCACACCTTGTGCCGGCCGTGGTCGTCAGGAAATTGAATCCCTGATGGGTTTCTTTGTCAATGTATTGGCTTTACGTATTGACTTATCGGGCACCCCGGATGTGACGGAATTACTTGCGCGTGTGCGGCAAATTACGTTGGCGGCACAGGATAATCAGGATTTGCCGTTTGAACAGGTGCTGGAAATTGTGCAACCGCCGCGCAGACTGGCGCATACACCGCTGTTCCAGGTGATGTTTGCCTGGCAGAACAATGAGAAAATAGAGTGGAAATTGCCAGCGCTGGAAATCTTACCGGTTGATCAGGTTTTTGATGTGGTCAAGTTTGATCTTGAACTTAATCTGTTTGAGGAAGAAGGCAGAATTGTAGGTACTCTGAATTATGCAACGGCTTTGTTTGATCAACAGACAATCGAGCGGTATGTGGGTTATCTGCACACCGTATTGCAAGTGATGGTGGCTAACCCACAACAACCCATCAGGGAAATTGATATTTTGTCACCGGCGGAACGTAGACTGTTACTGGAAACGCGGAATGCGACTGAAATAGCCTATTCTGAACAGGTGTGTATCCATCAGTTGTTTGAGCAACAGGTGGAGAAAACCCCGGATGCTACAGCGGTGATACATCAGGAGCAGATCTTCAGCTATGCGGAACTGAATGTTCAGGCTAATCGGCTAGCTCATCAGCTCATCTCTCTGGGTGTAGTACCGGATCAGCGGGTGGCGATTTGTGTGACACGTTCACCAGCGATGGTAGTGGCGCTATTGGCTGTACTGAAAGCGGGTGGCGCCTACGTACCACTGGATCCCGCCTATCCGGGTGATCGTCTGGCTTATATGCTGAATGATGCCGCTCCGTTGGTGGTACTGGCGGATAATACCGGGCGTTCCACACTGGGTGAAGAAGCACTGGCGAAATTAACCGTACTTGACCCGAATACTCTGCCTGACCAGCCAGACACCAACCCGCAGGTTCCTGCGTTAACTTCACGGCATCTGGCCTATGTGATTTATACTTCCGGTTCGACTGGTATGCCGAAAGGGGTGATGGTTGAACATCGTGGGTTGGTCAACCTTATCCGGGATAAAATCAGCCAGTTTGACATTCATCCCCATAGCAGAATGTTGCAATTCGCCTCATTTGGTTTCGATGCCAGCGTCTGGGAAATCATGATGGCATTGTGTGGTGGTGCCACCCTGGATATTCCTGCCGACATGGTTCGTCAGGATCCGCGCCGCCTCTGGCGTTATCTGGAAGAACAGGCGGTGACTCATGCCTGCCTGACACCGGCTCTGTTGAGGGATGGTGCGGATTTACCGGAGATAAACATAAGGCCAACATTGATACTGGGTGGGGAAGCGCCCAGTGCGGCGCTGCTCCAGGCACTGCGTGGCCGAGCCACACTGTTCAATGCTTATGGCCCGACAGAAATCACGGTATGTGCCACCACCTGGTGTTGTCCGGCAGATTATATCAATGCGTTAACGCCTATCGGACGTCCGACGGCCAACACCTGTGTTTATCTGCTGGATGCCTGTGGCCAACCGGTTCCATTGGGAGCGGTTGGGGAATTGTATATTGGTGGTAATGGTGTAGCGCGTGGCTATCTCAACCGTCCTGATTTGACTGCTGAACATTTTCTGGCTGATCCGTTTAGTCAGGCACCGGATGCACGGATGTACCGAACCGGAGATTTAGTCCGCTACTTGCCGGATGGTAATCTGATATTTATTGGCCGTAACGACCAGCAAGTTAAAATCCGGGGATTCCGTATTGAACCGGGTGAGATCGAAGCTCGGCTGACAGAGTATCCGGCGGTGCGTGAAGCTATCGTACTGGCTTTGGGGGATGGGCAGGATAAACGTCTGATCGCTTATATCGTGGCGGAAGAAGATAGCGGGTTGGCTGCTCGTTTGCGTGAACATCTGAGTGCTATTTTGCCTGATTATATGGTGCCGGTGGCTTTTGTACGTCTGAACGCATTTCCGCTGACCCCTAACGGTAAGTTGGATCGTCGGGCACTGCCTGACCCTGATCAGAATGCCTTTGCTCATCAAGCCTATGAAGCGCCGCAGGGAGAGGTTGAGATCGTATTGGCTGCTATCTGGCGTGAATTGCTGGAGGTTGAGCAAATAGGCCGGTATGACAATTTCTTTGCGTTGGGTGGACATTCGCTGCTTGCTATGCGGATGATAAACCTTGCCGCAGGTCGTGGTTTGATGTGTACATTGAATGACCTATTCCAATTCCCTGTGCTGGCTGAACTGGTATCAAAAATCACATTAGATCCACTGTCTCAGCCGCAAAGCAGTGCGATACCGGTGCGGCTCTCAGGAACGGAACCGCCACTATTTTTTGTGCCCAGTGGTATGTATGATTACTCCTATGTCTTTGGATTAGCACAACATATTCAGTCTGACTATCCGATTTATGCCTTGCCCTGGCCGTCCATCAATGAAGAGCAGGTATCGACTATTGAAGCATTGGCCGCCAAAATGATCACCTTTATGAAGGCGGTTCAACCGAAAGGCCGATACCGGATCTACGGTTACTCTTCTGGTGGTGTATTGGCTTATGCCATTGCCCAGCAACTTTTGAATGCCGGTGAAACCGTCGATTTTCTGGGTTTAATTGATACGCCTGCTCCTCACTGCTTCAGGCAGCAGGTCATTCAACCAAAACTCCAGTTTCTTACTGAACTGGCAAAACAGTCGGGCGGAGAACATGAAGAGGAGATTGCGGTATTGCATCAGAGAATTGATAAACTGAATTTGGTGCAATTTATTGCTGCGGCGCAGGAACTGGGACTCTATCCGGCAAACCAGCGTCCTGACTTGATCGCAAGACGCTGGGAACAGATGGTAAATTATATGCAAATGGTCAAGGAATATGAACCACAAGCATTGGCGATAACGCTCCACCAGTTTTATGCAAGAGAACCTTATCCGCAGCTCCCTTTTGTTACGGAAGCCGAATTACCCTCCTTGAGTATGGAACCGTCGTTAGGCTGGAAACAGGTCATGCCTGATTCTTTGCTCCAGCTAACATCTGTACCGGGCGACCATTTTAGCCTGATGGAAGATAGTAAAAATAAAACCATTTTGGCTAAAACCCTAAGTATGGCGTTGGCAATGAATTGTGAAGCGGAGGTGGTGTAATGTCAGTGATATTGCAGGAATAGCAAGCGATTATTGACGGCGATACTATCCGGTTAAAAATGTTTATCTGGTGCGCCCTAAAATCTCGCCACGCTTCTTATTCATTAAACCGATAAGAAGCGTGGCGGGTGTTCTTGGCGTATTCCATTGGTCATTAAATTGATTATTGCTTGCGAAATCAGAATTGTTGGTCTCGCATAATTATTTAGGCTGTGTCCCTTAATGTAAATTGATAGTATTCTCATCTAAACTGTTTTCAATATGGGAAAAAGATGATGGCACGCTACGACATTCCTGATGACGCATGGATAGTGATAGAACCTTGTTTGCCCCCGGTCCATTCAGAGCGAGCAGGACGTCCACATGTTGAACACCGCCGTGTGATGAATGGGATGTTCTGGGTCTTGTGCTCCGGGGCACCGTGGCGTGATTTACCTGAACGCTATGGCCCTTGGAAAACGGTCTATAACCGATTTAATCGCTGGTCAAAATCGGGCATTATCAACAAGATATTTAATCGGTTACTGTCCATTCTGGATGAAAAAGGCTTGATTGACTGGGCTGAAATTTGCCTGGATGGCAGCAATATTCGCGCGAGTAAAGATGCCGCAGGCGCG